>JAYZDK010000248.1:0-13055 GCA_036337845.1 Myxococcota bacterium | reverse complement strand
ATTCTCGATCCCCCAGTACTACCACGCGGCCACTGCGGTCCCCCAATACCTGGAACTCTATGTGACGCCCCTGTTCGATGAGCTTCTCCAAATACATGGAGCCATCTCCAAACGCGGAGAGGGCCTCGGCTCGCGCTTCCTCGAATGCAGGAGTCACCTCTTCCGCGGAGTACACGCGTCTCATTCCACGCCCCCCACCTCCGCTCACAGCCTTCAACAGAACCGGGTATCCAATCTGCTCAGCAAGCTCGAGTGCTTCCTGGGGTCCAGAGAGCGCCCCCTCCGAGCCGGGAATGACCTCCACCCCCAGAGCCTTCATGGTTTGTCGAGCTGTCACTTTGTCGCCCATGCTCCGGAGAAGAGACGGGCTGGGCCCGATAAAGCTCACGCCGATCGCCTCAGCGCGAGCCGCAAAGGTTCCGTTTTCTGCCAGAAACCCCCAACCCGGATGAATTGCGCTCACCCCTTCTGCATGAGCCACGTCCAAGATGGCGTCAGCATCCAGGTAGGAACGAGGCCCACCGATACACACCACCTTGTCCGCATCCTCCAGCCAGGAAAGACCACGATCCACCGTGCTGATCACCGCTACGGTTTCGATTCCCAGCCTTCGGCAGGTTCTCGCGACCCGAGCAGCCACCTCTCCGCGATTAGCGATAAGCACCCGACGAAACATCAGCCGGAAAGTTCCTCCTGGACAAGCTTCCGTGCGAGGTTTCCATCAATTTCTGCCTTGTGAGCTTTCATCAGGGCTCCCATCACCCGCCCCAGCTCGCCAGGTTGGCTCGCTCCACTTGAGGCAATGGCTTCCTGTACCCACTGCCGGGTAGTCGCCTCGTCCGCAAGCTGAGGCAGAAACGCGTCGATAATCTTGATTTCCGCCTCCTCGGATGCTGCAAGTTCCTCGCGGCCTCCGGCTCGGTAACTAGTCGCAGCCTCATCACGCTGCTTGCGAAGTCGACGGAGAATTTCCTGGCAAGTTCCATCGTTTGGAGTGCTGCCAGTCTTCTTTTCTGCCTCCAACAACGCAGCCTTGATCATGCGCAGCGCAGCAGTCCGCGCAGCGTCTCTGGCCTTCATGGATTCTTTAAGCTGTAGATTGACGGTATCCGGGATGCCCATGCGTCCTCCAAACAGGCCCACCTTCTATCCCACTGGCTGTCCCTCGTCGCCTTACCAGGCGCTACTCTTCTTCCGCTCGCTCCGAAGTGCCTTCCTCGGGAACCGGAGAGCCTCGCAACATCATCAACAATCCAATGCCGGCGAGGAACATCAGGACCGCCAGATACTGAGCCGGCGTCAGTCCCCAGTACCGAATATCCGAGCGATTGACACCCAGGTCGGTGCTCCGCCAGAAGTCCATGGCAAAGCGAATTGGAGCGTACAGAAAACACCAGGTAGCCAGAAAAAATCCTGGCTTTCGAGCCTTCCGATCCAAGATTAGGAACACCCCAGCGATACACAGCGCCCACAGCGCCTCGTACAGTCCAAGATCGTGGCGAATGCCACCCGGATCGCCAGCAGCCAACCAGTTGGCCGGAAACTCCACGCCCAGGAAAAATGTCGTTTCCCGCCCAATATGGTCATGTACAGAAAAACAACCCATTCGCCCTAGAAACCAGGCGAATGGAAAACCAAACATGATGTTGTCGCCCTGGGTCCAGAACTTGCGGTCAAAGCGCTTCCCTATACGTCCCCAAACCTCAGAGAAACTTCCACCAAAGACCGTCGAAAGGGGGGCTGAATTTCGGATGAACCCAAAAAACAGGACATAGCCAATAACAGCACCCAGCATGCCCCCCATGGAGGAGAAACCGGCCCAAACACGAAGCAAGGAGACAATTCCATCCTTTTCGTATTGTTCCGGGTGGTAGCCCAAGACGTGTACCAGGTGGCCTACCACGAAGCCCATCCCAACAATCACCACCGCCCCATCCACCACATCCCGCGGCTCGAGGCCTCGGCGAATCCCCCTCGCCCGGCACACCTCCAGACCCAGAATAAACGCCAGGCAAACCAAAGTGGCCCAAGGGTCGATTGGAATAGGGCCAAGCTCGTACACACGAGGTTGCCAGAACGGAATGGCTGCGGGACTATACAAGAGGACCAATACTCCAGGCGTGCTATATTCCGCCGCGCAATCAGGAGCCTCCCGTGCCAGTCATTACCGCGGACATTCTAATCACGGGAATCCGCCGGGACCCCATCATGCATTGGCTTGAGAAGCCAGAAAACCAGTCCCGAATACTGGAGTCGGCCTTTGACCGTGTGATTCCGACAAACCCCGGTAGTTGGGAGGTTTCCTTTAGCGCAGGTCCGCTGTCGCGGTCGATGGGATACGAATTCCTAACGGTTGATGACGCTCATGGAGGGCGTCGAGTTCGCTTCAAGACTACCGGCCGAAGAACACAAGGCTCGCTGACCTTCTCTCTTCGTACCGTAAAGCCCCCTTCCAATACCATGGTGACTCTCCACCACGATTACACCCCCGGGCGGGTGATTGGCGCCGTCTTGGATGTGGCCCTGGCCAGGACCGCCTTGGAGGAGAGCTGGAAGAGAGTACTGGAAAACCTGCGTCGAGAAGTCGAGCAGGACGCACCTCAGGGGTGAACTACCACCGGTCGACTTGAATGCCCATCCAGGTGCCCATTTCACCTGGGGCCAACTGAATCGGGAGAACGTTGACGCTCCAATCTCCCGGGAGATTGAGCAGCGGATTCGACCGGGGATTGGACCGGACATTAGACGCCACCGGGTTTGAGGCCCGCCATCGCTGCCCAAAGCTACCCGCCACCATCCCTGCGGTAGCACCAATCAACGCCCCGGACGCAATATTCGAAGACTCCTCGGAGGCCATGGATGCAGCCAGCGCACCCAGTGTGGCTCCGCCGACGCCTCCCAACTGCGTGATCAGCGTATCCCTGGGATCCAAGAAGTCCTCCTTGGAAACAGCCCACGCTGCCAAACCGAGCGCGATGTCACTGGCGGCTAGTATGGTCAATACGTAGTCCGCCTCGCTTCCCTCCGTTTCCAACGCGATGGGGACCAGTGCTCCATAGTAGGCCCCCCATGCCGTAGCGGTTCCAAGAAACAACATATTCGCGGGATCCGGCTCAATCTTGTGGGCCAAGCCCGCCAAACCCAGCCCGGTCGCACCCGTGGCGACCAGAATGGTCCCAGGAATCTGCGCACTGTCCTTGTAGAGATTCCACTTCTCGTCGGCGACAAAGGCATAGGCCGTAGACTCCCACAACGCCAAGGACAAGCCCACACCAATCATTGCCATGTCCCCTCGTGACCAGACCATGTGGTCGGCCATCCGAACCCCCGCCACTGTGCCTGCAACACCCAGTGTAGAAAGCCCCAGAGCCAGGGCTCTTTCTTCATTGTCACGGTCTATCAACGGCATCAGGGCCATTGGAATGCCTGCCCCCAGTGCATTTCCAACTGCCATGGAATACGCACCGATCCCTACATGTCGGTTGTCGATTTCATGTCGGTGAGCGTAGTAGAGCGCCCCGAGTCCCGCAGCGTGAATGCCCGTACGCACGTGACCCTCGATGTACAGGTCTTCGTAGCCGCCGTGGATCACAACCGGAAGCAGTCCAGCGAGAATACCGCCCTGCGTAGCCGCCACAGCCGCCAAGCCAACGTCCGCCTCCCCTGGCTGCCAGTCTCCAACGATCCGATGGCCAACTCCAAGCCCCGCCGCCATGCCCACCAAGCCTAAGGCGCTATCAATCTGGAGGTCTCGACTCTCAGCCGCCTCCACCTCTGCTTCCCGAACCTCCCACTCGACTTCGTACTCACCCCCATAGCCGTAGTCGTAGTTGTAGTCGTAGTGATAGCCCCAGTCCTCTGCCCTGTGATCGCGCGCCATGTCTCCCAGCCCCACAGCCAACTGCGCACCGAAATACGCCAGCGCATCCAGTTCGAGAACATCGGAGAGAGAGGGGTTGTTCTCCATCCTCTTGAAGCCATACCAAGCCCCGCCTCCAATTCCGGCCAGACGGAGTGCCGCCTCCAGGTCTCGGCGATCCGGGGTTTCATCCCAGCGCCAATTGCTCCCATACCCGGTTCCCGAAATACTAAATCCAGCCAGGTAGCCGGCCACACCACCGAGCCCAACAGCACTTCCATAGGCAACCCCTTGACCATCGGAGACCGGGTTCTCCAACACATAGAGTGCTCCCGTACCCAGCCCGATAGCGGTTCCGCCTAAACCACCGATGACTTCCCCAGCCTCCGTTTGCCCCCATACACCCACCGCATGAAGCGCATGCCCACCCGCGACCCCATTCGCGACAACCCCCACCACGGTTCCGAGCTTACCACTCACAGCATCCGGATTTCCGCGCTCTGACAACCACTCCGCATACCCCTCTTCAAGAGCGTTCAAAGCGCCCTCACGCAGCCCGTCCGACACCGCAGCATCTCCAGCGAGCAACCACAAGCGGTGGGCCGCTTCATCGTCCTGGAGTGCCACCAACATGTCCATCACATGGGCTCGCAGCTCCGAGTCAGACTGCCGATTCCCCTGCCCCAAGATGCCAGGCATGATCGCCTGCCCCCACATTCCCAACGCAGTCGGAACCAGCGTGTCGTCCACGCGCAACACCGCGACCCCCAAGCTGGCAGCCTCAACCGCTCCAAAGGCCGGAATTGCCGTGATGGCAGCGGTCTGTACTGCCGTATTGCGGGACATACCCGCACCACGGATGAATGCAACGGATCGGCTATCCCCCTCTGCCGCCAATGCGGTGGCTGCTGCAATCCGTTCCGAGTCCAGTGCTCTGTCATCCAGCAATATGGAAGCTTGAGCCACCAGCGCACCAAGACCCGAGCTTTCCCCACGCAGGGTGTTGAGTTCAGCCTGCAGTTGTACAAGTGCAGCATCGGCCTCGAGCCTCTCGGCCACATCAACCCCAACTGCGGGATCCTGTGCTGCTGGCCCTTCTGCTCCCTCATCGGGCGACGCCGCTGTGGGTTTCAGACCTTCCTCTTGAGCCAACACCACATTCAGAACAGACCACAACGCGAACAGCATAAGCACACCTCTACACTCCCACTAACGAGCCCAAGCAACCAAGACATGGACTGCATTTTCTCCTCTGCGGGTTAGGTGGAATTGGCTCGGAGACCAGCATGCCCAGACATTTCAGTGCAGCAATCGCGCTCGCCCTGCTTCTGGGCATTGGATGTGCTGGAGGCCCCCAAAAGCGCGGCGAAGGCCGCGACAAGGCCACTGTCGATATGCTTCGCTCCAGTCCCGGTGGTCAGAAGATCTATGTACAGGCTCAAATCCCCGGGGCGGAGCCCGCAGTGTTCCTGGTCGACACGGGGGCAGGCATTTCCGCAATCTCGAAGGAGTTGGCCGACAGACTGCAGATCAGCGGAAAGAAGACTCAGAGCATGCTTTCAGGGCTCGGTGGCGAGAGCCCTTTGGTCAGCGGTGTGCTTCCCGAAATCTCCCTCGGCGGTATCTCGATTCGCAATATCGACGTGGCCATCGATGTTCCGGGATTGCCCTCCCACGCGGGATGGATTCCGATTGACGGAATTCTCGGTAACAACGTCTGGGGAGACTTCGTGCTCGTGCTGGATTACCCGGCCGATATCCTGGAGATCGGAAAGCCCGGCACCATACGGGTACCAGAAACCGCTGTCCCCATGTCTTTCGACGGGCATCATGTCCTGGTTCCCGTCACACTGCACGCCGGCTCCGAAGACAGCCAAGAGGTAGAACGCTCTCTCCATCTGGAGCTGGACACAGGTGCCCGACAGATTCTGTTGTCGGGAAACACCGGCCAAGGATTTGAAGATCTGGCTACCGAGGGCGAAGAACCTATCTTCGGTATTGGAGCCGCTGATGGAATGCCAGTCTCGGCGTTTTATCGACAGACCCGACGGATTCCGATTTCGCGCGTAGAAATGGGTGGCGTCACAATCGAACAACCCGGCGACGCCACGTGGCTCAACTACGATGGCAATCCCGAGATCGGCCCCCCACGCCTGACGGGCCTCTTAGGACACGCGGTTCTCTCGAACCACCGGGTGTTCATGGACTTCCCGGGCCAACGTTTCCTGCTGAAGGAATCCACGCGTCGGCCTCGACAAATAGACGGCCACAAAGTGCTTCTCGAACAGGACCTAAAGCGGTATGGCAACGATGCCAGCCGAGGACTATTTCGAGCACGGATGCTCCTTGCTCAAGACGAGGTGGAAGCGGCTCTGGACCAACTCGACGCCTATCTGGACTTGAACACCGATCATGCAGAAGCACTGATCACACGTTCCATCGTGCTGCGGTCACAAGGGCGGTTCGATGAGGCGATTACAGCGAGTACCGGGATCAGCGCAGGGGACCTCGTGGACCACGGTGAGATTCTGGCCGCCACAAACAGCCTTGTACTCAGCGGCGAGCCAGCCGCGGCCGAGCGTCTCGCCATCGCTGCCACTCAGAGCAGGCCGGAGTCTTCATTGGCTTACCTGGCACTGGCGGATGTTCAGATGGAACTCGCAAAGCCAGACCAGGCCGGAGCCTCCATTCGCGCGGCAGCGCGACTTCGAGAGAACCCGGATGCATTCCTTCACCGCAAAGCGTTGGTGGCCCTGATGGAAGGTGATGCCTACGCAGCGGTTTCCCACCTGAGAAAGCGACTTCATCATTACCCCACCGATGGTCACAGCCTCTGGGCCTATGCTCTTCTGGCCACACAACTTCCCGAGCTTCAACAAACCTTTCAAAGTGATCTCGCGCAGGCTTTCGCCCGGCTCCACCCAGACTCATTGCCTCTGGATTTCATCGCCGTTTCCCAACGCCTGATGGGTCAACCGAATCTGGCCCAATCCACACTGGAGGAAGGCCTCTTACGAGATTGCGCTCAGGCGGACACCGAGGCGTCCCGGATGAATTGCGAAGCGTGGTATCTGGCCATGGCAGGGTTGGAACTTCCCCGTGCTCTCGAGTCCATCGAGTCCGCATTGAAAGCTGACTCCCACCGCCCGGACTTCCTGGACACACTGGCGATTGTCCAAGAGCAACTCGGGGATCTCCAGGCCGCCGAAGAGGCCTCGCTCCAAGCCGCTCGCTATTCGCCAGACACTCTGTACCACCTCTGGCAGCACCGTCGGCTGGCTTCTTTGGCCGGCCCGGAAAGGACCGCGCCATGATGCTCCTTTGGATAGCCAGCCTCTCGCTTGCCGAGACCACTCGCTCAGCAAGAGTCATCAGCGTTTACGACGGTGACACATTTACCTTGGAATCCGGTGAGAAGGTTCGACTGGCCGGGGTAAACACCCCCGAACTCTCCCCAATGGAGCCATACGCCATTGAAGCGCGAGACGCGACGGAGCGCTTTTTGAGCGCAACCGAGATTACGCTGCACCTCGGTGCCACGGAGCGGGATGGGTACGGACGGCTCATCGCAGGCGCGTCGGTTGACGGAAAGAGTCTTTCCGAGCACCTCATCGGGCTGGGCCTGGCCCATCTATTCTTGATTCCTCCCATTGAGCCAGGTCAATCCAGCGAAGCTTTACTGGAAGCCCAAGCCAAGGCCCGAAACGCCAACCGGGGTATCTGGAGCAACAACAACTTTAGAGGCGATCTGCACATCACCTCCTTTCACGCGAACGCGGCCGGAGACGACCGAGAGAACGTCAATGGCGAGTATCTGCGTGTCTGCAATATCGCCTCTCACCCTCTCAGTCTGGAAGGATACGCGCTTACGGATGCCTCGGGAAACCGCTGGGTACTTCCAGCCATGACCGTGCCCACCGGCCACACCATCCG
Source organism: Myxococcota bacterium (assembly GCA_036337845.1). Classification (GTDB taxonomy): domain Bacteria; phylum Myxococcota_A; class UBA796; order UBA796; family CAJQPC01; genus JAYZDK01. The sequence goes on along the minus strand of JAYZDK010000248.1, from coordinate 5,263 downwards.
AATCCATTCGGGAAAAGGGATCAACCAAACCGACCACAAGGCTCAACTCACGGTCTATCTGGGAAACCCTGGTCCGATCTGGAACAACACCTACGACAAGGCCACACTCTACGATCGATACGGGCGCATCATGGACATGCGAGTCCACGAAAAGAAATAGCTACCGGTACCCACCCGAGTCATTGTCGAAATAAGCCTCCCCCTGGGTAGGCCGCATTGGGCTGTCGCGCCTCGCGAAAGCCTCGTCCCGAATATGCGCAGCCAAGAGTTGCCGTCCCGGCGGCCCCAACTTCAGAAACCGTTCCCTCAAGACATTCAGCACCTGATCGGGGTCTTCCTGGGGGTGGTCTAAGCCCGCAATACGATGCATGGCGCGATCCAGCCACTCCTCGGTATCAGGCCCCAGAGGCACCTGGGCTTCTTCGAAGATCTCATCAAACCATCCCAGGTAATCCAAACCCATTCTTCCCTCCTCCTTCAAGCATACTGTTCCGCCAGCCGAATGAAAATCGGGCGCAACGAACGGTGAGGCACGAGCTTCACTGCCTCCTTAACGGGAAACCAACGCACTTCCTCAATTCCCTCGCTCAGTTGTGGGTCAAATGACACCACCTCCGATTGAGCCTCCACCACATAAACGAAGAGTGTTTTCAGCCGCGGTCCCAAGTTGGGAACGTTGAACGCATATTGAACAAAGCCAAGATCGCCGACAATTTCCAAGTCGGCCTCAAACCCCATCTCCTCCTGCATCTCCCGAATCGCAGCTTGTTGAGGTGACTCGCCGTGCTCCAGCTTTCCCTTTGCAATCTCCCAGCAGACTCGGCGACCGCGACGACAAGCCACGAGAGCCACCTCGTTGTTCCCCTCAACATTCCGAATCAACACCCCACCTGCCGAGTGCTGTTCCGCAAATCCATCGTGCAGATTCAATAGATGGCGCTTCGGGACTTGCTCCGCCAAAAACAGGCTGTTTCGTCCCTTGCGAAACGCGACCCCATCCCGCGATGCTCGCTGTGCCTCTACATACAGGACCGCCGGATGTCCCTTAAGTCGATGTGCGACCAACCACGCCTGGGATTCAGAGGCAGAAAAGAAAACCGGCCTCCCCTGCCTCCGAGACAGCACCCCTTTGTCACGAGCCTTCTGCATCTGCTGCACAGTGGTCCCGTGAAACAACAACTCAGGCACTCGAACACCCGACCGCTGCCGCGGTTTCCGCTGCTTGGCGCGCACTCGATTCCCCCCTTCATCCAGCTCAAGGAAACGGGAGCCCTTTCCCTCTATCAGAGCCAGAATGTCGGTTACGTCCACGGCCTGGCCCAGCGACAAGGCCATGGCTTCTGCAGATGAATCAAGCGCAGCCCACCGACCCTTTTCAAGCCGCAGCCCTCCAGCCTCGGGATGCTTCCGGAGCAACGTGGTGAGCGTCCGGCCCAGTTCTTCCGGGTCAATCTTGCTCATCCACTCTCCCACTGCTGTTTTTAGCCTAACCCTCTCTACCGCCCTCTGCGTTCTCGGTCCTCCGGAAGCTTTCGAGATCGACTTGGCAGAAGGATCGGAACCCCTTCTTCCACCGGAAACAATTTTCGGCAGTTCAGGCAGGCCAACCCATCCGGTCGGTCAAGAAAATCTCCCTCACAGACCGGGCAAACCAGGAGTGCCAACAACGAAGGTTCAATCGAGCTCAAGCGACACCTCGGCCGGGCTTTCTCCAGCGATCATGCAGCCAGAGCCAAGACTCCGGATGCGCCCGGATGGCCTCCTCATAGAACCTCATGAATTGCTGCGTATCTCGCTGCAAATTGCCGATCAATGGAAAAGCTTTTTCCACCCGAGCGTGGTGCCGAGCCAACCCATTGCGCCAAGACCACACGCCATACACCGGACAACGACTGCGCTGCGCAACCAACGCAAGAGCTCGCGAGGTCCAGGCATCCCGGCCAAAAAATGTGACAGGAATACCCCCGTTATGTCTCTGGTCCAGAAGAAAGACGACCACCCGACCTTCCGATAGGGCCGATAGCACTCGAAACACCGAGCCCTCCGGCGGAAGGACTTCAATGCCGGCGTCCACGCGATTTTTGGCCACCAGCTCTCGAGCCGGGCCCCAGGCGATATCTCGCGCGATCAGAGTCAGCGGCAAACCCTGTTCGCGGGAGGCCGCGGCTACCATCAGCTCCCAGGCGCCCGAGTGGCCTGCAAGCAGCAAGGTGCCCTTCCCTGCACGCACACGTTCTCGGACCGGCTCCAAGCCCTCGAATATCAGGTCTGGAAGTCCATTTTGAGAGTGAAAGATCGATTCAAAAAACGACAGAATCAAACCTGCCATCATCTGCCTCAAAAGAGGGGCCGGAGGACGACTGGGAAGAGCCAACGCAATGTTTTCAATCGCCAAATCCCGACGTTTGGGCACCAGGTACCACCAGGTCCATGCAAGCCCCCAACTCAAGGCCTCACACCCCTGAAGCACCCGCCCGCGCGCCCAGGACTTTAGGCCAATCACGAGGCAAACTCCGCAAGTTTTGCCTGTAGCTCCACCACTCCCGCAAAAGGTTCCGTTCGGACCCGAAGAGCCCAAACCTCCAAATCCGCAGGCAGTCGCACCCGGTCTTTCTCGGTGGTCACCAGCGGCCGGCCTCGGGCCCATTGCAAGAGCTGCTCGATATCAGCTTCCGTAAAACGATGATGGTCGCGAAACACACGCCACCCTTTGACTCGCACGCCCAGTCCCGCAAGATGCTCCAGAAACCGCCCCGGCCGAGCAATCCCCGCAAAAGCGCACACGGCCCTATCCTCGAGTGCATCCAATGGAAACTCCTCGTTTCCGCGAAGCCAACACACGGACACCACCCGGGCTTGAACCACCAGCGTCCCGGGTTTCAATCCCGCCCGCAGATGATCTGGAACCCCCCCATCTCGGACCCAAACGACATCAGCCCGCCGTAGAGAGTCCAACGGCTCACGCCGCTCTCCCGAGGGAATCGCCCCCCCTTCTTCCGGCCAGCGCCCATCCATCACCACGATATCCAGGTCCCGCGCAATCCGGCGATGCTGGAACGCATCATCCAACACAACCACCTCAGCCCCTTGAGAGAAGGCCACCTCAGCGCCGGCTACACGATTCGGGCTCGATACCACCCTGCAACCCCTTGCCGACAACATGGCTGGCTCGTCCCCGAGCCAGGAGGCATCTGAACGCTCCCGGCTTGTCCGTACAAATCGGCCGCTCCGCAATCGACCATATCCCCGAGACACCACTGCAGAAGGCACTCCCTGGTCCCGCAATGCCTCTACCAGCCACTGAGCCACCACCGTCTTTCCAGCACCCCCACTCCCCAGACTGCCCACTGAAATCACGGGACCGCCGGTCCGCACGGATGGAAACAAACTCCAAAACAGATTTCGGTAGCTGACCAGCGCCATCCACACCCATCCCAACGGCGTGAGCAACGGCCGCATCGGGCGTTCATCCGGCGGTGTGGCAAGACGATGAGCCGACACTGCCGTAGCTACCCGAGCCGAAGCACCCAGTTGAAACACAGGAGCCCCCTCGGCGTCCAGCGCTTCCTGCAGAGCCAACGCAAGCCCATTGGGATCAGCTGCCACATGCGGTTCCAGTTGGCTCCACGCTCCCCGATGGGCCCCCGTATACGGACCACAAACCAGGGCAACTCCTCGGGAGGCAGGCTCCACAGGCGAATGACCCCCAATATGGGGCAGGAACGTTCCTCCCACAAAGGCCGCCGCCGCGGAATCGTACAACCCGGCAAGCTCCCCTAGGCTGTCCAACAACAACACCTCAACATCGGCTTCCACTTCAGTGAGAACTTCACTGCGTAGCCGCCAGCGTAGCCCGCTCTGCTCCAGCAACTCCCCCACCTCCCCGAACCGAGAAGGGTGACGAGGTGCCAGCACCAGAAGGGGCGGGTCCACGAGATTTTGAAATGCAGTCAGTAGTAGCGCCTCCTCACCCGCACGGGTGGATCCAGCGACAATCGGTGCCCTCGAAAAGACAAGCGCTGGGCCCGGGGTGAAATCAGCCTTGGGCTCCCCGCCAATATCAACCTGTCCAGGCACACAAACACGCAGCCACTCTGCCGTCTCTTCATCGACCGCCATCCACAATCCCACACTCCGAGCCACACGCCCGAAAAGCCCCGGAAACAAGCCACGAAATCGACGGGTGCCGCGTCCCACTCGGGCACTGGCCACAATGACCGGAATACCCCGCCCCAAACAACTCAGTAGGAGGTTTGGCCACAACTCGGCCTCCACCAACACCAGGATCGATGGCCGCACCTTGTCCAGCCACGCGCGAACCACCCAAGGATGGTCCAACGGGAGGGGGGCTTGCACATGTTGGCCACGTGCCTGTTCAAGGCCTGTACGTGAAGTAGCGGTCCGCAGCAACACATGACCGTCACGCTGGGAAGTCAATGCCTCACAAATGGCTTCTGCTGCTCGGCCCTCTCCTACGGAAGCCGCATGTATCCAGGTACTCCCCGGTTCAATCGCAGGTGCCCGAAACCCCCAACGCCCGGCCCAATGCCGCCGGAAGCTGGGGATACACACTGTCGCAATAAATATCAGTGGCCCTCCAAGCCACCAAGCCATGCGATATAGCGCCAGCCCAATCACGAGTGCGCCTCACCAAAGGCACCCAAAAAACGTCGGTAGGCCGCGCTTCCCGACAATAGATCCTCATGACGACCCCCACCTACAATCGCCCCATCCTCAAGCACGACAATGCGATCCGCAGCCTGTACCGTAGACAGCCGATGAGCGATTGCCAGCGTGGTTCGCGAGCGAAAAACAGGTTCGAGCGCGGAGTGGAGCAATCCTTCTGCTCTCGGCTCAATTGACGAGGTCGCCTCATCCAGCACCAGTATCGGTGCATCCACAAGCAACGCCCGCGCAATACACAGTCGCTGGCGCTCCCCGCCTGAAAACTGAGCACCAGCCGCCACTACAGCAGTGTCGAGGCCCCTCGGCAATCGCTCAAGCCATTCATCCAGCCCAGCACGTCCACAGGCCTCCGCCAGTGCCTCATCACTGGCCATGGGTGCCCCAAGCTTCAGATTCTGTCTAAGCGTGCCATCAAACAACACGGGATGTTGCCCCACCACCCCCACATGTGAGCGCAGGCTATCCAAGGTAAACGAGCGAATATCCACCCCGTTGATACGCACGCATCCGGCGTCAGGATCCCGAAGTCGCGACAACAGGGACACCAAGGTGCTCTTTCCAGACCCAGAAGCCCCGA
>JAYZDK010000247.1:0-4920 GCA_036337845.1 Myxococcota bacterium | reverse complement strand
AGACCGCAACAGTTGCAATTTCCATCTCGCGACAAGCACGAATGACCCGCAACGCGATCTCGCCTCGGTTGGCGACGAGAATCTTTTTGAACAAGGGTCAGCCCACCCTGATCTTGAACAGCGCCTGGCCAAACTGGACGGGCTGCGCGTCATCCACAAGAATGGAGGCCACTGTGCCATCCACATCTGCTTCGATCTCGTTCATCAACTTCATGGCTTCCACAATGCACAAGGTCTGTCCACGCGTGACCTGATCACCCACCTGGACGAAGGGGCCCGCATCCGGTGAAGGCGCACGGTAAAAGGTGCCCACCATGGGAGATTGAACCTCATTGAGACCCTCCTCCTCGACTTCATCAGGCGCTGCAGCAGCCACTGCACTGACAGCCGGCGCAGGCGAAGACGCCGCTGGCGCCGCAGCCACTATCGGGGCTGAAGTGACCACAGCACCTCGGTTTACGCGCACCGACCAGCCATCGGTCTCCGATCCTTCTGAGTATTCAAACTCAGCAATGTCTTCATCCTTGAGCAGCTTCAAAAGCGACTCGATTCGCTCCAGATCCATTTCCGTCTCCCTGGACTCAAACGCCCTTATCGGCATCGGACAAGTAACCCACCAAGCCCCTGAGTCCCAGGGCGTAGCTCGCAGCCCCAAAACCGACCACCACTCCGACTGCAAGGTCGGAAAGCAAGCTGGTCCGGCGAAAGGATTCCCGTCCATGAATATTGGAAAGGTGAACCTCCACAAACTTCAGGTCCACGCCCGCTACAGCATCTCGTAAGGCCACGGAAGTGTGGGTGTATGCACCCGGGTTCAACAGGGCTCCAGACAGTCCGGCTGCAGCCTGCACCCGGTCCACAAGAGCACCTTCAGAGTTGCTCTGATAATGCTCAAGCTCCACTCCGAGCTCCGCAGCCAGCGCATCGAGGTGCCGGGTAATATCCTCAAGCGTTTCCGTGCCGTAAGTCTCGGTTTCCCGAGTACCCAAGAGGTTCAGGTTCGGCCCATGAAGAACCAAAATACGCATGGACTGACCCTTTGGGCATCCCCTCTATTCGAGGTTAGTTGCCTGTGCCGATTTCCACATCCGCATTCATGTGACCAATACTGGCCCACACCACGAACCCATCGAATTCGTAGTTGCCATCTGCGTCACCGCTAGCCACGGGAAGTGAATCAATGTAGGTCCAGGCCCGAAGCACTCCGTGCTCGTCCGTACCCGCAAGCATGTAGTTGGGCTTGTAGGCATCTGCGAACTCAGTGGCCATTTCAAAATACTGGTTTCCGGAGGTGTCCCAGTTCCAGGAACACGCATCAGGCGCATCCTCGTCAATCTGGCCATCCACATTGGCATCACACTCCTCAGGAGACAGCTCCTCAGGGGGTGGAACAATCTTCACAGCCGTTTGGGGAATCAAGTAGGCCCCGCCCCAGTTGGTCAAGAGTTCGACCTCGATATTGTCCATCGGAAGCCCTGTGTTGCCATCAAACACAAAGAAATCCAAAATAATCAAGGCCCCAATCCCATCGTCCAATTCGTTGTAGGCGTAGGACCACGCAAGTTCCACGTCATCCGGCGCCGAGATCTGGGCGAAAGTGGGAGCCTCGGTGGGCGTTGCAATACAACCCATCCCCGTCATCAACAACAACACACTCAACTTCTGCATTTCAGCTCCTCCTATCTCCCAGGGCCGCTCTAAGCGCACCACCCAGGAATTCCGGCAACACCTCGAAAAGGCGCACCTCGCCCACGGCCGTAGCCACGGGCATCATCATTTTACCACGCCTTGTCTTCTTGTCCATGGATACCGCACTTTGCAGCTCATTCAAAGGCAACGGAGGAGCGTGGGTTGGAAGCCCGAACCGAGTCAAAATGTGTGCAATTCGAAGCGGAACTTCGGGGTGACTCCAGCCCCGTTCCACCCCCAAAACGGCCTCTGCAACCAACCCGATCCCCACCGCCTCACCGTGGGGGATCACCCCAAACCCAGAAACCGCCTCCAAGGCGTGGGCTACCGTGTGCCCCAGGTTCAGTACTGCCCGTTCTCCCGCCTCCCGCTCATCTCGAGCGACTACAGCGGCTTTGATCTCACAGCACCGCGCCACAATCTCCGAGAGCACAGCGACTTCACGGCGTACGATCGCTTCGGCATTCTCTTCAAGCCAGGCAAAGAACGTTGCATCAGCAATTACCGCGTGCTTTACAACCTCCCCCAATCCAGACCGAAAATCCCGATCCGAGAGCGTACTGAGCACGGAAACATCCACCTGAACCAGGGATGGCTGATGAAACGCCCCCACAAGGTTCTTGCCTGCTGAGGTGTTCAACCCGGTCTTTCCACCCACCGAAGAGTCCACCATCGCAAGCAAACTCGTGGGCACTTGCACCAACCGAAGACCCCTCAAGACCGTGGCGGCCGCAAACCCGGCCAGGTCTCCCGTCACACCACCGCCTAGGGCCACCACAAGGGTATTGCGGTCCAACCCCGTGTTCAGCAGGTCGTCAATCAGTTGCTCATAGTGAGACAACTGCTTGGCTTGTTCTCCGTCGATCACCTCGACTGTGTTTACCTCCCATCCTTCCGCCTGAATCGCAGCAACCACTTGCTTGAGGTACAAGGGGCCCACAACAGGATTGGTCACCACAACGCAGCGATGAACCGAAGAAAGCCCAGCAGCCAGCTGCGCCCCGAGTCCCGATAAGGGCCCAAGAACTATGGGATACGCCCGTTCTCCCAGCTCAACGACAATTCTTCGAGGTTCAGGCATCTACGCGCTCCAACGCATCGAGCACCAAGCCCACCACTGACGCCACCTCGCCGGACCCATCCACACGAACCTGTGCTCGAGCATAGAGAGGTAGCCGGCGCTCGTAACGACTCGAGGCATCCCCATCCCAGAGTGGACGCCCAGACTGTCCTTTCAGACGATCGGCGATCACATCCAACGGCACATCCAAGAACACCACTGTCGACCAGGCCTCCAGCATCTCCCAGTTGCCTGGCTCGCACGGCGCACCGCCGCCACAAGCCAACACCACCGGTGGGCCCGCCACCACAGCCTTCAAGGCGTTCACCTCCGCCTGTCGGAACGCTTGCTCACCTCCTTGCTGGAACAGCGCAGCAATGGTCAACGACTCCCGCGTTTCAATCGTTTGATCGAGGTCCACGAAGGGCAGGTCCAGCTCACGAGCCAGGCTTACCCCGACCGTCGTTTTCCCGGCTCCCATGAACCCTATGAGAGCAATCGCGGGCGAGCTCAGTTTGAACTCACCGACTCCGTGATCACGCGAGGTGTCACAAAGACAAGCATCTCGTTCCGGGAAGTGTTTCGAGAGGTCGTAGAGAACAGGCGCCCGATGAGCGGAATCTGACCAAAGAATGGCACGCGACTCATGGACTTGGCCTGCTCGGTCGAGAACACTCCACCGATGACCGTGGTATCTCCGTTCGCCACCAACAACTCCGTCTGCGCTTCTTTGATTTGAATACCCGGCTGTCCCTGAACCAGATTTGAGAAGTCCGGACGGTTGTTTTCGATGTTGATGTTCATGAAGATCTTGTCGTCTGACGTGATGTGCGGAGTCACGGTCAGCTCCAGAGCAGCCTGCACGAACTTCACCTGGGTTCCACCCGATGAAGTCGAGAGGTATGGAATCTGAGCACCCTGCTTGATTGACGCTGAGGTGTTGTCCAGCGTAGTGATCCTCGGTGAGGAAACAATCTCTCCCCAGCCATCGGTTTCCATGGCGGTCAAGCGAGCATCCAAGTTGACCACACCGGGAACCGAACCCAGACTGAATGCCAAGGAACCCAAGCTACCGCTGGCGGGTAGTGAGACGGCCAGATTGTCTTGTCCAGGACTGTAGAAGAGCGCACCGGCCTGATCCGACTGCTCATTACCGCCCGCGATACCAATGCTACTGGGGAAGAACAGCCCGGTCGTATATCCAGTCGCCGCAGAAGCGTTGATCTCTCCACCCCACTGGATGCCCAGAGAACGTGAGTACTTGGAGTTCGCCTCCACCACTCGGGCTTCGATCAAGACCTGTGGCGTCGCCTGGTCCAGTTTGCGGATGATCTCTCGAATCTGAGCTAGGATTTCTTCGGTGTCCTTGATGATGAGCTGATTCGCTCGGCTATCCACCTCGACGGAACCTCGTGAAGACAACTGCGACTCAATCTGCTCCTTGACATCAGCGGCGTTCGCATAGTTCAAGGGAATGATCAGAATCTGAAGAGGGGTCAACTCCTCCCGAGCGCGAGAGGCCTCCAAAGCCGCTTGGGTTTCCGCCTTGATCGTTTCGATAGGCGCCACTCTCACGATATTTCCAAAGCGCTGAGCCGCAAGCCCCTTGGCTTGCAGAACCGCCGAGAATGCCTGATCCCAAGGGACATCCACCAATCGGACTGTCACCGAACCCGAGACATCATCACCCGAGACAATGTTGAGTTTGGACACATGCGAGATCAATCGAAAGACCGAGTGAATATCGGCCTCGACCAAATCGATATTGATCCGACGGCCACTCCACTGACTACTACTCGCCGTAGTACTGTCAAAGGAGAACCCGGAGACACCGCCAAGCATGGAAGCCGGACTGTCTGCTCCTCGTCCAGAACCAAACACCGACTGTGGGTCCATGGTTCGGCCCGCCTCACCAATGAGGGTCTCACTGGTATAGGCACCACTGAGGCCATCTTCACCACCCGAGGTGGAAGGTTCGGAGGGCGCTGATTCTGTGAAACTTTGGGACGCCAGATTACGCGTCTCCTGCATCTCCTCAGGCACCGTAAAGTCGATATGGACCAGACCGTCCGCGCCAGAACTCACTGTCCAGGGCACGTTGTTTCGAAGGCTGACGGCGACACGCGCTCCACTCCGCGTGGCATAGGCACGAACCATGCGAACCGGTGACA
>JAYZDK010000246.1:0-6272 GCA_036337845.1 Myxococcota bacterium | reverse complement strand
ACGAAGACATCGATCTGATCTGTATTGGTGAAGGCGAGGAAACGTTCGCTCAGATTCTACGGCAAGTGGATTCAGGCCGGCCAGACTACGCCAGCGTCGACGGCCTCTCTTTCTCCGAAGAAGGCGAAATCCGCCAGAGCGCCCCCCGAAAGCTTGTACGTCATCTCGATAATCTGCCCATGCCGGCCTACGAGTTGATGCCCATGCACCTCTATGGAAAGTCACGCTACCTGTTTTCACCAGGTGGCACGACCATCCATCATTCACGGGGCTGTACCTCCAAGTGCAGCTTCTGCGCATGGTGGACCACCATGGCCGACCGGAAGTACGACGAAACGGGCAAAGCCGTACTCTCGCCTAGATGGAGAAGCAAGTCTGTCGACCGAATGATGGAGGAAGTGGAACTGCTCTATCACAAGCACGGAAAGCGCTCCTATGTCTGGGTAGATGAGTCCTGGAATATCGACCCCCGCTTCAACCATGAATTCTCCATGGCCATGATTCGGTCCGGCATGAAAACCAAGTGGATGACCTTCATGCGCGCCGACTGCATTGTCCGCGATGAAGAGAAAGGCATCTTAGAAGAACAAGTTCGTGCCGGCCTTTCCCACATCCTGATCGGAGTGGAACGAGCCGGAGACGACAGCCTCACAAGCCTCGACAAGCGCTTCTATACCGGAGGCATAGCCGAGCAGGCCGTCCGGATCTTCAAGGAACGCTATCCCGACGTTTTCATCCAAGCGACCTTCATTGTCGGGGTCAAAGACGAGAACCACGCCAGCTTGGAGAGACAGGTAAAAATGGCCCAGGCTCTCGACGTGGACTTTCCCGCGTTTCACCCCATTACTCCCGTACCGGGCACGCCTATCTATGATGACGCCATCGCCCAGGGTCACATCACAGAAGAGGACTTCGATAACTTCGACTGGCTCTCCCCTGTGCTCGACACCGACTATCTCAACAAAGATGAAATCGCCGACGCCCTGTACAAAATGAACAAGAAGGTGGTCAACACACGCTGGCTCCTCAAGGGGCTCTCATCCCCGGTGGACTACAAGCGCGATATGTACATTTGGTTCGCGAAAGTATCCGCCACCATGGCCTGGGAAGCCGTAAAACGAAAGGTCAACCCACTGGATGTCGGATTCCACCAACAGTTGGTCAAGCCAAACTGGTACGATCATTAGCTCCAAGCCAGAGGCGCCAGATGCCGCTCCCCATCGGCCAACCCATCTCCGTACCCCTTGAGGTTGTGTGCACCACCCTGGTGCCGCCCGTTATCGCCCATGGTCGAGTCACTCACTATGATGGGGAAAGCTACGACTGCTCACTGGAAGACCCCGTACCCCCGCTTGAGCGCGGCTCGCAGGTCATACTCGACTTGACCGCAGCGCGAGCCCCCCGAGTCATTGCAACGGTTTCTGAGATTCAGGGCACACGATTCTGTTTCGTTCAAAAGTCGGTCAACCCACCGGACAAGCGAGTCTTCCCCCGCCTCTACGGCAACGTGGATCTGCGCTACCGAAGAGTGGAGTCTGAAAGTGACGCTGCCGTCATCGCCTGGCTCACAGGAGGCCTGGAAGAGGCCGGCGAGCACCAATGGCGCGAACCCGACCCCTTCATGAACTTCAGCGTCACCGGATTGAAGTTCGACGATAGCGCGGTGTGCCAACCCGAAGACACTCTGCTTGTGCAGTTCAAGGTTCCCACCAGCGACGTGACCTACCGCGCCACTGCTCGTGTAATCCGTGTCGACCCAATCGAGGACGAGCTCAAAGAAGAGACCAACTCCGCAAGTCACAGCATTGCGCTGGAGTTCCTGGAAATGCCCAAGGAAGGCCGAGAAGCACTTTCTGAGTTCACCTTGTTGATTCAGGGCGTACTGCTGTAAACCCCAGCAGATTCCGAAATGGCTATTGCCTTCTTCGATCTCGACCGCACTCTGATTTCGCGCAATTCCGGGGGGCTATGGGTGAGGTCCGAGCACCGACAGGGCTTTATCACCACCTGGCAGGCACTCAGAGCCTCGATCTGGCTCGCACGATACCGAGTGGGCTTAGCCGACCTCAACGACGCTCTCCTGGCCGCTATCGCCACACTCGAGGGCAGTGAGGAGGACATTATACGAGACCGAACGGTCGAGTTTTACGAACGAGAAATACGAGACCTCTACCGTCCCGGAGCCCACAAGGCGCTCTCCTTTCACCGCAACAATGGTGACAAGCTCGTGCTCCTGTCTTCCACCACCCCCTACATGGCCGAGGCCGTTGCTGATGAGCTTGGATTGGATGACGTGCTCTGCAACCGATTCGAGGTCAACGACACAGGCTTGTTCACAGGAAAGCCGGAAGGGCCCCTCTGTTTCGGGGCCGGAAAGCTCGTCCATGGACAGCAATACGCTGAAGAGCACCACGTCGATCTACAAGACTGTGCCTTCTATACCGATTCCCGCACAGACTTACCCATGCTCGAAGAAGTAGGTCGGCCGGTCGTAGTCCACCCCGATCCTCGGCTGGAGCAGGTAGCTCGCAACCGAGGATGGGAAATCGTGGCCTGGGGAACGCCTTAGCGCTCCGGGCTGCTACTGACAGCCGCCGTCAATCCAGTCGCCTACCGTGGCCAGGTCGGCCTCGGACACACCGCCACCAGGAGGCATGCTGCCATCTGCCATCCGAGAGTAGACCACGCTGCCTTCGGCATCCCCGCAGGAAATGCGGGTTCCACCGACAGCGGCTGCAACATCAACCGTGTTGTCCCAGCCATCCGAGGCATCCAACGAGAGACCACCGTTGGTGCCCCCACCGGTGTGACAGCCTGCACAGCTCCCTTCAAAGACCGCCTGTACATCCGCTGGAATTGAACCTTCTGTGGTGCCCGTGTCATCGACCACAACCGAAGTATCATCGCCATCTTTCGAGCCATCACAACCCACAAGAAGACCCACAATTCCGAATCCCAAAATCAATCGCATTTTTCCGTCCCTCCGTAGTGGCCAAGAGCCAGGGAAAGACAGATTAGGACAGGGGTTGTCGGGAATCAAGCCAAGCCGGGCGTTCTATTCCAGACCCACCGAAAAAACCCGGTTCTATACGGCCATTCCGTACAAGCCGTACAGCAGCATCTTCGGGCTCAGAGTGCGAAGTTCCACGATTTGCTTCTTGATCTGTCTTGGCCGCAGATAGAAGTGCCGCAAACTCCGAGACTGCATCTTGATGAGCTCTGCGGGGTCATAGCCCGCGGGGTGGTAGATAAGTTGATCCGGGTCGGGATTGAACGTTGTGTAGTTCTCCCAGTCATCCCGAAACAAGGTCTTCTGCCACCGGTCCTCGAATAACTTGGAGCCTGGAAACGGCACCGTAATCGCGAACTTTGCGAAATCCAAGTCGAGCTCCACCGCAAAGTCAATGGTGCGCTGGCTCTCTTCTGGGGTCTCGCCTGGAAGGCCGAGCATGAACAGCCCTACCGTCTGAAGCCCGGCTTCCCGTGCATTGGCCACCCCGACCCGCACGCTGCTGGTCGTGAGGGTCTTGTTTACATTTCCCAGAAGCAGGTCTGAACCAGACTCGATGCCCATCAACACCCGCCGGCACCCGCCCTCGTACATGAGCTTACAGGTCTCGGGGTCCAAGCGGTCCGCTCGGGTCTCCGACAACCAAACACAGCGCTTGTCCAGGCCGCGCTTTTGGATTTCCTCGCACAGGGGGGCGAGATCCTTTTTCACCAGGGGGAAGATGGGGTCCACAAATCCAATCTGCTTCACGCCATAGCGGTCCACCATGTACTCATACTCGTCCACAACCTTGATGGGGTCGCGCCGCCGGAAAGTCTTACCTCCCGTATGGATCAGAGAGCAGTAGTCACAGCGATACGGACAGCCCCGAGAGCCCGTCATGGTTACGACCGGCTTGTCGATATCCGCGAAGGGCAACAAACCGTACTTGTGCAGCGGAAACAGGTGCCAGGCCGGATACGGCAAAGAATCCAGGTCCCGATTCAGCGCTCGAGCTTTGTTGGTGATGGCCTCACCGTCCGTAGTTTTCCAGCTCAAGCCATCAATGCCTGAGAAGTCGGTTTCATTCTCAGCAATCGCGTCTACGAGCTCACAAATGGTCTCTTCGCCATCGTGATGCACCACAAAGTCGGCCGTCCCATCCCGGACAATCTCCCCTCCAAACACATCCGAGTGCACACCTCCCCAAACGATTTTCACATCGGGCAACCGATGCCGAATCATCGCGGAGAGTTCCTCACAGACCGGTGCCGATGGCGTAAGCACTCCCATGCCCACGATATCGGGCTTGAAGCGCACCGCCCGGTTCACAATCTCCGCACCGGAGAGTTTCTCGGCAAACATGTCCAACGCCCGCACGTGACAGCCATGCTGCTCCAGCGCACCCGCAATGTAGGCCAACCCAATACTCGGCATTGGCTCAAGCAAAGCCGCAAAGCGACCCAGCTTCCTCATGTTCATTGCTGGATTGATCAACAGAACGCGCACTTGAACCTCCGCCGTAAGCACCCTATCCGGCTGACGACTCCCTCCACAACCATGGCCTCGATGCAATCGAAGAACTCATGGAGCAATCCTCTCAAAGAAATTGAACCACCCACCCCCAACCGGGACCGAAGCCGACTGGTAAAGATATTCGAATTCCCCTGGAAAATCAGAGGGGACTGGCAAGCGCATCGCCTCCTCCGTGTAGAGAAATTCCTCCGGCAGATACAGGGTCGGCTCCCGGCTGAACACATAGGCGGGATCGGATTTTTCGTGGCCGGCCATGCCCTTACCCATGTTGGGCATTTCCCGGCGCGCTATGTGCGGATCGGCAAGGCCCCACATGTCGATCGTGGGCAGCCCCGCATAGAACGGAATGGTCCCCGCAGAGTGAATCGCAATCACCGTATCCGGGCTAGCATTCTCGCCAAGCCAGCGTCCTACACGAGTCCGCATCTCCGTGACGTCCGCCCGAAAGTGCGCTTCTTTCCGGGAACGCTCAAACTCCGGCCAACCATCGAGCGCTCCCCACAGGACCAACACCCCTACCCCCAAAGCGACCTTGGGCACTCGGCGATTGAGCTGAAGCAGCCCATCGAGCACCAGCAATGCATAGAGCGGCATCATCGGCTGCATGAATCGCCAGGTGACCTTGAAATCCCCCCCCACGGAGACCACATAGATTTCCCAAATCAGAGCAGTGCCTATCAGCATCCAAGTCCGGAGCGCTCGATTCTCTCGAATGAGCAGCATCAATCCACCGCAGTTCGTCAGAAGAACAAACACTTTGTGGGAGCAGACAAAGCGCCACAGATAATCGAGTCCGCGCAGCCAGGACTCCGTCCCACCTCCTACCTTCGCGTAGAAGGTATTGGGCAAAGGCTGCCCATAATAAGCAAGCCGAAACAGCAGTTGTCCCAGAACCACCGACCCGACAAGCATCCAGCCCATACGCTGAGGTGCCGAGGGAAGCTTGCGCTCATGCAGCAAACGGATGCCTTGGGTAATGCCGTATATCAGTACCCCTTCCGGGCGCGTAAGGGCTGCCAATGCGCCAAACAAAGCCGAGTATGGCCGGGCCGTGGGATGTTCGGCCTCGTGCAACGTAGACCCCACCATGGCCAGAGTGAACAAGGCAAAGAACGAAGTCTCGAGCCCTTGTGTCGCCTCCAGCACCATCGGAGCGTCCAGAGCGAGCATGAACGCCGGTATGCAGGCCAGCCCCAGCGCACTGCCCGTCCGCTGAGCACAAAGCCACCAGGTAAGCCCCACCACAAGGGCTGCACCCAGCACCCCCAGCACGATTGAAAACACTTCAACGGACAAGCCCAACGCCAAGGGAATGGCCATGCACAGCGTCCATAGAAAGTTGGTGTAGCCCTCCACCCGCTCCCCGGGGTTGAACACCAGCCCATGTCCATCGACCAGGTTTTTCGCATAACGAAACGAAATAAAGGCGTCGTCTTGAAGACAGGGCACGTACTCGGACACATGGGCCAGAAGTGCCACTAGGAGAAACAGTCCGACAAGGCGTACGCTCATTCGCGCCCCCAACCACCACCGCCGGGGGTTTCTACCCGCACCCGGTCACCAGCAACGAGGTCTACCGCCATCCCATCCCAGGCCTTCCAGGCTCCGTTGCGAAACACATGGTCCGCACCAGGTGCACCAGCACCGCCGCCGTCCAGCCCGGCGGCACCCGATTCGCGACGGGTCGCCAAAAGAGCCGCCTGGCAGTCCGAAAGAGCCTCAATCTCCCGAACGCATCCGTCCCCTC
>JAYZDK010000245.1:0-9885 GCA_036337845.1 Myxococcota bacterium | reverse complement strand
CCAACCCAACTTGAAGTCGGCCCAGTAAGTCAGTGTGTCATTCGCCGTGGATGCCACCAGGCTGTGAATTTCGACCGTATTGAAAGAGGCCCCCAGGGAAACGGACAGTGAAGCCTCTTGCATCGCGCCACTCTCCAGGCTCACCTGACATCGCGCCGTTCCATCCGAACCCACTTGGACAGCAAACCGATACCACTCACCACCAGACACATAGCTGAAACCGGAAAGCCCGACCGAGGTACTACCGACCACACACTCGAAGGAAGCATCCTCCAGGGTACGTAGCGACACATCCAGGGTATTCCCGGAAGCCTCTTGTCCCGACACGGTAAGCGCACCCATGGGGATATTGCCTTGAGGTTTTGCCCAGACTTCTGCGGCCACGTCGGTCTCAAACCGGTCCAACCCCACCGAAACACCGGTATCAAGACCTCCTGAACTGTAGGTCTTCAGGCCCAACCCCTGTTCTCCTCGACTACATTCCGCCGTATAGGACAACGACGAATTCCCTCCGTTGTACAGGGGGCTCCAACCATGATCGAGCAGCGAACTGGGGGAAGATGGGCTCCTGCCATCCAGTGCGACATCCCCGCTATCGAACACGTAGCTCCGCTCCTCACAGACATATCCATGCAACTCCTCACAGGAGTTTTCCTGCCATGTTCCTGAGTCCTGACCAAAGAGAGTACTCGTGACTCCACACTCGGTCTGGCCACTGAGAGCGGGTTCCAGATAAGACGCTTCCAGCCCACCCGATCGATACCAGGTCTCCGAACGTTCGCCCAATTCGAGCCCAACCCAATACCGCTGGAAGAAGGCTCCATAGTTTTCAAACTTCAGTTGGGCTGTATCCGAGACCCAAATGTTTTCGGTCTCACTCATGACGCTGACGAGGTCCATTCCAAACTGCTCACAGGATGCCTGAGCTTCATCTCTGGAACGGGGAATAGAACAGAATTGATAGCCCCGAGCTCCGTATGAAGAAAAGACGCATTCCCCTTGCGGAATTTCGTGCTGAGATTGTCCAGGCTCACCACTGGTGACTCCATCCGAGGGCGTCACCAGGCAAATCCAAGTCTGCCCAGCTACAGCGGTCGTTTGATCCGCAGCCACAATCGGTCCGGCTTCTGCGCGTTCTGCTGTAGTGTGGTCATCCTGAACCAACCAAGCATAGCTATACCGAATCGCCGCTCCGAGATCATCCTCCGAGGGTGTCTCTATGAGGCAGAGCAAGTCCCCGGTTTCCTGCACAGAAATTGTCACACCCGGTGAGGTTGGCGGGTGGTTTACCAGAATGTTTACCGGTTCTGCCGCGACCGAGGAACCATCCTGCACACCATCCAAGTAACGAGTGGCCTGACAGGTCCAGGTGTCTCCCTCACCGGTGTGCTCACTCGACAACTTGGGACCCTCAACAGCCTCATACACACGAGTCTCCCCCCCCTCCGGGGTCACAAACCAGTGAAATGTGTAGGTGGGAACAGGCGGAGCCTCATCCGGGTCGGTGGCCGGTCGTTGGTCCTCTATAGACTCAACACGGCATTCCAGATCGTTCTGCGGAGTGGGCTGGGCAGGGAAAACCGTGACACTGAGGGGGCTTAGATCCACAGCCGTATCCGGACCGTCCGCGTCCGTATCTTGGCCCGTACCAGTAGGCCTCTCGGTACTGCCGGGACCACACGTGCCCCCACAGTCAGGGTGGTTCCCACAGTCGTGGACATCATCGCAGTCCACATAGCCATCCCCATCATTGTCCGTCCCGTCGCGACACCCCCAATCCACATCGCCTTCGGGAACACATTCCATGGAGTCATCCATTGAACGCTCGGTACCACAACCGCCGAGCAACAGTGGGCACAGAATCAGCAGTGGCGACAAGAAACCAGGACGCACGGCCTCACTCCTCTATGAATCCACATCCTACCCTCTGTCGCTCGTTATCGGAACATGGGGTAGGCTACATCATTCTACTCTGGGAAAGACGCTCTTGTTTCGCTTGAAGATTCTCATATTGCCGGCACTTTGCAGCTCAGCGTGTCTGATGACCGATCCAGTGCCCAGTGATGAACTACAGGACGTAAAGGCGTGCGGCGATGATTGCGATACCGCTGTGCGGCCGACTGCTCCTGGAAAGCCCAGCATCACGATTCTGCCAAGCAACCCTTCTGCTAACGACAACCTCAACTGCATGGTGACACTGCCCAGTGATGCGGGAAGCCACACGGTGGTTTACACGGTGGCATGGACAAAAGATGGAGAGGTCGTAAACGAACTCATCACACCGATTGTCACCGCCGACCTCCTACTGCCGGCGGAAACCTGGACATGCACTGTCACTGCAGCCATTCAAGGACATGAAGGTGAGTACTTCACTCAATCCGACGTGGCTGAAGTGCTCATCCAGTCCAGCGGGCCCGCCAGTCCCGTCATTGAAATCCAACCGACCAACCCCAGCGACTCCGACAACGTCATCTGCGTGCTCACCACACCCTCGGAGACCAGTGGCACCATCTCGTATCTCTACGAATGGACTCTGGGAGCGTCCTCTATGCCACAGCACACCTCTCCGGTTCTCTTTTCGAACCAGACACAGCCCGACGAGACTTGGTCCTGCAAGGTCACACCCTTCGATGAAGGCGGCCAGGCAGGGACACCGGTAACCGCGGAAGTCGGTATCTCTACAGGCACGAAATAGGCATACTCACGACAGCACAAGCTCGATACGCGGCCCGACTTCCAGCACCAATTCCTCGCTCCCCGGAAAGAAGTCTCCATCCAGCGTATAGGGAATCGGCCGTTCGGAGCGCATGACCACTTTACGCGCCAGTTCGACCTCCACCTCGTCATCGGCCACAGGGAGTGCCAAACGCACACGTGGCAGGAGCAACACCAAGCGCAGAATGCTGCAGGCCAAACCCATGATTTCCAGGTGATTTGGGTGGTGAACTACCCGGGTAAAGGGACGCACCTGGAAACCGATGCTGTTTACGGTCCCCGCGACCATTGCGAGGTAGCGCACATGGGGCCACTGTTGGCCATCGACCTCTACCTCCACACGAATCGGCGCAATCATCCTTCGAATGTACGCTCCGTTCACGAACGCCGAGAAGACGCTACGCATCACCATCCCAAAGGCCTTCCACGGTGTCGGCTCCGAACCCTCGTAGTACACGGACAAGAAGTTCGTCACCAGGCCGTTTCCAAACAAAAACCCCACGTGATCGCCCACGCGAATCAGATTCCGCTCTACCACCGCGAGGGGCCGTCCAGAGTGGTATTGGTGAACCAATCGTCCCAGCAGCCCTTCTGGACGCCCACGTATCCCAATACCACTGGCCACCGTGTTCATGGTGCCGCCACGCAAAATGGCCACCCGTGGCAGCGGGCGCTCTCCATACACTCGCACAAACGCAGAAAGCACAACGTGTACCGTTCCATCTCCACCGTTGATGGCCAGCACGTCGATTTCTCGGTCTAGAAAGTGCTGCGCCACCTGGTCCAGCGCATCCAGATCCCCTGGAGCATAGAGTTGTCCCTGCTCACCCATGACGTAGGCGAGCTGTTGGGCCAACCGAGGGTCCTTGCGGTTCCTTCGAGAACGCGGATTGGTGATGACGCCTATACCTGCCATAGCGACGGACATGATACCTTGATGTCATGCTGGTGCTGGTAACCGCAGCGAATCGCATGCCACCCACTCCTGAAAATCCAGTGCGCGTACGCCCCCCGCGACTGGAAACCTGGATCTCCGAATCGTATGTTTCCGCCATAAGACAGGCTGGAGGCACACCCCTGATTCAATCGCCGAGTAGCGACCTAGAGGAGCTCGACAAACTTCTGGAAGTGGTATCCGCAGTGGTGATCACCGGGGGCCATTTCGACATCCATCCCAAACACTATGGACAGGCCGTACAAGGACGGCTGGACACCCCCGACGATACAAGGACCCATTCAGAGCTGGAACTGGCCCGAAGATGTATGGAACGAAACATTCCGATTCTGGGGGTGTGCGGAGGCATGCAAGCCCTGGTTGTTGCTGCAGGGGGTGACCTGATTCAGGACATCGCAACCCAGCACTCCAACCAGATTGACCACGAGCAAGAAACCGATCCAACGCAGCCCTGGCATACTGTAACGCTGGATCCAAGCAGTAAACTGGCCTCCATGGGAGAAACTATCCAAGTGAACTCCACACATCACCAGGCCGCTGGCCAACTGGGAGCACTCCATGGGACCGGACATGCGCCCGATGGAATCTGTGAGGTCGTCGAGCTCCCCAAACATCGCTTCTGTGTCGGCGTACAATGGCATCCGGAGCTTATCGACCCAAGCCCCTACAATCTTCTGCTCGAGGCTGCGCGTTGACCTTCTGGCTACTCATCGCCTGTACCCAACCCCTGCTTTCAAACGGGGACTGTGATGATCTGCAAACTGCCGCAGACCGCGACCACTGCCGATACGAACAATTCATGGTCCTGGAGCCCAGCCAGATCCAAGACGCCCTGAACCAAGCCCAAACCTTTGAGGACCCAGTCGTTCGTGGGGCCGCTATCGTGGGGTGGATTCAAGAACACAGCCGGGAGATTTCCCAAGAGGGAGGGGAGCAGCTCTGCGGAATCCTGTCCAAAACCTCGGAGCAAGCCGCATGCAAAAGACGGTTTTCAGCAGCGCACTTGCAACGATAATGAGCTGCGGTGGGGATGCCCCACCAACTGGGACCCCGCCCATGACGGCTGAGCTCCAGTGGAGTTCGGACTGCAGCCGCTACCAGAATAGCGAAGTGCGAGGCTACTGTCTGATGAAGGTCGCTTCCAGTGGCCATGGGCCAGAATCAGCAGACACCGTTTGCGATGAAGCCGGTTCCTGGGAGGCGGACTGCCGGCAAGCCTGGGCAACCTCGAGAGCCCGAGATGGCATGACCGATCAACACGGCAAATGGATGCCCTCCCAGTGGTCTACCCAGGACTTGCTTTCCGGCTGTGCAGAAAACGAAGACTGCCGATTCGCCATCTTGGATGCCCGACCCGAAAAGGACCCCGTAGAGCAGATGCGACTCTGTGATGAGTTCGCAGGCAAGTACGGTCTGGACTGTGCAATGCACGCTCTAGACCGCTGGACCCGCAGCTCACCTGATCTGGAAAGCATACAAGCCGTTGCCAATCAGGCCTTATTTCCCGTAGAGACGGGGCGGTACATCGCCATATTCGTAGCCTGCAAAGAGATTGGAACCTGCCAGGGGAACGACGCGATGTCGACATCCTGCACACAGTCCGTCGCAAGTATCCGGGCCAATCCGGCCTTCTGCGAAGACTGGACTCAATCCGACACTATTCCACCGTCCAAGTCCCTGCCGGCCCATGAGAATCAATGAGCAACACCGTAGTCACCGGAACAGGTCGAATCCCCATGACGCGAAGCGGGTGAAAGAACGTGTTCAATCCACGGTAATACAGCCGACCCTGACGCCCTAGGTCCAACACCAAGGGCCGGTGTTGAGGAAGCGCAAGGCGTACCTCCGCAGGTTTCATGAATATCGGAGAAAAAGGAACTTCCAACTCCAAGGGAGTGACCCCTACCTGCTCCCCGTTTAGCGTCACCGCTGCACCCACAGGGTCACTCTGAATGTGCACCCGGACTGCACAACCAAAGCTCAGCGTACAGCAGCCGACTGCCAGGCACAGACGACCCAAGAGCCCTGCGCTGCTCACTGCACCTCGCCTGTGGCCGGCTCCAGTAGCTGAAGAACCTCTCTCAAGTCCGCATAGAACGAACTCCGTGAGGCGTCTCCTTCACGAATCTCTGTGCCAGAAATCTCACCCATGACCCCGTACCGAATCCCCAGCGAGCCCTCGTTTCCCTTTCGGATCTCCGTGGGCCTCCCCGTCCGATCATAAACAAACCGGTAGGAACCTCCTCCCTTCTCCTGAATGTTCTCCACCTTGCCATTCTGGCCATAGCTCAGCCGAAGTGAGCGTCCACCGCGAGCCACAGCCTCAACGAGCTCACCAAAGTCATTGTAGGAATACATGAAGCGGCGCCCGTCCGAGTACATGGCCTGGATGATCTTCGACCATTTCGGATGGTACGCGTATCGCACCTTGTTCCCATCTGGATGCTCTACTCCCAACAAGCGAGCGTTGCGATCGTACTCGTACCGGGTGACTCCCGAATCGTTGCGAACTTCCAGCGGCTTGTCACAGCACTCCGATAGCAAAGTGGCAACTTCTTCCCCATTTGGAAGCGTTTCCACGTGCCGATGCTCCGCGTCGAAATAGCGGTGAGACCGCGTTTCCCCATTCTTGGAGGTAATTTCTACCTGGTGTCCATCCGAGTAGAGGTTCCACACATAAGAAGAGATCTCTTCCCCCTGCTTGATCGCAACGACCCAATCGTTTTGCGGATCGTAGTTGACCTGGAAACCACTGCCATCCGCCACACGGGAAGCTGTCAGATTGTGCTGGTCATCGTATACATACGCAAACTGCCGACTGCCTGGGCCCACCACACCAACCAAGTCGCCCGGCTGATTGTATTTATAGGTGACCTCACGCCCATCGGTATCCAGGAGACCTGAGATAAGACCCGCAGAATTCCATTTCAGCGTAATCGTGCCACCCTGGCTATGGGACACCTTGCTCAGGCGCCCAGCCTTGTCGTAGTCCAAGCGAATGCCACGCCCTCCGGCATCCACAAGGTTCCGAAGCATCCCATCCCTATCAAACATGTATCGAACGCCATCTGAGCGCACCCGAACGTAGGTACCATCCGGCTTCTTGGTCATTCGCTCGGTACCCCGATCAAACGAGAGATAGCTCCCAGGCTGGGCGTCCGTCCAAGCATCCGGCAGCAGGAGGCCCGTGTTGGCCCGCAATTCGGGATTCTCCAACAAGTTCACCCGCATATCGTTGTAGTAGCTGGCTTGCCTGCGACTACCCGCATTCTGATCCTGTGCTTGTTTTACCTCCACAATCCGATCCACATAGCGCTCGACGAGCCGTTCTTTGGGCTCTCCCTCAAGCGTGTAGCGCAACATGAACCCATCTGCGTCTGTGACCAAAATAGAACCATCCGGTCCCTCCTGGCAGATGATGTCGAGATTGGTAGACCATCCATGGCCGAAGCTTCCCTGCGCATTCGAGCGAGAGTTGTAGGTGCGCACAATCTCCAAGGTCACACCAGGCCGCTGCACGCGGAGATCCTCTTGCGCATAAAAGAGGTTCGCGTTCCGGAGATTCACTTCCTGAGCCGAAACAGGACCGGCGGCCAAGACCGCTACCAAGATCAGTGAGAGTCGAGTGGGCATGATTCTCCTGGCGCCACTAGAATCATACCCCAAGGCTTGTCATTGGCTTCCCATGGTCTCCAAAACCAACTGAATATCCTCAGTCCCCGAAGTAATCGGACCCACTACCAGACTCTCAAGGTCCCCTTCTCCGCGCGTCATGGGGTCTCCATCCACGTCCACTCGAGCTCTCAGCCAAACCTGATCAGGCCACTGTCCCCCAAACGTCAGATCCGTGTCCCCAAGAGAGAACTCCGCCGGAAGT
The DNA here is from genome assembly GCA_036337845.1 of Myxococcota bacterium. Classification (GTDB taxonomy): domain Bacteria; phylum Myxococcota_A; class UBA796; order UBA796; family CAJQPC01; genus JAYZDK01. Next base: position 2,338 of record JAYZDK010000245.1, on the reverse strand, counting down.
TGAGCATTTGGATACTTGCCCGCTGCAACAGGGGGACCGCCGCCTCCTTGCGAGCTGAGCGCTGCTACAAACAACGTCCCCGTATCGGGGAGGCGAACCCCTTCTCCCAAAGCCACGTTTCCTCCAACACGCACCACTGGCGGCGGCTGGTCCAGGCTTTGAAGCAGATCCTGGGCGAGCATCACAAACTCCGTGCCCGGAGCCAGCTCCTGCAAACGAACGAGATGCTCTCGCGCTCGAGATTCGTCTCCCGCACGCGCCTGCCCCACCGCCATCCACCAATGGCCTCTGACATGGTCGGGGTCGTCCTCAAGTAAAGTCTCCAGAGCAGGTATGGCCCGATCTCCAAGATTCACAAGAATGGCCAGTGCCGCTCCATGTGCGATGACATCCGAATCGTTGGGGGCTACGGTGAGGGCCTGCATGAAACGCTGCATCGCCCCCTGCATATCTCCTTGAATCAAAGAGAAGTGAATCAGGGTGTTCAAGGCCTCCACATCATGGGGGTTGGCCTCCAAAGCAGTTGTAGCCGCTGCAATCCTTTGTTCAATCACAGACCCCATACCCGTCGCGGCACTGCTACCGGCAATATTTGACCCCCCCGTCATGGGTCCATCCCCTATTCTAGGCACCTCAGCGCCACGTACCAGTAGAATCGCAAGCACCACAAACCCCAAGCTTCCCAGCATCCAGGCCCAGGCCTCGTAGCGCTTTTCGCTGGAATCAGGGGAGGGCTCCTCGGCAGACTGCTCGACCGATGGCTCATCCAGGGCCTGAAGAAAAGCGGCCCCTTCTGCCAAGAGAGCGGCTCTACGGTCCTCATATTCCTGGGGGCTCAAACGCTCCCGGTGTGCCTCAAGCTCCCGGAGAGAATCCAGAACTCCATCCTTGGCAGCGTTCAACGCGTCTTCTTGTTCCTGGTGGTCTTGAACAGAGCCTCCCTGAATCCTCAACGCCACCAACAGGCCCACAACCAATCCACCCAAAAGCACCACAAGGGGAGGGCCCCAGGTCGCCCAGTCAAAACTCATTGAACCTCCTCCAACTCTTCGAGCAGTTGCGCCACATAGGGGTCCTCACTCGATGCACCCGACGGTTGATGAGCCTCAGAAGCGCGATCAGTAGCCACCTCTGTTCTCCTCAACCTCAACCCAACAAGCACTCCCCCAATCGCCAACAATACAGCTGGCCCACTCCACAACAACCAATTGATGCCAGTTCGAGGCGGCTCCAACAATACCCAGTCTCCATACCGGTCCGTGAAATAGCCAACGACCTGATCCTGCGTGTATCCCTGGACCACAAGCTCCCGAATACGAGCCGTCATGGCCAACGCGGCCTCACTCCTCGATTCGGCCACGTTCAATCCCTGGCACACCGGGCAACGAAGACGAGTCGTCAATGCCTCCACCCGAGAATCGATCTCCACCTCGGTACTCGGAGGAGCTCCAAGGGGGGGGGTGTCCAAGCCTACAGTAGCTTCATCGGAGCCGGCCAAAGCCATGCCCACCAACCACAAGGTCCACAAGGCTCTCATTGAATGGCCTCCACCCAGTGCGAGATCTCACCCATCGATATCGGAAGTGCCACCTTCTTCACGATCTGACCCTCACGATTGATAAAAAAGGTCTCAGGAACCCCTCCCACTCCGAAATCCATAGCCGTGCGCTGTGCTGGGTCCACCAGCGTGGGGTAGTTAGCGCCAGCCCTGGCGAGGTAACGCTTGGCCTTCTCTGGCTCATCCCCGTATAGGACGCCCAGAAACACCACATCCGAGTAGTTCCTGGCCGCCGCCAACAAGACCGGATGTTCCTGCTTACATGGACCACACCAGGTGGCCCAAAAGTTCAAGACGACCGGCTTGCCCACAAGTGACTCAGAACTCCACGTTTCGCCCTCCAGGCTATCCAAGATGAACGAGGGGGCCTCTCTGCCTTCCATGACCGATGGCAGCGCGTGAGGGTCGGTGCCCTTGAGTATGGGCACCGCCAGCACGGCAACCAACAAACCGATTCCAAACAAGCCCGAGAGGAGCACCTTCCAATTCACGCGGCGTCCCCTTGGGCCTCCACTGAAGGTCTGCGCCGGAGAATCCGCTCGGGAAACGACGCGATGAAGCTGCCAAACACCATCATCAAGCCACCCACCCATAGCCAGGCCACCATGGGCTGCACCACTACGCGCAACGAAGCAGTTCCATCGTCATCCACCCGCAGCAAGGAAAGATAGAGATCTTCCTTGGGCCCGGTGTGCACGGCCGGAGTGGGAACCTCATCTCCGCGCTTTTTGTATCGGTTGAAGCGAGGCTCCAAGACCCCCAGATCCCGGCTACCGGAGG
>JAYZDK010000244.1:0-6561 GCA_036337845.1 Myxococcota bacterium | reverse complement strand
CAAGGCATAGCCCTGACAAGGCACCACATGAACCGAACGAAACGGACGAGCCAGCAGTCCACAGGCCAGCCGATGCTCATCTCCGGGCCCAACAGGCACCAGGGTGTGGGGAAGCTCAGAATGGTCCAGCCGCCGAGCCGCGGCAAACAAGGCCTCAATGGCTCCCACATTCTCCGCGGGCACCAGGTACGTGGGCGGCGTGAGGTTCATCAACGAACGGGTCGCCGAATGCCAGGTAATGCCTCCCATGTGATCGATATGAGCGTGGGTGAAGAGCACCGTGTTCCGGTGAACCGAAGTGCTCGGGCAGCGTCCGATATCAAAAGCCAGATCGAAGCCGGGCAACTGAATGCACGTCTCCAGCCCCCCAATGGAGATCGCGTCGATTGCGATGCCTTTCAGATTCAACACGGGTCCCTCATTACACACCCAAGAGCCACCTGTCCCTTGAGCCACAGGCCCAGGTTAGTCAAAACGAGCCGGACATGCTCGTCCTTACCGGCTCTGAGCTCAGGAGTATCGATTGAACAATCAAACCTGGAACGTACTGCCTCACGGCCCAATCTCCTCTCTGGCCGAGAATCTCTGGATTGTCAGCGGAGACATTCCAAACATGAACCTGGAGCGGATCATGGTGGTGGCTCGCCTGGGTAACGGCGAGCTCTTGCTCCACAGCGCCATCGCGATGGACGAACGCCACATGGCCGAACTCGAATCCCTGGGCAAGCCCGCTCACCTCGTGGTTCCAAACGGGTTTCACCGCCTGGACGCTGCCCGGTACAAAGCCCGGTATCCAGACATGACGGTCTACTGCCCCACAGGCGCCAGATCCAGAGTCGAAAAGGTCGTGCCTGTCGACTTCACCTATTTAGAGCGTCCGCACCCAGACCCTGAAGATTCCAGCGTGGTGCTGATTGAGTATGGACACCCGAGATTCATCGAGGGGAACCTACAAGTCCGCTCTTCAGATGGTGTCACGGCTGTCTTCTGCGATCTGCTCTTCAACATCCCAAAGGGACGAACCGGGTTGTTCTGGCTGTTCTATGGCCACCTGATGCAAAGCTGGGGAAGCCCAAAGGTTTCTCCGGCCTCCAAAGCCCTGCTCACGGTAACCGGCCTCAGAAAGCTGTATCGGACGTGGCTTGAGACCCAGGCCAACTCCCAGGAAATTGTGCGAATCGTGCCCGGGCACGGAGATGTCGTACACAAAAACGCCCAAGAGGTTCTTCGAAGCATAGCCGCTACACTCTGATTCCAACGTTTCCTGGAATGAGGAGTCCTGAGTACGGGTTGCCATCCGGCAACTCCCCAGCTCTGGAGCCTCCATGCGTTTGCTGCTTATCCTCTCCGCCCTTCTTGTTTCCGCCTGTCACTCGCCGGTTCCCAGCGCGGAAGCCCAACCCCTTCCAGAGCCACCAATCACCCGCAAGACGGGTGGCCTGCCCTCTCTGGCTCCCCTGGTAGAGGACTTGTCTCCAGCCGTCGTGAACGTAAACATCGAGGTGAAAGCCAATCCCGTCCATGGGGAAGACCCCCTGGAGCAGTTTCGCTTTTTCTTCGATCTTCCAGATTCTACCGACCCCCAGCCCCGGCAAGGCCAGGGCAGTGGATTCTTGATTTCTTCAGATGGGTACCTGCTGACAAACCACCACGTCGTGCAGGGAGCCGACAGGGTCAGCATCACTTTTCAAGACGGGGACACTCGAAGCGCTGAGGTGGTGGGCACCGACCCTCGCACAGACATTGCGCTGCTCAAGGTAGAAGGCCGCAACCTCCCCCATGTTCCCCTGGGTCAATCCGAATCCCTGAGGGTCGGAGACTGGGTCGTGGCAATCGGAAACCCTTTCGGCTTGGGGCACACCGTTACCGCCGGCATCATCTCCGGCAAGGGCCGAGCACTTGGAGCCGGGCCATACGACGACTTTCTCCAGACCGATGCCGCCATCAATCCCGGCAACTCCGGCGGCCCACTATTCAATCTCAATGGAGAGGTTGTCGGCATCAACACCGCAGTTGTTCCTCGCGCCAACACAATTGGTTTCTCTATTCCCATCGATATGGTTTCCGGAGTGATCGACGAGTTGAAGTCCTCAGGCAGTGTGGCTCGGGGGTGGCTCGGAGTTAGCGTTCAAAGCATCGATGAAGCTCTCGTAGGCACACTGAACCTTGGTTCCTCCCAGGGAGCATTGGTAGGAGAAGTACACGAGGCCACCCCCGCCTCCAGGGGCGGCCTGAAAACCAATGACGTTGTGACCGCGATCGACGGCAAGCCCCTCAAAGATCATGAAGCACTGGTACGAGCGATCGGATCCCATCATCCAGGAGACTCGATTGTGCTGACCATTCGTCGGGAGTCCAAAACCCTGGAGCTGAAAATCAGCCTGGAGGAGCGACCCGAAGAGTCCAGCTTGCAGTCGCGCTACCTACACAGAAAACCAAGGTAATCCGAGGTGTCGACGGGTTGTCTCCTGACCGCGACCCGGCGACATGGTAGATAAGTGGGCACGCTCGCGCCAAGGAGGCGCAGAAACGCTCATGTACCAAGACTATCTAATCCTCGGTGGAGCCGGCCTCGTAGGTACCCAGGTTGTGCGACACATCGTTCGTACGCTGTCCCCCCGACGCATCATCGTGGCCTCTCTACTGGAGAATGAAGCCCGCATCGCCTGTGATGCGCACTCCGCAGAGTATGGCGACTCCATTTCGTTTGTTCCGGCCTGGGGCAATCTCTTTGTTCCTGGAACCATGGCGGAGTTTCACCGAAGCCGAATTCTCGAAGACGACAAGCTCCGCCGAGAACTTCTGGACGCGCTCTACGGAGATTTCGATAGCGCGTTCAAGAGAAATCACCTCGTCAAGCTCATCGAGCGCCACCGCCCCGACGTGGTGGTTGACGCGGTCAACACCGCCACCTCCTTCTCCTATCAGGACGTATTCGATGGAGTGGCCAAGGTGCGAGACTGGATTGGCGACGATGGATTCGACGCTCAAGGAACCTCAGACCTGGAGACCTTCCTGCTGTCACACTCGACTCCGCAGCTGATCCGGCACGTGCGGTTCGTACACCGAGCCACGCGAAAGTACGGCACCGCGGTCTACCTCAAGGTCGGGACCACGGGCACCGGTGGAATGGGCCTGAACATTCCGTATACCCACTCCGAGGACCGCCCCTCGAAAAAGCTCCTCGCAAAAACCGAGGCAGCCTTTGCTCAGACCGGACTGCTCTTTCTGTTGGCCCGAACCCCCAAGGCACCTATCGTCAAAGAAGTGAAGCCAGCGGCAATGATCGGATACCGGGCCGTCAAGGTCCGCAAAGCCACAGACAAGCACGGCAACAGCCACGTTTATGCCCCGATGACCGTTTCACTGGCGGAGGTCCAAGACCTGGAACTGGCCCAAGACGTCAGCCAATTCGAGCAAATTGGGGACCTCAAGGTCCCTGTGGTCGACACCGGAGAGAACGGAGTATTCACCCGCGGTGAATTCGCGGCCATCACCGCACTGGGGCAAATGGAATACATCACGCCCGAAGAGATTGCCCGAACCGTGGTGCTGGAGATTCGAGGCGCAAATACCGGAAAGGATGTCATCTCCGCCCTCGACGGTTCTGTACTCAACCCAAGCTACAAAGCAGGGCTTCTTCGCAATGTCGCCTTAGAAGACCTGCGAGAGGTCGAACAACAAGCCCTGGAGGCCGGGGAATGTGTCCCATCCATTGCACTGGGACGTCTGGGTCCTCCCGAGCTCTCCAAGCTCCTCTTTGAGGTTGCGCTGCTCACCGAGGTCTATGGCACCATGCAGGACTTTCTGGATGACAAGCGACCCGCATCACAGATCGCGACCGGCCTGGCAGACGTGCTGGAGAATGGTGGGCTGGACAAGACCGCCTGCTCGATTGGAATCCCCATCCTGCTTCCCGATGGAAAAACCCTACTGCGAGGTCCGCGCATCAATGTGCCTGAAATGACCGGCCACCGCACCAGCGCTGCCATCAATCCAAGCAATCTGGATGCATGGGCCAAAAAGGGCTGGGTGGATCTGAGGGCCTCGAATGTCAGCCAATGGAAGACGCGAATCGGAAAGATGAGCGAGGCAAGGCGCGACCTGCGCAAGACCGGTTCTGCCGCTGCCAGTCGTCGCTCGTTTATGAGTGACGGGTTTGAAATCGGTGAGGTTGTGGCCTGGATCTTCAACAATGAGATGGAAGGATATCGGGTGAAGTAGCCCGCTATTTCCAATCGCTGTAAACCAAAACCGGTCCTCGCGTGTCCAATAGAGTGAAGTTCAGCCACAATAAGGCCTACACTCAGTATGGAACACGTGAAACCAAGACTCTTCGCCTTAGCGGCTACACAGGCAGAAATTTCGCTCGATGAGCGATTTCAGCAGTTCGTGGAAGCGCATCGTGAGAAGGCCATTTCTCTGGCCTGGCGCCTGACAGGTGGCCAAGCACAAGCGGCTGAAGATGTAGCCCAGGAGGCCTTCCTTCGAGCGTACAAGGCACTGCCCCGCTTTCGAGATGAGTCGCGCCTGGAGACCTGGTTCACCCGTATTTTGATTCGGCAAGCCCACAACCACCGTCGAAAACACACTCACCACCAGGAAACCGTGACAGCATCCTTGCTGACCACCCATCCCGCAATGCCCGATCCAGGCCTTCAGTTCCGAGTAGCACAGGCGCTCGACACCCTGAGTCGCGGCCAACGAGAAACGTTCGTACTCGTGTACTTAGAGGGGTTCACGATTGCGGAGACCTCAAAGATTCTGCGCCGATCTTCCGGCACCATCAAGACTCACCTCCACCGAGCGCTCCGCCGCCTGCGCAGTGAACTGGAAGACCTTTTTCCCCTCGACGAGAGAACCACACCATGAGCCAGAACCCACTCGACCCCCGAGATGCAGCGCTGGTAGACCAAATCCAGAAGTCCTACACCGCCCCGAGCATGAGTACAGAGAGCCAACGTGCGTTCGATCAGCGTCTTCAGGCGAGCGTCAGGCGAGTTCCAAAATCCCGGAACCTGGTTTCCGGAGCGCTTCTCGCCGCCGCAGCCATCCTCGTCTGGATACAGATCGATTCCAGCCCACCCGCTCCCCATGTTCTCGCCGAAACAGCCGAACTCACGCAAGAGAGAAACGAGGCCTATGCCTCGCTTCTCGGCCTGGAGGGCGATGACCTCTGGGCCTCCGATGTCGACACCACCATGCTTCCCGACAGCTATCAGCAGCTCTCCTCTCTATTCTTGACCCCTTGAAAAGGACCTTCACCATGATCCGTTCACTTGTTTTGTTTTCCCTGCTCTGCGCACCCCTCGCCACCGCATCCGCCGACCCCGGAGAGCCCGATGCTCAGACCAAAGATCAACGTGCTTCTCACAAGAAAATGGACAAAAAACACAAGGTCGAGCAGAAAGTCTTCGAAATGATCGCCGAACACGGAGATGAGCTAGGCCTCGACGAGAAAGCCCAACAAGCCATCCGGGAGATCGTCGACAATCACAAGGAACGGGGTGACGAACTTCTCGAAGAGCTGGATATCGCCAGCGAGGATCTAAAAAGCCTCATGGAGCAGGAGACTCCTGACCTGGATTCTGTTCTCGTGCAGGCCGATGTGGTCATGACGCTCAAATCAGAGCTGTTCAAGCAGCACCTCACCACCCTCATTGAGCTTCGAGAGCATCTTTCCGAAGAACAAATCCGACAAATCAAAGGTCGGGTGATGCGCCGAATGAAGCAACAGAAAGGCCACGGCCATTCCCACAGAAACCATCAAGGCCACCCACACAGAGACCAATAATGGCTCTCTCGGGTTAATTCGGGCAGCATGTCCACACGCAAACCCGATTGGCTCAAGGTCCGCCTCCCCAGCGGCCCGCGACAAGAGCGCTATTCCGCGATCAAGACTCGTGCGAGAGCCTTGCGTCTGCACACGGTCTGCGAGGAAGCTCAGTGCCCGAACATCGGCGAATGCTGGGGGGGCGGCACGGCTACGTTCATGGTGATGGGCGACATCTGTACCCGAGGCTGTAGATTCTGTGCGGTCAACACCTCCAGAAACGGGCCTCCACTGGACCCAGAAGAGCCCCAAAACGTCGCAAACGCAATCGCCGAGATGGACCTGGACTACGTGGTACTGACTTCTGTGGACCGAGACGACCTCGAAGATCAGGGCGCATCTCATTTCGCTACTTGTATTGAGTCCATTCGAGCGACCAGCCCCAAAACCATGGTGGAGGTGCTCATACCGGACTTTCAGGGAGAGCCTCCCCTCATCGAACTCGTCGCCGAGGCCAAGCCCGAGGTGATCGCACACAACCTGGAGACCATCCGGCGACTCACTCCCACCGTACGCGACCCCAGAGCCGGCTACGACCAGAGCCTGGCAGTTCTCGCGCACCTCAAGCACTTGGGGTTGATGACCAAGTCGTCTTTGATGCTCGGACTGGGAGAAACCGAAGAGGAAACCCTCGAAGCCATGAGAGATCTGCGCGACGTGGGCTGTGACTTCCTGACGTTGGGGCAATATCTGAAGCCCTCTGGAAAACACCTGAAAGTCGCCGAATT
>JAYZDK010000243.1:0-6684 GCA_036337845.1 Myxococcota bacterium | reverse complement strand
ACAGCATTCTGACCCGGTTGGAGGGTTCGTTCATCCCCCAGGTCAACGGCCAGTGTCCATTCCCCCTTGGATACGGTAGGGGATGAAGGACCAGGGAATCATCAGTCGGCCTTCGTTTTCGTTGGCGGAAAACACCAGATTTCCCTTGATGGGAATCGGGGGTTCCTGGTCTTCCAGGTTCAGTTCTCCGGGTAGATAGCCACATACCGAAATGTCGAGGATGAGGCGTTCGGAGGGTTGCATTTCCATGGGCTGGAAGTCGGTGCCCACCGGATACCCGTCGATACATATGTGGTCGGTGTCGTGACCACTGGGCATGTCGATGGTCACCGGGTTTTTATCGGTCTGAGTGAGGGTGAGGCGCGTCGGGGCGCAACCGGACTCACACAGACAGTCCATGCACGCATCGGTGTGAAAGTCGACCCACTCCCATTCGAGGTTCTCAAGGTCGGCTTCCAGGGGAAACGTATCCTCTCCGCAAGCCAGGAAACCGGCGGCAAATAGTGGCAGAAGCAGGGAGAGTCGGCGTGTCATGTGAGTTCCTCAAGGTGGTGCCAGCACCAGGTGGCACATGTGCGGTATAGCACTTCGGGGTACAGCCTGAGCAGGTCTTCCCAGTTTGCTCGACGCTCGTGGCGCCTGTAGCGAATCAGTTCGACGAGGAGCCGTTCTTGTAGGAATGCAGAAGGGGGAGCCGCGGGCAAACCGATAGCCCCGATTGCGACCCAGGTGCCATCAGCCACTGGAAGCACTCGGGCGACTACGGCTTCAGGTTCGCAGATAGACAGGCTGGCTATGGGCAGGGGGCGTGGCCGTATACGGGGATGATAGGCCGCAGACAAGGGAAGTAGTGGAGTCCAGGATTGGGGACTGTTCAAGCTCCACAACATTGCAGGAATGCGCTCCAGACAGCGGATGGCGGCCCGGGTTTCTGGGTCTTCGCCGGGGCTGTGTCGGTGCCAGCGGGTCAGGGCGTGTTGCCCGGAGTCGATACGAGAGCTGTGTGAGATCGCCGCGATCACGGCCCGCAGAAGAGCGGGGCTTGGATGGGCATCGGAGAATGGTCCCAAGATCGTGTCGCTGGCTATGGGGAGAAGGTCTGGGATTTCGTTCTCGAGAATGTCGCAGAGCAGGCTGTCTTGAATGGGTATAGGCGCGACACGTGCGGGCCGACGGTCATGTTTGAGCACGTCGGACACGCCCAGGCGTTTGGCGCTGGCCACGAGGTCGTTCAGGCAGGGATTGCCTGAGAGGTGTGAGCGGTAGAGCGCAAAAAAGCGTTCGTCTTCCTCGTTGTACTCCGCAAGGCTCAGGGGAGATGAGGGCGTGTAGGAGAGATGGTTTTGAAAGTTTGACGGAAGGTCTGGAAACCAACTGTCTCCGGCGTAGGGATCTGCTGCGTGCTGGCCGAGTAGTGGTTGGCTCAACTTAAACGCTCCAGGGCTTGTTGGTGGTGAGCGCGGAGGGTGTCTCTGAGTTCGGAGGGTTCTTCGATAGAGACCGAACCTCCAAACCCGAGGAGCCAGGCCTCTAGCTCGGGTCCGAGCCCCACATGGAATCGACATCGGAGTGAGCCATCTGGCAGTGGCTCCAAGGATTGGCTTGGGTGCCACGTGCGCTCTCGTACATAGGGTGCACTTTGGGAATCGAATACTGCGACGACATCCACGGGCTTGTTGTTCATGATTCCGAAGGCGTCCTTGATGTGGGCCTCGGGATTCCAGTCTGTTGGGGGTTGGAAATGCTCCAGACGCAGGCGGGAATAGGCTGTAAACCGTTCTACAGCGAAGGTCTTGATTCGGTCGTCGCCTCGATCACGGGCAAACAGATAGAGTCCTTGTCGGTACGTGGCCAGTGTGAGGGGCTCTAGCTCTTTGACGCTTGGTGTATTACCGGGCTTGGCGTATTCGGCTCGGGCTGGGTTGTCGTAGATCAGCGAGGTAATCAGCTCGTCGATCAGGTCACCCATCTCCGTGTAGTCCTTGGAATGCTCGGCCACGGCCATGAACTTGCGGTCGAGGTGGGATGCGAGGTCGGCGTGAGCTCTCGAGATGGCGGGTTCCAAACGCTCGATGGCATCGTCCATATCTGCGGCAAACTGGGTACCATCGAGAAAGGTGAACAGCTTTCGCCCGAAGTGCAGAGACAGCACCTCGGTGAGGGTGAGGTTCATGCCGGTGCGTCGATACGTAGAATCGAGAGACAGGATTCGTTCGTCTCCCACGCCGACGTCATCCAAGGGAATGCCCATGTCTCGTAAGTCCGCCATGTAGCGACGCATCGTACGGGGGTCGAGCTCAAAGCGACCCATGAGGTCGACGGCTCGCACACCACCACGGCGTTGCAGCAGTTCCACGATTTTCACCAGTTTCTGAGCTTTGTTCAGTGACATATACACCCCGGACAATTTTTGGTTGGCCCTATTGCAAGACTATCGATGTTGACGGTTGTTGCAATCCCTACTTGACAACCTGCTCATTTGTTCAGGATACTGTAATCATGTTCAGTAGCGTTGGAGGAAATATGGACGCGGCTCTTTTCGAACTTCTTTTTACGGTTGCCTCTTGCGGCGCTCTATTGGTTCTTCTCCTGGCTTCGGCTGCCATTCTGCCTTGGACCGAGCAGGAGCTCGACGAAGTAGAGCATGGCCTGCGGGCGTTGGCGGCGACAGTCTTGGCCGAGCCGAGCTTGGCCGAGCCGATACTCAGTTCGGCCTCGCATTCCGTGCGCCGGGTGCGCTGAGGCTACCGGGGGTCGACAACCCGTCCGGGAGCGTTATTGCGGCTCACTTGGAGGCATTCCATGAGCCGGTACGAACCCTCAGAAATCGAGCCCCGCTGGCAGGCGCGCTGGGAGCAGGACCAGACATTTGCAGCTGTTGAGGATCCAGACAAGCCCAAGTACTACACGCTGTGCATGTTTCCTTACCCGTCGGGTAGTGGTTTGCATGTTGGGCATCCAGAGTCCTATACGGCGATCGACATCATCGCTCGCTACAAGCGGTTGCGTGGTTTTTCGGTACTCAATCCCATTGGTTGGGACTCGTTTGGGCTGTCGGTAGAGCGAGCGGCCGTGCGTGAGGGGCGACACCCGGCAGAAATCAGCCGGGAATACATCGCCAACTTCAAGCGCCAGTTGTTGCGTTTGGGTTTTTCCTACGACTGGGGCCGTGAGATCAGCACCTCCAGCGTGGACTACTATCGCTGGACCCAGTGGATATTCCTCAAGCTGCATGAGCAGGGGCTTGCCTATCTTGCCGAGGTTGCTGTGAACTGGTGTCCGGCTCAAGGAACCGTTTTGGCCAACGAAGAGGTGGTAGACGGAAAGTATGTGGAAACCGGTGACCCGGTAGAGCGTCGGTTGATGAAGCAATGGATGCTCCGTATTACCGCGTATGGTCAGAGGCTTTTGGATGACCTCGATGGCTTGGACTGGCCGGAAGGGCTGCTTGAGATGCAGCGACAGTGGATTGGGCGGTCGGAAGGCGCGGAGGTCACCTTCCAGGTTGAGGGCACCGATGAGGGGTTTGTGGTGTTTACCACCCGTCCCGACACACTCGATGGGGCGACCTATTGTGTATTGGCCCCGGAGCATCCGTTGGTGGATGCCATTGTCAGCGACGAACAACGGGCTGATGTCGCGGCGTATGTGGATGCCGCGCGAAATCGCTCCGATCTGGACCGTCAGGTGGCTGCCGGCAAAGAGAAGACCGGAGTGTGGACGGGAGCCTGTGCGATCAATCCGGTCAATGGCAAGCCCATCCCGGTTTGGGTCGCTGACTATGTGTTGATGTCCTATGGGACGGGCGCCATCATGGCTGTGCCCGCTCACGATGAAAGGGATCACGAATTTGCACAGAAGTTCGGGCTGGAGATTATCGAGGTCATCGACTCCGGAGACGGTCATGACGTTCAGGTAGAGGCGTACACGGGGGATGGAGCGGCCATCAACTCGGGGCCCTACGATGGACTCTCGGTAGCGGAGTTCAAGAGTGCGATTATCGATAAACTCGAGGCGGAAGGGTCTGGGGAACGACGGGTCAACTTCAAGCTGAGGGATTGGTTGTTTTCTCGTCAGCGCTATTGGGGAGAGCCGTTTCCAGTGGTGCATCTCGAGGACGGTAGCGTTCAGGCGCTGGACCCTGCGGACTTGCCGGTAGAGCTGCCTCATATCGATGAGTTCAAACCCACTGAGGATGGACGGCCGCCTTTGGCGCGAGCCTCCGATTGGGTGGAGACCACCTTTGAGGGACAGCCCGCGATGCGCGAGACGAACACCATGCCTCAGTGGGCGGGCTCGTGTTGGTATTACCTGCGCTACATGGACCCGCAGAACGACACGCTGCCTTTTTCCGAGGAAGCGGTCTCCTATTGGAAGGATGTGGACCTCTACATCGGCGGCGTGGAACACGCTGTGCTTCACCTGCTGTATGCACGGTTCTGGCACAAGGTTCTCTATGACTGTGGGATTGTTCCGACCAAAGAGCCTTTCCAGCGCTTGTTCAATCAGGGAATGATCCTGGCCTACAGCTACAAAGATCTGGCGGGCCGCTACTACTCGCCGTCTGAGGTAGAGCAGCGAGGTGAGTCCTGGTTTGTTTCGGGGACGGACACCCTGGTGGAGACCCAGGTAGAGAAGATGTCCAAATCCAAGAAGAACACTGTGGACCCCATGGATGTGATTGAAGAGTACGGTGCGGACACTCTTCGGATCTACGAGATGTTCATGGGACCACTGGACCAGGTCAAGCCCTGGCAGACGAGTGGTTGCGACGGCATTCTGAGGTTTCTGTCTCGGGTTTGGCGGTTGTTCGTCAATGAGGAGTCTGGGGAGACGCGGGACTTTGGAGAGACGAGTGAGGAGGCCCGCAAAGCGCTACACCTGGCGATCAAGGAAACTACGCAGGGGTTCGAAGCGCTTCGGTTCAACACTCCAATTTCGCGGATGATGGAATTCGTGAATGCGTCCAAGGGCAGCGTGCCGAGCCAGGAAGATGCGGAAGCCTTCATTGTGATTCTCTCTCCGTATGCACCACACATTGCGGAGGAAATCTGGAGTCGTTTTGGCCATGCGGACCTTGTGGCCCATGCAGAGTGGCCCCAATGGGATGAGTCGGCGCTGGAGGCGTCGACGGTGAACATTGCGGTGCAGGTGCAGGGGAAGCTTCGGGGAAGCCTGGAAGTGCCCCGAGACATGAGTTCCGAAGAGATTGTTGAGCTGGCACGTTCGAATGAGAATGTGGTGCGTCACCTCGAGGGAATGGTCATTGTGAAAGAGATTGTAATTCCCGGCCGGCTGGTCAATTTTGTGGTTCGTCCAGCCTAACTTGGGCAGCTGTCAATACATCACCTTGAGGGTAGGTGATGGTTTTCTACACAAACCATTGAAAAACAAAGCCTAATTTCTCAAAGATAGCGATATACTCAGGGTCTGAAATTCATACCCCGAGATGTCATGCAGCCCACCCCTACCCTCGAGACCAAACAAGACCCCTTCCACCCGCTTATTGAGGTCACACAACGCTATCGTAGCGACGTGCATGAGCTCTCGATTGCGGCGTCCGAGGACGCTGTTCAGGCAGCCGAAGATCACCTGGGGCACCGCTTGCCTCCCGCCTTGGGAGGGTTCCTGCGGCGCTGGAACGGAGCGACTCTGTTTCGCGGCGCCTTGTTGATTCGGGGCTCGGCGGAGTTGGCTGCTCCGCGTTCGGAAGGCGTGGACCTGGTGGTGTTCGCGGATGGGCCCGGTGAAAGAGCTTGGGCTTATGCGCCCAATGGTGCTTCTGGTTGGGTGTTCGGCGAACTCGTGGATGGAGAATTGCTTCCGATGCACAAGAGCTTCAACCGCTGGTTGGAGGGCACGATTCGCATGCTGGATGAGCATGTCAGCGGTCGAGAGGAAGAGTTGATGCTGCGCCTGGAGTGCGACCCGCGCTCGGGCTGGTTGCTGCTGTTTCAAGGTGAACGCTTGCTGGAGTCGGGGGAGGCCAGTGAGGCGGAAGATTTGTTTCGCGCGGCCACGGTGGCCAATCCGAGTCTTTCCGTGCCGTGGCAGCGCCTTGCCCGGATTCTTCTGGAGCGTGACCCTGAGGCTGCGAGAGGTGCCTTGAAGAATGCTCTGAGTTGTTTGAATCTGCCGTTCCCCTGGTCGGGGGCGCGGGCGGGTGATCCCTGGCTGATCCAAACGCTGGCACGGTTGTCGGAAGCGGACTTGGAGGGTCTGGAAGAAGAGCTGGATACGTTCTTGGCAAGCCGGGTGTTGGACGTTCGATCCGCTGAGGAATCTGCGCTCCATGTTGCAGCTGCGTTGGAAGTGTCTCGTGCTCGACTTCGTCGAGGGGCGCGACAGGAGGCCATGGTGGGGCTGAGTCGTGAGCTCGAACGGTCTCGTGCATTTGCACACCAGGGCAGTTTGGCCGACCTGGTGCTGGAGCTGGCCTATGTCGCCTCCGATTTGGGAGAGCATGATGAGGCCGAGCGTGCCTTGCGAGAGATTCGCGACCACGACGACCCGGAGGTTCGGGCTCGGGGTCGGCTGGCTGTAGGGCGGATTGCAGTGCTGCGTCATGAGCGCTGGGCGGAGGAGAACCTGGAGGAGGCCTTCTCGTTGTCCAAGGAGCCGTTGGTACGAGCTCGTGCCCGCCTCTTGTTGGCTCAGAGATACCTCTTGAACGAACGCTTGGAG
>JAYZDK010000242.1:0-9116 GCA_036337845.1 Myxococcota bacterium | reverse complement strand
CGCAAGACCCGTTTGGAATCAACACGCCTACAGCATCACCAATATTGAAGACAATCTCAGCATCACCTCACCGGTGGTCTCCAACAGGCCGGACTACAACTCCTTCCGGTCCGGCTCCCTGGTCGACAGCGGCGACCGAATCTGGGTCGATGCGGTTCCCGTCATGGAAGGCATCTGCACAGAGTTCTGTGATGAGGGAGAAGCCATTCTTGTGGTGCGCTTGGGAAACTCAGGAACCCAAGACCTGCCAGCCGGTGCCCCGTTTACCATCTACGCCCTTCAAAACGGCCAAGAGACGGTGGTTTCAACGCTGGTCACCACCGCCCCGATTGCTCCAGGTGAAACCAGCGCGGGCTATCACCTCTCCATGGATCCCATGGAGGTAACTGGCGCCACGCTACGCCTGGCCGCCGACGATGACGGCACAGGCACCGGGCACATCGAAGAATGCAACGAAGACAACAATATATGGGTGCTCCAAGAACCTCTCTGCCCCTGAAGCCAAGACACGCTGAGACTTAGGGGAGCTGCTCGGTCATGTCCCCATAGGTGTCCGGGCGGCGATCGCGGAAGAACTGCCACACCTTGCGAACCTCCTCAATCTGGTCCAGGTCGCAGTCGGCAAATATAAGCTCGTCTTGGCCTTTGGCCGTGAACGTACGCTCACCGGTTTCCGGGTCGTCGTTGAACTCCGCCGAGGAAGCCTTCACCAGGAACTCCCCACGGGGGTTGCAGATATAGCTGTTGCCATAGAACTCCCCGATTCCCCAGGGAGCCTCGGTGCCCACACGATTACTGGCCGCCATGAAATAGCTGTTGGCCACCGCATGCGCGGGCTGCTCAAGCTCCCAGAGGTACTGGGACAAGCCGGCCACCGTGGCGGAGGGGTTGAAGACCACCTCTGCTCCATTGAGACCCAGCAAGCGCGCTCCCTCGGGAAAGTGGCGGTCATAGCAGATGTACACACCGACACGGCCATACTTGGTCTGGAAGGTTGGATATCCTAGGTTGCCTGGCTTGAAAAAGTACTTCTCCCAGAACCCCGAGGTCTGTGGAATGTGGTTCTTGCGATAGATCCCCACCGTTGAGCCATCGGCATCCAGCACCACAGCCGAGTTGTAATAGACGCCCGCCATGGCACGCTCATAGATAGGTACGACCATGACCATGTCGTACTTCTGGCAATAGGGACGCAACCGCTCCACGGTGGGCCCATCGGCCGCCTCGGCAGCGTCATACCAGCGCTTGTCCTGCGAAGGACAGAAATAGGGACCGTTGAAAATCTCCTGGAGGCCCAGAATCTGCACACCGGCTTCACCGGCTTGATCGATATAGGGCAGATGCTTCTGGAACATGGCCTCCTGGATTTCGGCGACGGGCACAGACTCGTCGTTCACAGGATTGGACAGCTGAATCAGGCCGACCCTCACATTACGCGCCATGATGGACTCCTTGGTCTAGTAGAAATTGGACGTGCGTTTCGCACTTGCATGATTGATGTATACCGTCTTGAGCTCGGCGTAGAATTTCCAAGCATCCGGCCCCATCTCTCTGGGCCCCACCCCGGTTGCCTTGATGCCCCCAAACGGGAGATGCCCTTCCCCACCAATGGTAGGAGCGTTGACCTGGGTCATGCCGGTATCCAGGCCTTGAACACACGCAAATGCATTGCTCAAAGACTGCGTGAAAACCGCGCTCGTCAATCCAAAATCAACCGCGTTGGCCGCCTGTATGGCCTCGTCGAGTGTATCCACACGAATCACCGTCAGGAAGGGACCAAAGATCTCTTCGGTGGCGATTCGAGAGTCTGCCGCTGCGTGGTCATACACCGATGGAGCAGGGAAGTATCCACGAGCCAGGTCTCCATCCGTCAAGCGCCCCCCGCCGATGAGCCTCTTGGCCCCATCACTCTCGGCGATGGCATGGTAGCGCAGTACCTGCTCCATCTGACGCTCGGACACCGAGGGCCCCATCGTCGTGTCCGGATGGAGGGGATGGCCCGCCTGAACCGCTTGAGCCGCCTCGACAACACGCGCGACAAACTCATCGGCGACCGCATTGTGCACAATGGCTCGAGAAGTGGCTGTGCAGCGCTGACCCGTAGAACCGAATGCGCCCTTGGCCGTAGCCGCAGCCGCAAGCTCGAGATCGGCATCATCCATCACAATGATGGGGTTCTTTCCACCAAGCTCACACTGAACCGGCTTGTGCAGCTCTCCACAAGTGCGCTCGATAATGCGGCCCACCTCTGTGGAGCCCGTAAACGAGATCGCATGCACATCAGGGTGCTTCAGCAGAGCCTGCGCGGGTTCAACATCTCCATAGACAATGTTCACGACCCCGTCGGGAACTCCCGCTTCAGCGAGGATTTCACCGATAATATGCGCTGTTAGAGGCGTCTCTGGCGCTGGCTTGAGCACCACGGCATTGCCCGTGATGAGCGCAGGCGCGATTTTCCAGAGCGGGATGCAAACCGGAAAGTTCCAGGGGGTAATCAACCCCACCACACCGTGGGGGCGCCACATGGTGAACGCAAAGGTACCTGGCAGCTCACTCTCCGCCGTGATTCCGGTAATACGCCGTGCATCACCCGCCGCGAACTCCAGGTACTTCAGGGTCTTTTGAACCTCGCCTTTCGCTTCTGGGAGGATCTTGCCCTCTTCCAAAGACAGCGCACGCGCGAGCTCATCTCCGCGCCGCCGCAGCACCCGTGTAACCTCGAGAATGATGTCCCCACGCGTCGGCGCGGGTGTCGCAGCCCAGGGGCCCTGAGCCGCCTTGGCAGCCGCCACGGCTTGTTCGACGTCCACCGATGCGGAGTCCGGCGCCGTACCGAGGAATTGATCGGTGTCTGCGGGACATCGATTCTCCGATGTCGAGCCTGACTCCGCCGGAACCCATTGGCCCCCAATAAGGTTCTGACAGTTCACTGCTTCAATGGAATCCATGAAAAGCCTCGCGTGCAACCGGGAGATTCTACACGGTCAGCAGCCGAGGTCCAGTCCTAGAAGCAAAGCCGACTACTCACAGAGCCCTGCGAGGTCGAGTTCGACCTCATTGTTGGTGTCATCACACTCGTTTGTGGTGGTCACCGCCCGCACGACTCCAACAAGCTTGGAATACACCACGGCTTCTTCCAGTGTGTACTCCCAAAGCAGCCCCGGGGCAGCACGACCCGAGAGGAGAACCTCGGTAATGGTCTCGCTCTCAATCAAGGTGCGGTCGCCTTCGATAGACTCTCCATAGAGTTCCAGGCGCACCCCACCGCCGATGCGTTCCAGGCCCTGGTTGGCCACCTGCATCACAACGGTAATTCCCTCACCACAGTCCGACTGACACACCCGCTCTCCAACAATGATGAGATCCGGAGAACCCTGTGGACCCAGCGCTCCAGGCGCTCCCTGGCGGAAATTGTTGTATGTCGGCCAATTCGACACAGGCTGAGTGGGCACGCGCAGCAAGGGGTCGATGTTCACGATGTTGTAGGCGTGTTGGTTCCACAACAAGCGGGCTCCAACCCAGTTGTCGTCTTTCTCCCCCACCACATACAAGCCGCTGGTGGTATCGGAATTCGTGACCACAATCTCCGCATTGCCATCGCCATCCACATCTACAATCAGTGGATATTCATGGACCGTGCCCGAGGTGTGGCTGGTGTCCTCCAGAATGATCTCGCCGGTTCGACCATCCAGAACCCACAGCGCCTGCTCATCGCCATACACCACCTCCGCGTCCCCATCTCCGTCAAAGTCGAACACAGAGGAAGCTGTGGCTCCCGAAGAAGTCTCATTAATGGGGAGTGTCCAGACCAGGCTGCCATCCATCTCGTAGAGCGAAAAGCGTGTTTTGTCGGCTACGGTCAGCTCGGGAGACCCATCTCCATCGAAATCCGCAATGGTTGCAGGGCCGCCATAGCCCGTGCCTTCTGTGAGCCATGCCGCCACCAGGTTGCAGGAAGAATCAAAGATACGCACCCACTCGTTACCGGTGACAACGAACTCCCCTTTGCCATCTCCATCGATATCCGCGACCGCTGGATAGCCATCTGGAAAGCCTGTTTCACACTGGGTCGTGCCATCGGGCGCATAGACGTGACTACCCGCAACCAACTCCTGAACCCCATCTCCATCCAGGTCGATAGGCACCGAAATAAATCCGGAGTTGAAGTAGGCCTCGTGGTATCCCCGCCCCCCATCACCGCGGCCCTTGAGAACCCCATTTCCGCCGCGCAACACCAGGTGCCCCATGGTGACCTCAACGGCTCCATCACCCTCCATGTCAACCAAGGCCGGTGCATGAGATCGGCACTCAAGTGCCTCAGCGGTGTATACCCACTGGAGCGTCCCGGTTCTATCTGCCAGCGCCAGATAGCAGGCGGTGTCGTCATACACCGTCAGGGCGATGTCCGGCTGACCGTCTCCATCGGCATCGCCCAACGCTGGAATCGCATAGCGATAGGGCCAATAGGTGACTCCATTCCATTTCTGATCGTGAATGGAGAAATGGGGTCCAGACCCATCTCCCGAGATCACTCGGAGCACTCCCTTCCAATCCTCCCGGGAATCAAACACCGCGGCGATGTCCGGGGTATCCAAGTCATTGATAGCCCCATCTGCGTTGTCATCGGTGAGCTGCCCCACCATGGGAGAGGCATAGCTTTTTACGTGCTTGGGGTACTCCGAGAACGCCGTGATGGCCCACTCCACTTCGAAATTCATGGAGCCGTTGGGCGGTACATAGGAGCACGTGGTGTCTACAGGAACACTGCCTGCCGGGTACTGCTCACACGCATCCAGAGACGTGTCGTCAGTTGCCGCACCACTGTCCACGCCACCACTGTCCTGCTTGTCCGTACGACAAGACAACAAGAGCAAACAAACCGAAGCAATCGCCATCAATCGGCGCATCCAGACTCCTCAGACTTCTCGTGGGCACAATACCGCGCCAACAACCCGATCGGCCAATCCGTGATTGACCTTCCAGGCCTTCCATCGAGGCCATGAACAGGAACCAACACCCCCATGACATCTCAAAGTCTCTGTGGGAGAGCCGGCAAATTCAAGTAAGAACATGCCCAAAACGCAAAGCCAAGGAGCAGCGCAGGATACCAAGAGAAACGCAGGAGGCTTGATGTACACACCAGATATGTTGAAGAACCGAACGGTCCTGGTCACCGGAGGTGGCTCTGGACTTGGCCGAGCCATGGCTGAACGGCTCGCCTCCGTAGGTGCCAAGGTAGGGGTTCTGGGTCGAAGGATAGAGCCCCTGCAAGAAACCGTCACTGCCATCGAAGCCGCCGGCGGTACTGCTGCCTGGGCCTCCACAGACGTGCGAGACCCCGAAGCGGTCGAGGCAGCCATCTCCCAGATCGAAGACGAACTCGGGCCTATCACCGACCTGGTAAACAACGCGGCTGGCAACTTCTTGTGCCCCAGCGAAGACCTCTCACCGAGGGCCTTCGACTCGGTCGTACAGATCGTGCTGTATGGGACATTCCACTGTACCCAGGCCATGGGCAAGCGCTGGATCGAGCGAGACGGCGATTTTGCGATGCTCAACATCGTCACCAGCTACGCCTGGATGGGCTCCCCTTTTGTGCTTCCCAGTGCGTGTGCCAAAGCCGGTGTGCTGGCGATGACACGGTCTCTGGCCGTGGAGTGGGCCGAGTATTCCGTGCGGGCCAACGCCATCGCACCTGGGCCTTTCCCCACCAAGGGCGCATTTTCTCGACTCATGGTGGGCGGTATGGAAGAAAAGGTGCTCTCCCAGGTGCCCGCCGGGCGTTTCGGAGAGCCCGGAGAACTCGCCGACCTGGCCGTCTATCTGCTCTCACCTGCAGCCAGCTACGTGACCGGCCAGGTTGTCGCCATTGATGGCGGAGAATGGCTCAAAGGCGGCCAACAAATGGGCGCCATCACCGACTTTCCGCGGGAAACCGTAAAGCAGATGATGACCGCCATGCGGCCTTCAAAGGACTAGTCTTCGTTTGAGGTTAGCGCCGAGGTTTCATCCTGCACTCGGCCCGCTCCCCATGCCGTGTCTCGGTTCGCCATTGCAGCAGCTTTCAGCGCTCGTTTGGCAGCCTGCTTTTCCACCAGGTCATGGTGCGTGGTGAAGTATTGAAGACTGTGGCCCACCGCCGAGCGCAGCGAGTCAAATTCGTGCTGGTCCAGAAGCGCCTCCAGCCCTTCACGCAGTTCAGTGACCATCTCAAAGCCCTGAAGCATGGCTCCCGTACAGACCTGCACAGTGCTTCCACCCACAAGGATGTGCTCGAATGCATCCGCAGAGTTGGTCACACCCCCTATTGCGGAGACTTCCATGTCCGGATTGGACTGGGCAAGCTCCGCCACCATGCGCAACGCAATGGGTTTGACGGCAAGATAGGAGTAGCCTCCCGGGGTACTGTGGCCCTCAACAGTGGGCATTGGGCGTAGATTCTTCATGTTGATGCCGATCATGCCCAGAATGGTGTTGATCGCCGACACACCCGCAGCACCGCCACGCATAGCCGCCGCCGCCGGCACCGTAATGTCCGTAATGTTGGGAGTCATCTTGGCCCAAATCGGCACATCTACGGCCTCCACACACCACCGAGTCACTTCCTCAACTTGTTCGGGATCCTGCCCCATGGCCGCCCCCATTCCTCGTTCGGGGTGACCGTGCGGACACGAGAAGTTCAACTCAATGGCATCACAACCCGCTTCAGCCGAGCGGGCACAGACTTCCTGCCAACGCCCCTTCTCAAAGCTCTCCATCACAGAACCAATCAGCACCTTGTCGGGATGCTCATCCTTCACCCGCTTGAAGTCCTCCTCCCAATCCTCAAAAGGCCGGTCAGAAATCAGTTCGATATTCTGAAAACCAACCGTTTCCTTGTTCGCGTTGCGCAACTTGCCATAGCGAGGTTGAACATTGACCACCTCGGTATCCGTCAGTGCTGTGGTCTTGGCAACGACTCCTCCCCAGCCCGCATCAAAGGCCTTGCCGATGATTCGTGCATTGGTCGATGGTGGGCCACTCCCAATGACAAAAGGATTGGGAAAGTCCAGACCGCAGACACGGATTGCAAGTCGGTTCGACATGGTCAGCCTCGTTGTGACTCTTGTTGTATCAGAGAAAGCTCAGAATCGTCATTATCCTCTACAAACACAATCCAAACCAGTCCTGTCCATTGGCAACCTGCTGAACCAGACATGTGCCCACCCCGCAGACATCCGATTGAGATTGAGGGTCACAGATCTGGTAGCAAATGGAATCCACCCAAGAGCACAACAAGCCTGGCTCACAAAACGCCTTGGGATTTACCCAGTCACAGGTTTCTCCAGCCACCCGTGGCCCAGACGGCCAACAATAGGATGTGTCCAGGTCGGCGGGCATACAGGTTTCCTGGTAGCTCGACGGACTACAGTCCTGGAGCCTCCAATCACAACCGTCGCCTCGGTGACACACCCCAACAGGTGTTGTAGAAATTCCATCTCGCGGCGCACACCAGGTGGACTCATCACACGCACCAATTCGTGCATAGGGCGTCGGGCAAGCCTCTGCGCAGACATGATCCACCCGATCACAGCGCTCCTCACAGTCGCGGTCATCCAGGCACATCCCCTGCCCTGCGGCCTGCCAAACACTCTGATCCAACAGCGCCTCCATGCCGAAGAGATTGTCGCCCAACACCAGCCCCTCCACCTCAGACGACAATCGAATGTCGCTGGAAGGATCTCCCCGAATCACCACCAACTCCGAGAGATATCCCGCGTCCACAAGACCGCGGTCGTACCAGCCCAGGTCTTGAGCCGGCAACCAGGTCGCAGCCGCAATCGCCTCCACCTCCGTCCACCCGGCCTCAACAAGCATTTCCAGCTCTCGATGCAGGCCACTCCCATGAGCCACAAGTGCGTAGCCCGCATCAGACCCTGCCAGGACCGTAGCGCCCGCTTCCTTCAGAATTGAGAGGTTGGTCTTGACGTGGCCCAGCCACTCGGAGTTTGCCGTCAAATATTCCGGGTCATAGGCGTCCGGATGCTCCTGCAGCCAGCGCCACGACGCACGCACCTCATCGGGGAGGTGGGCGTACTCGGGAGCATCGAGATCCGCCTGTTCGACCACAATCTCTTGAAGCCCAGCGAACGCAGACACCGTGGTGTGCACCGAACGAAATGGAAGTGCCGCAACACGAGCATCCAAGGGCGCATCAAAAGGGGTATGAGCCAAGGTCTCCACACCGGCAGCCAACAAGTCCGCCGCATCTTCTGCAGAGGCCACATGTCCGACTACCGGAAGCCCCGTAGCCACGATCTGCTGCACGGCTTCCAGGTCCAAGCGGGGAGTCTGCCAGGGTGTAAACGCATAGTCGGCATAGGCCAACTTGAGCCTCTGAGGCCCCAACTGCGTTACCGCACTCAAGGGTTCTTCCACATCTTCACCCACAAAAACGCAGACATCTCGATGGTTTCGGGTTTCACACGGATGAGAGCCTTCCGCCGTGAGAAATGGACCCGATGCCACCATGCGCGGCCCAAACACCTCGCCAGCACCGATTCGGCGGGCCAACTCGATAGTCCAAGCCGGCCCACCCACGTCCACCACAGCCGTGACACCCCAAGCCATCGTGGCCAGGAGACTATTTTTCAGCGTATCGCCCACCCACCACTCCACTCCGTTCAAGGCCATATGAACGTGTGAATCAATCAGTCCCGGAATGACCGAGAACCCGTCGAGATCCTCCACGGTGACCCCACCCGGCCACGGACCACCAGGCGCCAGAACCCCCACAATCCAGTCATCCTCGATCACCACAGCCCCGTCTCTGACTCCCTGCGCATCTACAATCCGGGCATTGTCCAGAACCAAGGCCCCTCGAGGTATCTCGAAGGACTCGCCGGTATCTGGGCGAGAGCCCCAGACCGTGTCCGTTCGAACTTCCGGTTTTTCAGCTTGTGTACAAGCCAGAATCAAGGCTGCGAGCATGGAAACCATGCTACCTCTCCACGCTCATTCTTGTAATCCCGCGGTGAGCGCAATAGGTGTGTCGCGCCCGCAGGGCTCCGAGGTGTACGTGGCTAGTGACGACCTGATTGAGATTGAAGGCAAAGTGGTGGAAGTATTTCCTGGTG
>JAYZDK010000241.1:0-10160 GCA_036337845.1 Myxococcota bacterium | reverse complement strand
TGGAACACCTATGACCTCACCCTGGTAGAGCTATCCGAGCCAGCCATCGCTCAACCTGCTCCCATTGCACGCTCCTGCGCACTTGAACACCTCAAAGACGGAGCCACCGTGGAGCTTGTCGGCTTTGGCGCCACAGACGTCTGGGGCACCATCGCCACCCACGTGCTGATGGAGGCAAGAACCACGATTACAGATGCCGACTGTTCACGGACCGATGCCGGGTGCCACAGCCGCATACAACCTGGCGGCGAGTTCATTGCCGGAGGAGACGGGGTCGACACCTGCACAGGAGACTCTGGGGGTCCTGCCTTTCTCTGGACTCCTTGGGGAGAGGCAGTCTTGGCCGGCCTCACCTCTCGCGCTTCGAGTCCCGCGGAAACGCCGTGTGGGCAAGGAGGTATCTATGTACGCGCAGACGCCATCGCCGACTGGGTAGAAGCCACCAGCGGTGTACCTCTGAGAGATCCCGACTGTGATGCCGACCCGATTACCGTGCGCGAGCCGAACTCCCAACCACACACCTGGCAGGACACCTCCCTCGATACGGGAGTCGAAGCAGTCTCACCTGCAGAGCCGGTCGGCGGATGCGGCTGCACAACACAACGCAAGTCAACCCCACTGCAGTGGTGGCCCATTGTCGTGTGCCTGCTTGCCAGTGTGCGTTTCAGGCCCTCACTCTCCTAAGTCCGCACCGCGCACAAACCGGATGAATGGGGTCAGTCAATCACCGCGGTTGTGCTCACGTCCCCCACATCTACTACCAGCGTAAGGTCACTGTTGACGATGGGCCAAATCACGCCGACTTCCGGCACAACCCAAGTGGGGTCCGGCTCATATCCTGCGCTCATGACAAAGGGCACTGGACGGCCTGGAAGCCTCAACGCCAGGTCCTCTCGACCATCGCCATTGCGGTCCACACCGCTAATGCCAGCCGCTCCGGCTACCGTACTCCAGCGAAAACGATCCCCAGATGTAGAAGGCTTGCCGCCGGAACGGATGAGGAACGAGATGGTGCCATCATCAGACACAAATCGCTCGTCCTCACGAGCAACCTGTTGTTGCACCCCCGACACACTCCCTTCGACGACCCAAACCCCTCGAACCTCATCGTACGTGGACACCCAGTCTTCGTCCCGCACTACACCGCCACAGCTGTAGACCTGGACAGGCCGCTGAGCAAAGCCACTGGTATCAAGCAGGGGGTCCGAGTCCGCGCCGGCGTCCACAAAGGAACCCTCTGGATCAAGAAATGCGTAGGGACCGACGGTGTCTTCCACCAAGCAGCCGGTCTCACCCGCGATAAACCACAACTCCCCGGCCAAGGTGGATACCGCAACCACGTGATCTCGGTAGACTCCCCCCCACGACGTGGCCTGCGGTGTTTCTACAGCCCGAGGAGTCGCCGCTAGTCCAGTCACGGCCGAGCCCATCGATACCCCTTCCACCGCCAGGGTTTGGGGGCTGGCATCCAGCCAGGCCTCGGCTTCCAAGTCAAAGATGCCTACCGACAGCTCCCCCTCTTGGGCCACAAACAGTCGCTGGTAGTCCTCCGTCCCCAAGAACACCATCTCGGAGACAGGCGCTGAGGCGCCAATGGTATCTACCCAAGACAACGTGGCCCCACCTGCATGCCGGCCTTGTTCAATCACAAATTCATAAATGGAGCTTTGTGCGGCATCCGAGACATAGAGAACCGACCGAGTAGGATCGATCGCCAAACGATTGGGCACGGAAGCCGCCATAGGCCTCATGGAATCCAGGACAGCCTCATAGAGGATGTCCCAGAGCACGATACGCCCCTCTCCAGTCTCCAGGTCAAGAACCGTCGCCACCAATAGATCCGTACCTGGCACTCGCAGCAGGCTCTGAATCTCACCGCCGAGGTCAACCTCTCGAACCCCATTATCGGTAGAGAACGAAAGCACATCACCACTACTGCCTGAAGGAGCTTGGAAGGCAATTTCTGCGTTCTCACTTTCGAATCGTTCACCCGGCATTGCCAGATCCGGCTGGTTCCCGCTGACACTGCCCTCAACCCGCCAGCCATCCTCTTGCCACGTGAGAGTCCAAGACTCCGTGGTCGTACGACCCACTCGCAGGGTCACATCCGACAGCGTTGGCGCAGCTTCCGAGGCATCATGTTCCGGGGTCACGCCCACCGGTATTGAGCCCTTAACCCCGGATATCCACGGCACCTTCAACAGGTTTCCCGACCAATGGTCGGCCACATAAACCCAGACGGTCTCCCCTTCGGGCATCCCGTACACAGCAATATCGCCGAGCAGTCGACTGTCTCCCGTAGCCAACTGAGGATCCGCCAGAAATGGTGCCCCAGGATTGGAGGAAAGCAGCCAACCCCGAGCCGGGTCCACCAAGGTAATTCCCCCACCCCGACCATTGGAAACCAATCCCACAGGTCGCTGGAACGGCGAATTCTCTTCAGAATCCAGCACCACGGCCCCACCCGGCCCCTGAAAATGCCGCACCGTGACGGAATCGTCCGAGCAGCCCACCAGGCCGAACAACGCAAGCCCTAAGAGAGCCATCACTTGTTGACGATCCATCCCTGCACCTCAAGAAATGAATCAGACGTTGGGTCTACATCCAAGAACGCAATTGTCGAAGAAGTCGCCAGCCCCTCGGCTTCTCCCACATAGTTGGCGATCGCCAGAACCTTTCCGTCCGGGCGCAGCGACATCGCATAGGGGTTTTCCCCAATCAAAGACACTTCTTCCACCAGCCGTCCATGGGTGCCCAGCCTCAGGTCATACACCCCCACCGAGTTGGCGTTGAAGTTGGACACATAGAGATAATCACCGGACCGAACAACCTTGCCGCCCCCAATCGAAGCCAGTGTTTCCACGCCCTCATCCAAGTCCGCTCTGGGCACGGGAAGGCTCGCCACTACCGAATCTCGGAACACCTGGCCCACAGCGTCATCCAACACCGGCTCCACATCCACAATCATCACAGACTCGGGACTGTCATTGATGGCGAACAAGGTGGTGGAGTCCGACGAGAGCGCCATCCCCCTAACGCCGATTCCGCCTGGGCGAGTCGCCGTAGTCAGCACGGCCTCGCGGCCGTGAAGCACATCGGCCGGCCCAGGCCGGTCATCATCCTGTACGTCAATGACATAGAGATAGGAAGACGTGACCGAGGAAGCGTATAGAAAGCCGGGTGCAGGGTCCAACAGGAGGTCACTGACCCCTTCTCCAGAGGTGTTGAACAACCCACTGGCGCTGCCATCCGCTTGGGTAGAAGCGATGGCCCGAGACAGCGCAATGCTCGTTCGCCCTCCCTTGTCGCCCGGATGACTCTTGAACAGAATCTCATCCCCCACCGTGGCATTTCGGGGGAATCGATAGAACCGATGGGGGCTTCGAGACCCGCTCACCCCAACACGCTCTACGCCGCCTGTTTCGCCGGTGTACAGCATCCGCAATGTTCCTGAACCATCTTGTTCCAACACAGGCCTTCTGGCCCCAGCCGCATCAAAGGCCCCGCTGACGCCCTCCAAGACAGCACGCGCTTCGCCAGACAGGGGGTCCTGCCCCCTCTCCCACTCGCCTGTGCTCTCCGAAATCACGGCGTGACCCACGCGCCACGTCGAGCCATCAAAGCCGGAATAGAACAGGTGTGACTCCTCGTCGACCACACGCACCATCGGGTCCGCAACGGAGCTGTCATCAAACGTACCGGGGGACCCTACATCGAACACCGGGGCCAGATGCGTGTCTCCCACCAAACTACCAGCCGCATCAAACACGGCCTTGCCTATTAGCTGCTCTTCCCCATTTGAACCCGTGAAATAGAGCTCAAACCCATCCTCCAGCAAGTCGACTGAACCCGGCGTCACCGCCACCGACTGCCAATCCTCGGCCCCCTCAAAGAACGGCTCGTGATTCGAATCCCAGACGTACCCATCCACCGAGGTCGCCCGCCCTACTGAAGTGACGCCATCCCGCGTTCCTGCATAGAACATGGTGTACCCACTGCCATCAGCAATCACTACAGGCGAGAACACCCCGTCCTCATCAAACCGACCTTCCTCACCCTCGAAAAGGACACCAGGCTCCAACGACAGTCTGTCGTCCTGCCAACGAGCCACCGAAATACTCCGCCGCCCATTGGCATCCACCAGGTCCACATAGACCAGCCCCTCAGGCTCAATCCAAGAAGATGCCGAAACCCCATTGAGGCTCGCTTCCACCTCGGTATCCGGGCCGAGAATCGCGCCTTCAACCAGGGTCACCGCAAAGCCCAGAGATTCGGAAACAAAGCCCTCACTCCCCGAGAAGACCTCACCGGTTGTGCCGACCTCCTCACCAGAAACCGCCCAGTTCCCCGCGGGAAAGTCCTGCATCCCCAGGCCTGGAAGAGCCTCATCCAACACCTCATCCAAGTGGGCCACTACCCCTTGGTCAGCCCAAGAAACACCATCCTGGGACGTGGCCAACCCCAACGCCCAAGCCCCCGACTCCCCCCGAACGGTCCACATCCGAAACCGGCCGTTTTCAGCACTTACAAGTGGCGACCCACAATCCTCTCCGTCCTCCGGCACAAATACAGCCTCAGGATCCACCTGCCAGCTCAGAAGGTCTGCGCTCTCGGCATGGCCGACGCTCCAACGCTCCCCATCAAACGCGCTGTAATACATTCTCCAGGTGCCCGACTGCGCATCCCGAACAACATAGGGATCCTTGGCCTGCTGTGTATCGTGCAGGCGCTGGTCAACATCGGGTTCCCACAACGCCGAGCCCCCACCAGGCCTTTCGAACGCAGCACCGCCCGTGGACACCGCGAGTCCAATCCGACCCACTCCTTGATCATCGAGTCCGTCATAAAACAGATACTCAATCCCCTCGTCCACAACGATCATCGGTCCCCCAACCGATTCATCCCACTCCCCAACACGAGCGCTTAGCAGATCGGCGTCGTCCGGGCTCCACGCAGACAACGAGCCCGCCGCAGTAGCAGAAACAAGCGCAGCTCCTTCCGGGTCCGAAGCCGCCAATCGATGAGCACCGGTTCTCGAGGTCCATCCCTGCGGATCCTGGAGTTGTTCTCCCCATCCTCCATCCTCGCCGGTAAGCTCCGGCCCCAACGCAGAAGCCACCCAGTTCTCCGCCCCATGAGATTCCAATCGAACCACACCGGTGTCGGTGGCCATGCGAATCCGGTACGTCCCATCAATGAACGTGAGTGCCCAGGTATCCGCAGTCAGGTTGCCTGCCTTGATTACATCCAGAAGTCCGACTTCAACCCGGCTTCCAGATTGGTCGCGGTCCAACAAGCGAACCCCATCCAAACGGGCACGAGGAACAGCATCAATCCAATCGATGACATCCGCAGTGGTGTCCATCACAGAAATGCTGCCACTTGTTGTATTGACCACGTACACCCGCCCGCTCTCGGGGTCGTACACGACCGGGCCCGGATCGGATTCAGCGACCAGTGACCCCGCGCCATCGGGCCCATACAACGAGAACCTCGGCTGACGGGGATCGGAAATGTTTACCAGGTAAACCCGATCGTTCGTCTCCCGCGTCCGGGCGCCCTCAGAGAATTTCACTGGGACCACGGCTAGCCCGCGATTCTCGACCAAAGCCAGGCCCCCGGAGAAGTTCGGGAGGTCTACCGCCCCAGCCTCCAGGTCGCTCACCAACACCTCTTCACCACCCTCAAGTGGAGGCGGCAACAGCGTCAGAAGCGAGCCCCCATCGTAATCCAAGAAGGGGTTCGCATTGGCGACCACCAGCCAGGATTCACCCACGGCTTGGGGGTTGGAATACCACTCCATCTGGACAGGCCCCGCCAGACACGTGCCGATACCCACCTGGCCATAATCAAAGCGACCGCTGGGAAGTTCTGCACACGGCCCGAGACTGGGCGTAGAAATACCCGCCTCACACCCCAGCAATATCAGTCCAAAAAGAATCACAGCAGTCCAAGGGCCGCATGGGCCGCGGCAAGTCGAGCCACCGGAACCCGATAAGGCGAACAGGACACGTAATCGAGCCCAATCCGATGAAAGAAGCCAATACCCCTCGGATCGCCCCCATGTTCACCGCATACCCCAACCTTGAGGTCGTGCTTGACCATGCGTCCTTTCTCCACCCCCAGCTTCACCAGCTGCCCAACTCCCTCAATATCAAATACAGCCAACGGGGAATCCGCCAGGAGCCCCTCGGACACATATGCATTGAAGAACTTACCCATGTCATCACGGGAGAATCCATAGGTCATCTGAGAGAGGTCATTGGTACCAAAGGAGAAGAAGTCCGCTTCTTGAGCGATCTCATCCGCAAGTAGCGCCGCTCGGGGAAGCTCGATCATGGTGCCGACCTTGTAGTCGATTCGCTGGTTGGACTGCTCCAAGATTGCCTCGGCCGTCTCCACAACCTGCTCCCGGACTCGCGCGACCTCAGAACGCGTCGCCACAAGGGGAATCATGATTTCAGGCAAGACCGAAACCCCTTCTTCCGCCACCTCGACAGCGGCCTCGATAATCGCTCGGACCTGGGTGATGTAGATATCGGGAGCGGTAATCCCAAGTCGCACGCCACGGTGACCCAGCATTGGGTTGGACTCATGAAGCTGCTGGATACGTTCTCCCAAGAGCTCCGCTCGCACCCCAAGGTCCTCCCCAATCGCAGACAGGTCCTCCTCGCTACTGGGCAGGAACTCGTGTAAAGGAGGGTCCAGGAGGCGAATGGTCACGGGCAGTCCGTCCATCGCCTGAAAAATCTCCCGGAACGCCTCGCGTTGAATCGGCTGAATCTGTGAGAGCGCCCGAAGCTGGGTGTTGCGATCCCCGGCAAGAATCAACTGACGCATGCAGCGCAGTGCATCCGCCTGAAAAAACATGTGTTCTGTGCGACACAACCCAATGCCTCGCGCACCCAGCTCCCTCGCACGTTCCGCATCTTTGGCATTGTCCGCATTGGCGCGAACCACCAGCCTGGAGCGGCTCTCTGCCCAGGCCAACAGCGTTCCCATCGCACCGGATTCCGTAGGAGGCGCAAGTGTGGGAACCTTCCCCTCAATGACCTCACCGCTCGCTCCATCAATGGTCAGCGAGTCTCCCCGTTTAACCACCGTGTCCCCTGCATAAAAGAGCTGGCGCCCATAATCCACGACAATGTCGGTCGCCCCAACCACGCAAGGCCGTCCCATACCTCGAGCCACCACAGCGGCATGCGAGGTCTGACCTCCACGACTCGTAAGAATTCCTTCTGCGACGGTCATGCCTTGAATGTCTTCCGGAGAAGTCTCCATACGGACGAGAATCACCTGCTCCCCTCGGTCGTGAAGCTCCTGAGCCTCCGCCGAATGAAAGACAACGGTTCCACTGGCCGCTCCGGGCGAAGCCGGCAGCCCCTTGCACAGCACCTTCCGGCGAGCATCGGGGTCAAGCACGGGCCTCAACACCATTTCCAGAAGATGAGGCTCCACACGAGAAAGAGCAGTCTCCTCATCAATCAGGCCTTCTTGTGCCAGGTCCACTGCAATGCGAACCGCAGCGGCCGGCGTCCGCTTACCCGTACGGGTCTGTAGCAAATAAAGCTGACCATCCTCAATGGTGAACTCAATGTCCTGCATGTCCGTGAAATGGGCCTCAAGTCGATTCCGCATTTCAGCCAACTCTTTGTACACCTCGGGCATTTGAGCCTCGAGGGTATCGGCCTCAGGGGCGCCCTTTTCGGCGTTGAGTGGCAAAGGCGTGTGGGTTCCCGCCACCACGTCCTCACCCTGGGCATCCGGAAGCCACTCCCCGAAGAAAATCGGCTCACCGCTTGCCGGATCGCGGCTGAAGGCCACACCCGTGGCCGAGCCTTCTCCCATGTTTCCAAACACCATCGCCTGAACATTCACTGCGGTGCCGATGCCCTCCGCAATGCCATGCGTTTTTCGGTAATATCGGGCCCGCTGGGTATTGAAAGAACCAAACACCGCGTCAATAGACGCCTTGAGTTGCTCCCAGGGATCTGCAGGAAAATGACCGAGGTTTTCCTCGATGACCTGCTCATAGGCATGACAGAGTGCCTTGATCTCTTCCAGTTCCAGGTCCGCCGGCGCCTTCTCCCCAACAACCGCTGCACACGCCCTCTGAAACCGGGTGCCGTGAATCCCCAGAACCACATCGCCAAACATGCTCAAAAATCGGCGATAGGAATCCCACGCAAATATGGGACGGCCCGAGCGCTTGGCCATCCCTTCCACCGTGGTCCTGTTGAGGCCCAGATTGAGGACCGTATCCATCATTCCCGGCATGGAAACCGGTGCACCCGAGCGCACCGAGAACAGCAACGGGTTTTCGGCATCGCCAAACTTCTTATTGGTGAGCTCGCCTACGCGTTCCACTCCCGCGCGAATTTGCTCTTCAAGCCCTTCAGGCCAATCTCCCTCTGCAGCAAACGTGTAGTTGCAGGCTTCGGTCGTGATTGTAAATCCTGGAGGAACTGGCAATCCCAGGCGTGTCATCTCCGCGAGGTTTGCCCCCTTCCCTCCCAGCAAGGCTTTGTCCTCCGCCGAACCATCGGCGTCACCTCCACCGAACAGGTAAACATGCTTTGTCGCCGTTGCTTGTTGGTCACTCATTGCAGTCCCTACTCCGTGGAAATCCGGCGAAAATCCGCCACCGTTAGAAATAGTCTGGAAGTTCTACACAAAAGCCCCAATCGCGCAGCGCGGAGTCCAGGGTCCTCTGCCATCACGAGCACCTTCTCAAAGTACGCATCTACTGCGGGTTTGAGTTCTCCCATCGCGGATAGTGCGCCATCGATGTCCAACTCCGCCAAACAGGCCCTCATGGCTTCCTCAGTTCGGCATACCCCCTCATGCAAACTCGACTCCTCCGCCTCTTCAAACTGCTCCGTCTGATAGTCCGGACTCTTGTGGTCCTTGGAGATATTCAAGACGCGCTTGAAGGTCATCATCAAATCCCCAAACCCACCGGAAGCCGACAGTCTGCCTAGGGCCTCGACCCGCGCACGAGCCTGCACCGGATCATCTCCTCCAACCGCAAGCACCGCGTCCGCAAGATCCGTTCGGTGACCGGCGGCCTGCAAGGTCGCCTTCAACCGACCCAACGTGAACTCGCTGAGGTGTGCAACCACTTCATCCGCTGACCGCGTGATCCCCTCGTCAAAACCTGCAAGCGACGCCGAGAATAGCGCTTCAAGGGAGGAAGGCTGTTGCTCACTGAGTAGAAGCGCGAGCACTCCATTCGCTGCCCGACGCAAGCCCTGTGGGTCAGCCGAACCCTTTGGAATCAGCCCAATACCAAAACAACCTGTGAGCGTATCTAGACGATCGGCCAAAGCCACGGCTTTGCCCGAGCGCGTGGTGGGCAACTCATCGCCGGCGTAGCGTGGCAGATAGTGCTCCTCGATCGCCATAGCGACCTCGGGCGCCTCACCGGCATGCTGCGCATAGAGTCTGCCCATATGTCCCTGGAGCTTGGGAAACTCCCCTACCATGCCCGAGACCAGGTCCAGCTTCGCGAGAGCTCCCGCCCGAGCTGCAACATCCGGTTCAGCACCGAACAGCGCCGCCGTGGTTTCACACAGCTGGCTCACACGGGCCTGCTTATCGGCCATAGTCCCCAGACCCCGCACCCAGCGCATCCGCTCCAACGAGCCGATTAATGAACCAAAGTCCTTTTTCTTATCCTCGGCAAAGAAGAAGCGTGCGTCATGAAAACGCGCCCCAAGTACCCGTGCATTACCAAGAGCAATGGTCTGTTCGTCGCCCTGAGGATTGTTGCTGACCACAAGCACATGCGCTGTCAGCGCCCCATCTTTCAAGGTCGGAAAGGTCCGCTGATGAACCCGCATGGATTCCTCGAGCAGTCGTGGTGGCAAATCCAACAGAGCTTCCTCAAATCGCGCCGCGACAAATGCGGGCCACTCGACAAGGTCCGTCACCTCATCCAGCAAGGCCTCATCACCTCCCACCTCAACACCCAACTCTTCCGCCTTCTTGGCCAGGCCCTCGACGATCTGCTGGCGGCGTCGGGCCCGGTCTGCCAGCACCCAGCGCTCCTCCAGAGCCGTCAGGTAGCTCGCGCCATCCTTCACGGTTCCAGGCCCCAACGAACTCGAACGATGTCCCACCACAACGTCTGTAGTTTCGAGGCCAGCCACTGAAGTCTG
>JAYZDK010000240.1:0-6958 GCA_036337845.1 Myxococcota bacterium | reverse complement strand
GGCCGGATATCTCCGCGCTCAGACCCGCTCGAGGACCGCCAGAAAAAGCGGCGGGCCAAGCGCCTGCTCGACCACCGGCAGCACTCGGTGAGAACGCTGGTGAAGCCCCGCGGCCTGGGCCCATCCGCCAATCGTCTCCGAGGTAAACCCCAGGTGCTTGTGGCCCATGGTGTTCTCGTACTCTTCTCGCTCGTGGGCCACCATATCCAAGAGCAGAAACCGACCGTTCGGCCTCAAGCTTCTGGCCACCTCAGAGAACACCCGCGCTGGAGAGTCCACATGGTGCAGCACCAGCATGCACAGAGCGGCATCTACCTCCTCATCGCCAAGGGGCAGCGACTCAAGAGACCCCCGTCGGAGCTCCACGTTGCCCACCCCCTCCAAGCGAGAGGCCGCCACATCCAACATGGCCTGCTCGCGGTCCACTCCAACCGCTCGCTCCACACACGGAGCCAGGTCCACAAGCACTCCGCCGGTACCACACCCCAGGTCCGCTACGACAAGGTCACCGGGCACAAGCGAGAGCAGGGTGGGCAGCACAAAGCCATCCCCAAACATGTCGCGGCGAAGCGCATCCCAGCCCCCGGCCAAGCGCCCAAAAAACTCGCTGGAGCTCGCCGCCCGCTGGGCCAGCACCGTCTCCAAGCGCGTGATGTCTTCCTCCAACGCCGGGTCTTCGTCCAGAGCCACACGCACCAGCTCCCACAACGCCTTGTCGCCGGGTGAAAGCGAGTCCGGAAGCAACCGAAAGAAGTTAGCCGTGCCGGCCGAGCGTTTCTGAACCCAGCCCCCTTGGAGGAGCACTTTGAGGTGCCGACTGACTGTGGACTGGGGCAGCCGCATCACCTGCGCCACCTCGCCCACGCCCAGCTCTCCACGCTCAAGGACCCTCAAAATCCGCGCCCGAGTAGGCTCGGAGAGCGTGCTTAGGCGATTGCAGATAACTGGGTTCAAGCCGAAACTCCTGTTGCCATATAACCGTTCATCCGGATATAAGGATAAAGGCAATCACCCCCGGCCGTCCAGCCGGAACGAACAACCCCTGACTTTCTCCATTTGAGGACAGCATGACCCACACAACCGAGGACACCATGAGCGCTCCAGTTCCCCAGGACACCACCACCTTCATGGACACCAACCTTCCGCTCTTTGCAGGACAGCCCTACCGAGTCGCCGACCTTTCGGCAGACACGATTCGCTTCGGCCGCAAAGAACTGGACCTGGCCCTGGTGGAAATGCCCGGACTTGCAGCGCTGCGCGAGCAATACGCCGGCCAGCAGCCCCTCAAGGGCGCCAAGATCATGGGCTCCCTGCACATGACCATTCAGACCGGCGTACTCATTGAGACCCTGGTAGAGCTTGGTGCCGATGTGCGCTGGGTTTCCTGCAACATCTTCTCCACTCAAGACCACGCAGCCGCAGCCACTGTTGTGGGCCCCAACGGCACCGCGGACAACCCCGCTGGTGTTCCGGTCTACGCCTGGAAAGGCGAGACCCTGCCCGAGTACTGGTGGTGCACCCTCCAGGCGCTACTGTGGAACGACGGCACCGGCCCCAACCTGATTCTCGACGATGGCGGCGACGCCACCCTGCTCGTGCACATGGGTGTAGAACTTGAGAAGGCCGGCACCATGCCCGACCCCTCGACCACCGACAACGCCGAGCTCGCCTGCGTACTCAGCGTGCTCAGAGACGTGCGCCAAGAGCGGGGCGACACCTTCTGGCAAGAACTCTCCAAGGACATCCGCGGCGTCTCCGAAGAGACCACCACCGGAGTGCACCGCCTCTATGAGCGCCTGGAAGCCGGAACGCTCTTGTTCCCGGCCATCAACGTGAACGACTCGGTGACCAAGTCCAAGTTCGACAACGTGTACGGCTGCCGCCACTCTCTGGTGGATGCCATCATGCGTGCCACCGACGTGCTCATCGCTGGAAAGCGCGTGCTGGTGTGTGGCTTTGGCGATGTAGGCAAGGGCTCCGTGCAGTCTCTGCGTGGCCAATGCGCGAAAGTCGCTATCACCGAAATCGACCCGATCTGTGCGCTCCAAGCGAGCATGCTCGGCATCGACGTGGTGCGCCTTGAAGACGTAGTCGCCGACCAGGACATCTTTGTGACCACCACCGGCAACAAGGACATCATCTCCGCCGAACACATGATGCAGATGAAGCACAACGCCATCGTCTGCAACATCGGGCACTTCGACAACGAAATCGACATGGCCGGCCTGGAGGCCATGGTGCTCACCGGCGAGGTCGAGAAGATCGAAATCAAGCCGCAGGTGCACGAGTGGAAGTTCAAGAACACCACCCACGGCCCCGACGGTGCCGGTCACTCCATCCTGGTGCTGGCCGAAGGCCGACTGGTCAACTTGGGCTGCGCCACCGGACACCCCTCGCTGGTCATGAGCGCGTCTTTCACCAACCAGACCCTGGCTCAGATTGAGCTCCACCAAAACGCCGAGAGCTATGGCATCAGCGTGGCCACGCTGCCCAAGCACCTCGACGAGAAGGTGGCTCGCCTGCACCTCGACAAGTTCGGTGCCAACCTGACCGAACTCAGAGAAGACCAGGCCGCGTACATTGGCGTCACAGTCGAAGGCCCCTACAAGCCCGAGCACTACCGCTACTAGGCCCATGATGCCCGGGCCCTCCCACAAGGGCCCGGGCTGTGCCCACCCAAGGAGAGTACATGTCGAGCGAGCGCAGCACCCGAGCCGCCGCAGAAGTCAATCGGATCAACCTCTTCTACCCGCTGATGCCCAGCATGGGGACGAGGTGGGCCAAGATGCGCCCGTGGGAGGGCAAGTGCATCGCCGTGAACGCACACCTCACCACACTCACCGCAGCGCTCCTGCGGGAGCTGTCCCTGGGCGGTGGAAAGTGGGTGGTCAGCGCCGCAGACGAGGCCACCACGGACCATGCGGTGGTGGAGCTTCTCCGAGAACTGGGCATTGAGGTGCACACCGGTGGAGACGTTAAAGACCAGCACCTTGCCGTGCTGGACCACGAACCCAACTTGATTGCCGATGTAGGGTTCGACCTGGTAGCCACCCTGCTCGACCGCGCTCCCGAAAAGATCGAGCACATCGAGGCCGCCGTGGAAATCACTCGAAGCGGCATTACCGACCTCAGAAAGCGCACCAACCTGCCCTTCGGCGTGGTGAACATCAACGACGGCCAACTCAAGCCGCACGTAGAGAACCGACACGGCGTGGGAGAAGCGCTGTGGGGTGCTGTGCGCCAAATCACCGGCCTCCACCTTGCGGGTCGACGTGTGCTGGTGGTGGGCTACGGCGCTGTGGGCCAAGGGCTCGCAGCCTACGCTCGAGCCGCAGGGTCGGTAGTGGAGGTAGTCGACATCACTGCCATTCGCAGGTTGACCGCCCATTACGACGGCTTTCCCACCCCCGACCTTGAAGATGCACTCTCCCGCGTAGAGATTGCCGTCACGGCTACGGGGGAACCCAATGCCATTCCCATCTCCGCCCTGGAAAAGGTGGGTCGGGAGCTGGTGCTGGTGAATGCCGGCCATGGGGGTGATGAGATTGACGTGGCAGGACTGCGAGCCAAAGCCTCCGAGGGCGTGGAAGTCGGCTCCAACTGCACCCGGTATCGGTTGGGCGACAGCCCCTGGTTGTCGCTTTTGGGCAATGGACACCCGCTCAACATCGTGACCAACTCAGGCTCTCCCGAGCCCGTACTGCTTCATTTCGCGCTGTTGGGGCTCACCCTGGAATGGCTGGCCCAACACCCCGTGCCTACAGGCGAGTGTGAGGTTCCTGGTGAAATCGAGGAGCTTGCAGCCTCGCTGGCACTGACCGCACTCCAGGGCAAATGAACCCCATCCAAGAACTCTTGGATACCCCTCTTGAGCTGCTGCTGGCCGCTGCACGCACCCCTG
Organism: Myxococcota bacterium; assembly: GCA_036337845.1. Lineage (GTDB taxonomy): Bacteria > Myxococcota_A > UBA796 > UBA796 > CAJQPC01 > JAYZDK01. Next base: position 3,057 of record JAYZDK010000240.1, on the reverse strand, counting down.
CAGAACAGGTGGACGCCCTCGTCCGGCGCGCCAATGCCGAGATGGACCACGCAGATGTGGACCGCGGCAAAGAAATCGCCCTTGATGCCGTCAAGCTGGCTCGAACATCGTGTCCTAAAGCAGCACGAGAGCGCGTGCTGGCCCTGCTCTGCTTTCTGCGCACAGCACCCGACAACGCCGCCCCACTCTTGGCCGAAGCCCACGAGGTCGCTGAACAGGCTGACGAGCCGCAACTGATTACCGCAATCGTGCATGCCGCCCGTACACTGGGTGTGCCTCTTCCCACACACGTGTTCTAGTGGCCTGAGGCCTGGACCGACTAATGCTCTTGTTTCTCATGCGACATGGTTCTGCGGAACCTGGCCTCGGCTCCGACGCGGACCGCCGGCTGACCGACCGAGGACGCTCCGAGGTGCAAGCCATCGCACACGCCCTGCAGCGGGCTCGGTTTGAGCCGGGTGTCATCGTGCACTCACCATTGGTGCGAGCACAACAGAGCGCAGACTTGCTCTCAGCGTGGTTTGGTGGCTTGCGCTGTGTCGAGGTGCCCGAGGTAGTGGAAGGAGGCGACGCCTTGCTGGCCCGGCTGGAAGAGCTCGGGCTGGAAAACCCCCTGGTGCTCGGACACGAGCCTGGAATTCCACGGCTCGCCACCCGAATGACCGGCCTTACCGAGCGCCTGTTGTTTCACTGCGCAGCGGTGGCTGTCTTGTCCGTCGATTCGTTCACGCCGAGAGCGCCTGCTCGACTACTGCTCTTCATCGACCCGCATGTGTTGGGTTCTGCCCCATGAAAGTGGGCTCCATCGACTTGGGCAGCACCAGCATGCACCTGGCGATTGCTCACCTGGAGGAAGGCCAGGAGCCCAACGTCATTGCCGTTCATCGCTCATCGGTCAAACTCGCAGCGGGATGGGGTTCCGAGAGCCATGAACTCCCCAGCCAGGTCATCGCCGACACCATCTCGGCCATGGAGCGCTTTGCCGAAATCTGCGCAGAGGAAAACTGCGACATGATCCTGGCCACCGCCACAGCACCACTGCGTGAGTCGGTAGACAGCGTGCGCCTGTTAGAGCAGGTGCGCGACCAGTTGGGCATTTCCATTCGAGTTCTGACCGGGCCGGAAGAAGCCCGCCTCATCTACCTGGGAACCCGGGCCTCCTTGGATGGCTCGGACAGCGAGCCCATGGTCTTCGATATCGGAGGCGGCTCCACAGAGTTCACCCTCGCCCGAGAGAATCAGTTGGTGTTCTCGGTGTCACTCTCCTTGGGTCACATGCGTCTGTTTCAGCGAGTGGGTCACGACGACCCGCCTCCGCCCGAACAAATGGCCAACCTCCAAGCCCGTGCCAGTGCACACCTCTCGCCCTTGAGAGCCCGCATGGCGGGGCTTTCGCATGGCCAGCTCTACAGCCCATCCGGCGGTGTGCGCACCCTGGCACGGCTGGCCATCGCCGACCCAGAGACCGGCCCTGGCAAAGGCGACACCGGACTGGTATTGACCCGGGAAATGCTCAGCGAACTGACGACCCGGCTGAGCCACACCCCCCGAGAGGAAGTCAAAACCTGGCCCGGCATGGACGCCAGGCGGGCCGACACCGTCGCCTGTTCAGCCGCTATCGTGGCCGCAATCATGGATTTATGTGGACGAGACCAGGTCACTACCTGTGATGGCGGGCTGAGGACCGGCATCCTGGTGGACTGGTCTGAAAGGATTCGTAGAGCCACCACCCACCGTTCTGGTTAGGTGGCACACTCTTAGCGAGGCGAGCATGGCGGTCAACCGCGCAGCTATCGTCGACGCCAATTTCTCCGAGGCCATCTCGGAGTTGCACGCCGGTCCACGCCGTACGGACCTGGACTCGCCAGTGCGCGAAGACACCGCCTTGTCCGCACGCCTGGCCCTGGAGATTTTCGAGTCCCAGCTCACCAGCCGTCATTTGGACCTGGTGTCTCGAGAACTCAAAGCCCAGAACCAATCGTTCTACACAATCGGCTCCGCCGGGCACGAGGCCAATGCAGCAGTGGCCGCGGCTCTACAGCCCACCGACATGGCCTTCCTGCATTACCGCTCAGCCCCCTTCTTTGTGCAGCGAGCCCGGCAAGTCCCCAACCAAACCCCCATCTTGGACGTGCTCTTGGGCATGGTGGCCGCTGCCGATGAACCCATCGCCGGGGGACGCCACAAGGTCATTGGTTCCAAAGACCTGTGCATTCCACCGCAGACATCCACCATTGCCTCGCAGTTGCCCAAGGCCGTGGGGACCGCTCTGAGCTTAGACAGAACCCAACGCATCGGGACAGAATCCAGCAGCCCCGAAGATGCCATTGTGGTGTGCAGCTTTGGCGATGCCTCGGCCAATCACTCCACCGCCACCGGCGCGGTCAATACGGCCTGCTGGACCGCCCACCAGCGACTGCCCGTGCCGCTGTTGTTTGTGTGCGAAGACAACGGGATTGGGATCTCGGTCTCCACCCCAGGCGGGTGGATCGAGTCGGCCTACAGCCACCGCCCAGAGCTCCACTACATCCAAGCCGACGGCCTGGACATGGCCGCTGCCTATGACGCAGCAGTGGACGCCATCGATCATGTGCGGGAGACCCGCCAGCCAGCATTCCTGCACCTCAAGCTCGTGCGGCTCCTGGGCCATGCGGGCTCGGACGTGGAGCAGCTCTACCACAGCGCCGAGGAGATCGAGGCCACCGAGGCTCGTGACCCCTTGCTGCAGAGCGCCCGCATGCTGATTGAAGGCGGGTGGATCAGCCCTGAGGAGGTCGCGAACCTCTACCAGGAGATTCGCGAGCGCTGCCGGTCCTTGGGAGAAGAGGCCACGCGCCGACCCAAGCTCACCACCGCAGAAGAGGTGGTGGCCGTCCAGGCCCCCATCACACCCGATGCGATTCAAGAAGAATGCGCTCGGCCTGTGCCTGCCGAGGAAAGAGAGAGCTTCTGGGAAGGCCGCCTCCCCGAGGCCGACCGGCCCCGGCACCTGGCCATGCAGCTCAACCGCGCCTTGGGCGACCTGCTGGTGAAGTACCCCCAGTCCATCATCTTCGG
>JAYZDK010000239.1:0-14067 GCA_036337845.1 Myxococcota bacterium | reverse complement strand
GCCGTGGCCATCGTAAAGTGCAACGCCCCTTGGTTTCACGTGCGAGAGCGTGGTGTGTTCGGTGCGATATTTGGGATTCTCATCAGCCTCGGGATTTACTTTGCGTTCGACCTTGGTGGGCTGATTGTTGAACATATCGGAGTCTCACAGGTCTTCTTCATTCCAGCCGTTTTACTTCTTCTCTTCTGGTTTGTGGACCATCGAATCGTACGAAACACACCAGGCGACGCAGGATTCGACGATTTCGATACAGCAGATGCCTCCTCTGGTGACGACGGCCCGCAACTGGGCGCCATCGAAGTCTTCAAGAAAATGCTGACAAATCCGGTCATTCTCACCATTGCCGCCATCGAGTTCTGCAGCGGGTTTATTCGGAATGCGCCCATGCATTGGTACCGCTCTTTCGCCAGGCAAACCGACAGCAACCTCCACCTTCTCGGAGACATAATCTACGACCACTGGGGCATGTGGCTCTGCATTGCAGGCATCCTTGGCGGAACCCTGGCGGGAGTCATTTCCGACCGTGTGTTTCAATCTCGAAGAGGGCCGGTGGCCGCGATTCTGTACGCCGGCGTGACGGTGGGCTCCATCGCTCTCCTACTCGCAATCAACACACCCGCCGTAGTCATTGGCAACACGAGCGTGTCCATTCCCGGTGTCATCGCAATCTTGATCTCCATGTGCGTCATCGGCGTCCACGGCATGTTGTCGGGCACGGCGAGTATGGACTTCGGAGGCAAGAAGAACGTCGGGATTGCCGTGGGTATTATCGACGGGTTTGTGTACCTGGGCACCGGAGTGATGTCCCTGACCTACGCCGCTGTTCTGCCGGCCACACAGTTGGGTCCGGACAACGCTTTCATAGGCCCGTCCACGAACCCGGAGAACTGGTTGCCCTGGCCGGTCTCGATGATCATCGTAGGGGTGATTGGCTTGTTGCTCGCGACCCGCGTGTGGAACGCAAAACCGAAGGCCAAGAAGAGCGCCTGAAAACCGCGCTCGATACCCCTCTACTCCACTTTGCGCAGCCGCCCATCAATGGGCTTCTGAATGGTGCCCGTTTTGGCCGCCGCTACCGCCACATCAAAGACGGTGGCCTCTAAACCGACGAGGTTGGCTGGCTGGGCTCCAGCCAGGTATCGATTGGCTTGTTCCGCGACGTAGGAGTTGCTGGTGACTGTGTAGGTCGCGTCCGGATCAAAGGGAGCACCACCCACTCGGATAGAAACCGCCTCGGGCGTGTCCATGCGCTCACGCCAGGTCATTTCGACACCGGACTGCTGAATGCTCCCGTGGTTTTGTTCCAAGGCCACTTTCGCATTGGAAAGCATCACACCGAGCAGTTCGCTCGCCGAAATCTCAAAGGTCACCACCTGGTTGCCAAACGGGAAGATTTCGTAGATTGAGCCCGTTGTGACCTCGCCTCCAACGAGGTCCGCCCGCAGGCCTCCCACATTGTAGAAGGCCACGTCCGTATCACCAGCCTCCCGAAGCACATCCGTAATCCAGTTGCCCAAGTCCGACTCAAAATAGTAGCTGCGAGACAGCGTCTGCTCAGCCTCGGCAATGACTTGTCCAAACTCGCTGGAAATAATTTCCTCGTAATGCGAGACAAGGTCCCGCATCTGCGGCCGCACCTCCGCGTCGGGCGAAGGCAGTAAATCCACCAACTGTCCCTCAAAATCGGTGATTTCATCCTGGTTTACACCAATCTCCACACGCCCTATGGACCGACCATAAGAGCCCGCTTGCACAATCCACGTTCCGTTGACCTGTTCAGGCTCGGGCAAGTAGGTGTGGGAATGCCCCCCTACGATGAGGTCAATGCCGGAGACCTCCTCCGCGAGCCGCCGGTCCGCTTCCAAGCCAATATGCGACAACACAACAATCAAATCCGTCACGGGATCCAGGCGCTCCAGTTGCTCGGACACGGTCTGGGTCAGCGGGCTGAGTTTCATCTTTGCCATCGTCGATGTTGAGGCGAGATGGCCCAGCCCCATCGTAGTCGCCCCAATGACGCCTACCTTGAGGCCGCCTTTCTCCAGCACGATCGCATCCTGGAGTCCCTCCATTGCGACCCCACCTTCCACCCCATCGAGGTTGGAGGACAACACCGGAATCTTAGAAGATTTCACCAACTCCGCCGTATTGCTGAAACCCTTGTCAAACTCATGGTTACCCAGAACCCAGGCGTCGTAGCCCACAAGCTCCATGAACTCGAGCATGGCGCCGCCACGACTACCTCTGACCTCAATGTCGGTCAGGGGTGTACCTGTGAGGATATCTCCACCGTCGAGCAGCAATACATGACTGTCGCCCACCTCTTCGCGGATGGCCTGAACCTTGGCATCCAACAGCGCAAACCCACCGATTTGTGGCTCACCATCAATCCAGGGTGCGCGTTCTGGGAGAAAGTGACCATGCAGGTCGTTGGTGTGCAACACCACGAGTCGGTTCTCGCCCGAATCATCAACTACATCCACTGGCGGCTTGTGCGCACACGCAACCACCAAACTCCAGAACAACATCATCCGGCCTCCTCCACATCCTCTTGCGAATCAATCCCATTGGCTCCGGCCACAGGCCCTTCCGGCTTTAATGGCAGTGTGACTGCGCGTTCCCCCGGCTTTTCAAACAAGGAGTTTCTCGCTACCTGAGCCGCCAGTACCCTGGCAGCCTTCTGAAGAATTGATCTAAACACAGACATGGAAAACCACTTATTGCATCCCCTGGGGATTGGCCGACTTCAAGTCTCCTCGGACCACCCAGCGCTGTCCATCAAGGCCAAGAATTCTGGTGGTCACAGGGATGTGCGACTGCTCGTTTGCTTTTCGAATCCCCACAGCCATGATCTTGTCGAGTTCGGCATCTCCAAGGTTCCAGGCAAAGAAGGTGTCCCGTCCGGGAATCGCCAGTACTGGATTGGGGCCCACGGTCTTCAACCACTCCGGATGCAGCAAAACCGTACCTTCCCTGCCAGCCGGCGTATCCACGGCCCACCACTGGCCCTCTCCACCGCTCACAGTGCGCTGTTGGAACGGATTGGTGGTCAACGTCTCCGAAGCCTTGCGCTCCAGGTCCTCTACCGTCAACCCCCAACCCTGGAGGTCCGCTCGCGTGACCCAGCGCCTTCGCCCCTCCTCCTCCACACGAAAACACAGGGGCAGGTCTTCAACCAAGGGCCTGCAGGCAAGCTCCGCAGCCGGGCCGGAAGTGCCCTCAAGTCGCGCAGTCTCCTGCCATAGCGCCTCGATCCCCGGAGGTGCGGCTGTAGCCAACACCACCGTCGGCCCTCCAGCGTTCGCGAGCCCGATACAGACCAGCAGAAAGTTCACGATCCACTCCATCCCACATTCAACGGTACAACTTCGATACCATGCTCTTAACGGAAGAGCGTATGCCCAGGCCCAACCCCTTTACCCCTTGGTCCATTGCATCGGCCCTTCTGCTCGTCCTCCTCGCAGCAACAACCTGGTGGAACCCCCTGGAAGACCCCGACCTCTGGTGGCTGCTGTGGGCGGGAGAGTCCATACAAGCAGGTACAGCACTGCCCCGGCTCAACACCCTGTCCTTTACCGCGCCCGATACGCCCTGGATCTGTCACGAGCCGCTGGTGGCCTGGCTGTACGGGGCGCTGGGCATCAGCGGTATTCCACTGGCCCGCATGGCCTGCCACGTGCTCACGGTATGCCTCATTGCCAGGCTAATCGCGCCGATACGGTCCGGCTGGGCAAGCGTTCTCTCGCTATTGTGGCTGCTGCCACTGGTGAGTTTTTCATTCACCGAAAGGGCGCTGGCCTGGGGCAACTTGTGCCTCTGCATGCTTCTTGTGTCCTTGTCCTTCAAAGGAATCAGAGGTTCCTTGATTCGGATTGGCCTGATTGCACTCTGGGCCAATGTCCATGGCTCATTCGTGGTGGGGGTCTTTCTCCTTGCAATGCACCGGCCCAAGGAGGTGCTCCTTGCCGTCGCGGCCAGTATCCTGAACCCCCACGGGCTTGAGCTCCACAAGCTGGTGCTGGAGTATGGCTTGGGTTCGGGGCCCCAAGGACTGGTCCATCACTTCGTCGAAGAATGGCGTCCACTAGTTCCCAATACACCGAGCCAGGCCATTCGACTGGCTGCCCTCGCTGTGGGCGTCTGGGCCTGCGTTCGGACGCGTTCCTGGCGCCCTGTAGCAATCGGCGCAGCTCTAATAGGACTGGCGCTCCTACACTGGCGCTATTGCACTCCGGCCGGGCTTGTGCTGCTTCCCTATGTCGCCCGAGCCATAGGAGACCACGTTCCCAAGAGAGCGCCGGGTGTGGTGGCCTGGCCACTGGTGCCCGCCCTGGCACTGACCGCGCTGGCAGCCCCCCGTGTCGGAACAGACACCAACGCCTTCCCAGACCCCCTTCTGGAAGTCATCCCGCAGAACGCAAGGATCTGGTCTGATTTCACTTTGGGAGGATGGCTGGGCCGAAACGGACACAAGGTTTTTTGGGATTCGCGGAATGACTGCTACCCCAAACCGGTCATCGAGGACGGGCTTCGAGTTGCCTACCAACTCGACGGGTGGCTGAATGTTCTTCAGGAATGGAATGTGGACCACGTGTTGACCGGCGAACTGTCGGTAGCCGGGGCCCTTCGCGCTGAGGGATGGCGCGAGGTTCGGACCGAAGGCGACCTGGTATTGCTGGCCCGCACACCGGAATCCGGGTAGCTTTCAGCAGGAGGTTCCAAGCCATGGGACTGCGATCCAAGATCAAAAAGTTCGCCGACCGATTCTCCGGGGAGTTCTCCCAAGCCGCCGAGGGCCGAGAGGAGATTCCCTACTCCCGAGATGGCGCTCCAAGCGATGCATCGGCCGTGGTCAAGGCTCGACTCAAGCGGCCCCGCGACGGCGCCACCACAAACGATGAAAGCAGCGATTCCTCAACCTGAGCCCTAAGCGCTCCGGTCTCGCTATTTTCCGCCGGCTGAATATCCCCGTAGACCACTCGGAGGCGTGAAAACGGCAGTGGGATCACGAATCGGTCCCAGGTAGACAGTCTTAGGGCCGGCGAAACGTCAATGGCCGCCCAACGCACCACACAGCCTGTCTTTGTGGCCAGGTATTCGACTCCCGGGCTCACGCAGCCTCTTGGCCCCCTCGGCCCATCCACAGCCAATCCCAGCGCCCCACCCTCACCCAGGCACCTCATGCCTGCCCGCAATGCAGCCGCGCCCCCTCGGGAAGAACTTCCCCGCAAGATCAAATAGCCCAGCCCAGACAAGACATTCCCAGCAAACTCCCCATCCTGAGATCGGGACACCAACGCATATGCCCCTTGATCTCGATGTATCGCCACCAAGGGCAGGACATCGCCGTGAAGGAACGCGTAAATCACATTCTCGTTGTCCAACGAAACAGCACTTGTGTCGACTTCTATTCGCCAGGTTTTCGAGACCAGCCGAATGGCGACCGACAACCAACGCGCAAGAAACCTCATGGTGTCACTATAGTCAGATTCAGCCCAAGCCGGCTCACCCAAGATACCCACGGTTCGCTGGCTGAATCCGAGGCAAACGCACCAAGGCCCACGCAGAGCAACCTTGATTCTCCGGCCGTGATATTTCTCTATCATGGCCGATAAGCCCCACGAACCCCTGCCTACCAAGCTACCCAAACTCGACACTTCCGCCGCCCGAAAGGCCGTCAAGGTGACGCGCACGGCGGACGCCGCTGTTTCCACCAGTCACGTGGACATAGCCCTACCGCCGGACATCAAGCGCGGAGTTCGCAATCGAACCCTCACAGCCTACGCAGTCCTTGGCTGCGGAGCCGGCCTGGTACTGGCCATCGGCGCTCCCCTGTGGGTGCTTGCAGCCATTCCGGTCCTAGGCTGGACAGCCGCCCGGCAGTTCCGAGGCAACGCCCGCAAGGCCATTGAGTCCGCTCCACAGAACGCCATCCGGTCCGCCGCAGGGCTGGAGTTGCTCAAGCGGGTTGAAAGCGCACGTTTGGCTCTTGAATCCATGAGTCTGAACAACCAGATCTTTTCCGATCTCATCGATTCCATCCGAGCACTTCCCGAACGGATTGGGTCTATCGAAACGGCTGAAACACAGTGCCAGGCACTGTTGGATGCGCTCCCGGACGCTGCGGAGACAAGCGCGGAAAAGACAGCCCTTCTCGATCGCATTCAGCGGCTGAAAAGCGCACGCGATGAGATAGGCGAAGCACTGGATGACCTGACACGGCAAGCCGCACAGGTCACAGCAGAATCCGGCCTGGATAGTGCGTTGGAAGAGAAGCTGGTGCGCCAGACACATGCACTCGCACAGACCGCCAAAGATCTGTCGTGAAACTACCCGCGAGACTTCAGACCATCTGTGAGATGGTTCCCAGAGGAGCCATCATTGTGGACGTGGGCACAGACCATGGCCACGTCGCACGGCGCCGAGGGGCTGTGGGCAGCGAGCGTGAGTTCCACAGGCTTCCCTCCCGAACGGATATTCCTCGAGTGGTGGCCGACGGCCTGCGCGGCTTTCGGTCCGTGGATGTCGCCATCATCACGGGCATGGGGCCACGGCCGATTCTCAAGATTCTCTCCGCTGGCCCCTTCCCGACTCAGGCCGTCGTGCACGCCCCTCAAGGCTCCCACGTCCTCCGAAGAGGGCTCGCCGAACAAGGCTGGCGGATCGAGGAAGAACGTCTGGCGCCGGAAAACGATGCCTTTGCTGAGGTAATTCGCATACGCCGAGGCACTGAAACCCACTCTGGGCATACCCTTGAGTTCGGCCCGTTCCTCCCTCACGACCCCCTTTGTAGGCCGCACGCAGCCCTGCGAATCCAAGCGTGGCAGACGCTAGCCCAGCAGGCGCCGCCCAACACCGAGGCCCATCAGAGGGCAGTGGCTTGGGTCGACTGGCTAGAAGAACTATTAGAGCGTCTCCCACCTATGGGTTCTACACATTAGGATGCTCCGGTGAAGATTCTAGGACTATCTTGCTTCTACCACGACGCAGCAGCCTGCCTGCTGGACAACGGCGTGCTCGTGGCGGCCGCTTCCGAAGAGCGCTTCTCCCGTCGAAAGCAGGATTCCGACTTCCCCGTCTCCGCTATCCGCTACGTGCTGGCCGAGGGCGGCTACCAGGTCGAAGACCTCGATGCTGTGGTGTTTTATGACAAGCCCATCCTGAAGTTTGAGCGCCTGCTCAGAAGCCAGCTTCATACGTTTCCAATGAGTTTTTCCCACTTTGTAGACGGCATGCCCCGCTGGATGGCAACCCGTCTTCGCCTGCCCAAAATGCTGAAGTCCGAGCTCGGCTATACCGGGCCACTTCTCTATTCCGAACACCATCTCTCCCACGCGGCGAGCAGCTTTTTCACCTCCGGCTGGGACGAGGCTGCCATTCTGACTGTAGACGGCGTAGGCGAATGGACGACGGCTAGCTGGGGCGTAGGACGAGGCAACCAGATCACCATCAAAGGGGACATTCACTTCCCCAACTCCCTGGGCCTGCTCTATTCGGCGTTCACCTGGTACTGCGGATTCAAGGTGAACTCCGCGGAATACAAGCTCATGGGCCTGGCCCCCTATGGTCAACCGCGATTTGTGGAGGCGATTCGTGAGCTGGTCCAAATCGCCCCGGACGGGACCTTCGCACTGGACATGAAGTACTTCGACTTCGTGAAGGGCACTCGCATGTTCAACCGGCGATTCGAGGAACTCCTCGGCCGCCCCCGTCGCCCCCTGCATGCGGAGGACATGGACGAGCACTACAAAGACGTGGCCCGCTCGATACAGGTCATCACCGAGGAAATCATGGTCAAGCTGGCGCGTTCTACCATGGAACGAACGGGCCTGGACCGGCTGTGCCTCGCGGGCGGTGTCGCCCTGAACTGCGTGGCTAATGGCGCAATCATCCGTGACAGCGGAGTCAAAGACCTCTGGGTTCACCCGGCTGCGGGAGATGCCGGGGGAGCCGTTGGCGCCGCTATGCTGCTCTGGCACCAACTACTCGGCAATCCCAGGCAGCCCAGAATGGCATCGCCCTATCTGGGTCCGGCCTATGACGAGGATGCCATCAGGGACGCCCTGGACATCCACGGGGCCGTCTATCAGCGCATGGACCGCCAAGAACTGCTGGATGAAGTCTCCGCACAGGTGGACACCGCACATGTGGTGGGCTGGTACCAGGACCGCATGGAGTGGGGCCCGAGGGCTCTGGGCCACCGAAGCATACTCGGGGACCCCCGACACCCGGAGATGCGTTCCATCATCAACATGAAAATCAAGATGCGGGAGGGATTTCGGCCATTTGCGCCAACAGTACTAGAAAGTCACCTGAAGGATTGGTTCGACCTGGACAGGCCTTCACCGTACATGCTGTTGGTCGCGCCTGTCCGGGCAGATGCGCCCCCCCTACCCGCGATTACCCACGTGGACGGCTCCGCACGGGTGCAAACCATCAACGCGCAGCAAGACCCGCTCTACCACGACCTCATCCAGACCTTTTTCAGGCGTACCGGCTGCCCGGTGATGATCAATACCTCCATGAACGTCCGAGGCGAACCCATCGTCAACACCCCTGAAGACGCCTACCTCTGTTTCATGTGCACCCACATGGACGCACTCGCCATCGGCCCATTCTTTCTGCGAAAGGAACAGCAGCCCAAGCTCGAGCTGGAAACCGCAGCGGAAGCTTTTGGGCTGGACTAGGACGCCCAGCAGACTCAGAACTTCGGCCACCCCTGAAGATTGAGAGTGGTGATCTCCAAATCTCCCAATGCCGCATCTGTGATCCACAGCGAGTCGGAGAGCCTCCCATGGACTGCACCATATGGCCCAAATCCCGACACATTCAAGCTCACCCCGGATGTATCGCCGGCCACAAACTCGAAACTATTTCCAGATGCCGCGTCCATCTCTACAAGGCTGAGCGCCAACACGTTGTAGGAGCCGGCATAATCCAATGACCCTTCCAGTGTGAGGTAGAGCGCTCTCTCCGCGCCTCCTCCCATCGGCTGTGTTGCGGAAATACTCGTGGCACAATCTATATCAAAATACATTCCATCCACTGCAAGGAACTCCAACGCACCCGCAAACAGGGTCACACTCGGAGCCACCGCCTCGTAGGACTGCCCGGCATCTCCTTCCGGCTCATCACAGCCCGTATCGTCCCAGACATTCTGGGAATCACCACCCGACTGAGTATCACCACCCGAATCCACACTTGCATCGGGTGCTCGCAGGGGAAGACATGCGATCCCAAATCCTGACAACAGCAGCAAAGTCGATAGCAGCGCTTGCCAGGGGGTGCGCTGGTCGGCCGAAGTCATGATTTAGAATTCTGGCCAAGCTTGAACCACGAGGGACGTGATCTCCAATTCCTCCCCCGCAGCATCCGTGATGGTCAGCGGGCCTGAGAGCTCACCATAGGCTGCCTGATTTGGCCCGAATCCCGTGACATCGAATGTGACACCCGATGTATCCGCTGCCTCGTAATCGAACGCGGGTCCATCACTGCCCACGATTTCAACGAATTGGAGACTAATCACGTTGTAGGGCCCGGCATAATCCAGCGACCCTTCCAGTGTGAGGTAGACCTCTCTACTCGTCGCTCCTCCCATCGGCTGTGATGCGGAAATGTTGGTGGCACAATCCAAGGAAACATACTGTCCATCCACTGCACTGAGGTCATAGGTACCTGCAGACATGGTCACACGCGGATCATCCGCCTCATAGGACTGCCCTGCATCGCCTTCCGGCTCGTCACAGGCCGTATCGTCCCAGACATTCTGAGTATCCGTACCGGAATCCTCACTCGTATCCGCCACCTCCTGTTGGGTGTCCTCCGTGGCGCCATCTTTTTGCGTGACGCAACCGAAGGCCAAAAGGCAAGCATTCAGAAGAAGAAATGATGTGAAACGGGTCATCCTGGCTCCTGCGTAGTGGCCGCAGGATACCCCGCTCGGCTACAATACGCCCGCGGGACCGTCGGGAGAGCTCTTGGTGTTTCTTACCTCATTGTTGCTGAATACTGCCTTGGCCCAGTCCAACTGGCCTGCCGGCAGCACCATCGATCAGGCCATGGCGGCCCAGATCACCGAAGAGGGGCTCTCCTCGGTGGGCAGCCTGGCCAGTGTTCTGATTCCGGCAGAATTGCCCGTACCCGACCAGTACGAAGGAATCTCCGGTTTCAACTTCAGCCTGGAAGACGCAGTCGTCAATATCGAGATCGTCGATACGGTCATCACTCCCGGCCATGGGGTAATCAACGCGGACATCTCGCTGCTGATCTCCATCAACGACGCAAACAACAACTTTGACCTGGAGTTCCAGACCTTCTGGGCGCCCACGTACTGCAATGGATACATCGAGGCCTTCCCGGCCAGTGTCACACTGCCCATCGCGCTGCAGATCGTCACCCAGAGCGACGGAACCCGCGTGCTCGACGCAATCGTAGGAGACCTGGAGCTTCAGCAAGGCCTCGCGAGCGAGCACATTCATCTGGGCTGTATCTTCGATGTGCTCGATGACTTTCTGCGGGACTATCTAGGCTTTTCGTACTTCGACTGGATCATCGGCTTGGTTGAAGGCGAGCTCACAGGCGCTATCGGTGACATCGCGCCGGATCTCGAGGCCGCCATCGAGGATGCGTTTTCCGCTGCTCAAATCTCTGAGGACATCGACATCCTTGGGAACATGCTCCACATTGAAGCGTATCCGGACGATGTGAACATTTCGCCCGACGGGGTGGAGTTGGTGCTGGCGGGAAGTTCCAGCGCACCGGTCTCGAATTGTATCTCGGCTGGGAGCGACCCAGGAGGGTCACTCAAGACCGCCACAGACCTACCAGCGCTTGGAAACGCCACGGGTGGGGTCGCCATCTTGGTGGCCGATGATTTTGCCAATCAGGTGCTCTATACGATGTGGCGCGGCGGCGTGCTCTGCTTCGACCTGGCGGATGCAGGAGATCTCCCGCTGAACACCAGTATTTTGGGCCTGCTCGCCGGGGACGCATTCAATGAGTTCTTTCCGGAGCCCTCTCCCCTCTTGATCAGCACCAGCCCCCAGAGTCCACCGATCATCTATTGGGAAGGCGAACACGACATCAACGTGGTGATTGAGGGGCTCGGCCTGGACATCTTTGCCACGGTAAACCAGCGAATCTCCAGGCTTATCGGGCTGCAACTCGACGTCGACCTGGGAGCCGACCTGGAGTTCGACGGCAATACCGGGGCCATGAATATTGTGGTGGACTTCGATCCCAACGCGATTGACGTCAGCATCGCGTTCAACGAACTCGCACCCGATGCGAACGATGCCATTATTGAGCAATTCTCCGGGGTATTTTCCTCGCTCATCGACCCCATTATTGGAAGTGCCCTGGGCGACCTGGCGTTCACCCTCGGCTCCATGGAGGGCGTGGGGCTCACCAGCCTCGAGAGTCGTGCGGCTGGCCCCTACGGAGACGGGCTTGAGGCGAGTGCCGGGCTCGGCCCTGTCTCCTACGGCAGCGGCGACGGCTGCGGTGGTGAGGATGGCTGTGGAGGCGGCTGCGGCGGCGACTCGGCCGGATGTTCCTCCGCTCGGGTAAAGTCCAGGACGCTCCTGGCACTGTTCCCCCTATTGCTTGTTGCATTTCGGCGTTCCCGCCACGGGTAGCTAGCTCCCGAAACGAACGGTAGCCAGCAAACTATCCGCTGAAGCCTTAGCGGCCGCCAGGTATCCCTGGGGCACCAAAAGGTCGAAATGCCAATCCCAACCGCCATGCTGCGTCATGGTGGCGAACACCCGAGGCGCCCCAGGGTCGTTGGGTACACAACTCGAAACCCGAACAGGTTCCGTCACGCGGAGACTGCTGTAGCCCCCCTCGTCACTGAACTCCCAGGTACAGCCCGTCCGCTCCCGAGGCACAAGCCCCGCCGGCTCGAGCGCTCGAATCTCCAGGGATGCACCGCTGGAGGCATGTTCCAGCCGGATTCGCAGCTCCGAATCTACCGTGCCGGGCTGCCCCGACCAGCCCTCCAACACATCAATGGACAAGCCGGTCTCTCGGTCCGTCCATGGACCATTCACCACCCGAAACGCAGCTGGCTGCTCCGCGAGGTCCACCGACACCTCCGGCTGCTCATCCGGCACCTCCATCGGTTCCAGGCCTCGACGCGGACAAGCAACCAACCACAAGATCCAGAAGCCGGTCATTCCTTATACGTCCTGCGAAACGCCTCAGACGGGAGCAGGCGTCCCTCACGAAGTGCCAATCCAAGCTCGCTCTGTGGCCCCGAAAGCGCTGTAGCGGCTTGGGCAACCGCCTGTTCCGCTACCAGGTCCAAGAATGTGCGCAGGCGCCCTTCGCCCCGTCGGCGCTGCCAGTCTTCTCTCCCATCCCCCACACACCACTCGGAGTGTGCCCCAATGGCCTCCATGGCGCTCTCGATACCCGTCCCCTCCAATGCGGAGGCGGTCACCACAGGAGCGTCCCAGCCCCCTCTATTGCCCAAGGCCACCGTCTGTTCAAGCTCACTAGCCAGCACTGTCGCTCCCGGCCTGTCTGCCTTGTTCACCACAAACACATCGGCAATCTCGATCAATCCCGCCTTCATCGCCTGAACCGTGTCTCCCGATTCCGGTGTCAGCACCACCACCGCGGTATCGGCCACCTGGCAAACAGCCAACTCCGACTGCCCCACACCAACAGTCTCCACAATGATTTCATCCCAACCCGCTGAATCCAATAGGTCAACCACTTGGCCGGTGGCACGAGAAAGCCCACCGGTGTGTCCACGCGCCGACAGCGACCGAATGAACACCCCCGTATCCAACGCGTGTTGCTGCATACGAAGACGGTCTCCCAAGATCGCCCCACCCGAGAACGGTGACGAAGGATCGACTGCCAGTACCGCAATCGTGCGCCCGGCAACTCGAGCCCCGGTGACCAGCCGGTCCACCAACGTCGACTTCCCAGCACCCGGAGGACCGGTAATGCCAATTACCCTTGGGCTACCAGGAGCCGAGAGCCTCCTTGGACGCAGGCGGGCCAGGTGTTCCTCCACACCCGGCACACATTCCTCCACCATAGAGATCGCACGTGCCAACCGCCGTACATCTCCCGAAAGCGCATCCTCAAACACCTGCTTCACAACCCCTCCTGCACAGCAACTGGAATTGCGTGTTCATTCTCCCATACACGTGCCCACCACAACTTCCGGGTTACCATTCGAACCATGATTCCTTTCGTTTTAGGTCTGCTCATTTCCTGTGGCCCCGAGCCTAGCATCATCAATGGAAGTATCGACTCCAATGATTTTTCGGAGCCGTTGACGGCTTATTTCGGCGGTCGCTACCTCTTTTTCTCCAATGTAGAATTCGACTGCATGGGCGTGGACTGGGTACACCACAGCTACACTCCCGGTGTGGACCCCGCCGAGCAAGACTTGCTCGGAATCCAATTCACCTTTGGCATGGGCTCAGAGGTAGCTGCCGGCTACTACAACCTCAATGACCGAGCACAGGTAGACGCCAGCGCCCTGGTGATACAAGGCGGCGCATTTCAGGAGTTTCGAGTAGATGAAGGAGAACTCACCATCGACGAAGTCGAAGACCGAGAACTCGTCATAGGCTCATTCGACCTCAGCCGTTTTTACGATACCGACGACGGCAGCCTCAGTGGTACTTTCTCGGCGGAATGGTGCGTCAACCTTCCAGACTGATTGCCTTGCTGTTGTTCGCGGGCTGTGGCCAGCCCCAGGACGAACAGGCACCCGTGAGCGATCCTGAATCCCTGGTATTCCGGCTCCAGGAGGCTGGGCCCTTGGAGCGGTGGGTAACGACGCAAGGCCACCAAGCCGCCTTTGAGCGACGTAGCGGAAGACTCCAATGGCGGGCCCAGGACAATACGCAGAAACAATCCCGAGCCCGCCTGGTCTGGTCGAATTGGGGCCTTCTGGAGAACTGCGTAGGCTCTCCACTCCGAGAGCGAACCGGGGGCGACCCGGGAGCCTTCCGAACCCTCGTCATCACCGGCGCTCAGGTCTCCTGGGTTCTGGACTTCTCTGGCCTCAACCGCTGCTCATTGGGGGGGCGCGTCGTCGTG
>JAYZDK010000238.1:0-9948 GCA_036337845.1 Myxococcota bacterium | reverse complement strand
CAGGACCGACCGCATAGGAGTCGTCGACATGGTAGATGCCGATTCCGCCGGGCCCTTCGTCGAGCTGAGACAATGCCGAGCTGGGTACGTTGGCGCTACCGTTGTCGGAGAATCGACACATCATCGATTCCGAACCCGAGGCCTGAGTACCGAGTACCAGCACACCGCGGGGGTCGTTGGTGGCTCCGCTGTAGTTCAGCGAGAGGCTGCTGTTACGGCTGTGGGTCAGGGCATCCGGGCTGTTCCAGGTCAGGTCGCCGGGTACGAAACCGAGGCGAGACTCACTCCAGGGGCCCAGGTAGTCGCTGGCGGCACCAGGTGCGGACACCGAGAGTGCATCACCACCTTGGAACTCTGGACGGTCCGTTGTGAGGTTGCCGCTGCCATCCTTGCCATGCACGGTGACTTCGTAGAACTTCTTCGTGGTGTCCACGACCTGTTGGTTGAGAACATAGGACTGACGAGAAGTGGCTACCTCCATGTAGGAGCCCACCGAGCGGCTGTCGCTGAACAGGCCGGTCTGAGCGCTCGACGGGAAGAAGTCCGAGGCTTGAGTGGTGTCGAACACCGCGCATTGGCCTTCGGATACGACATCCCAGGGGTTGTCACAGTACTCAATGTCTCCCTTGGGAGCGAAGAAGGCTGCGGAGACGTGGTCACCACTGCTGGACTTGCGGTTGCCATCTACGACGGAATCCAAGTTCTCCACGGTCACAGCGCCAGTGACGCGGCAAACGGGGATGTTGATCGTCTCAATGGGCTGGCAGTCTGCTGCGGAGCTACCGTATCCGTACAGGAAGACGTTCGGCACGGCCTTTGACCAGTTGCGCTGAGCCACGTGGGTAAGTCCACTGAAGGTGACCGTGTCGCCTACAAGTACGTTGCAGACATAGTAGCCGTCCTCGTCTGTGGTGGTCCGAGAGGTGGACAGACGACCCGCACAGGTGATCTCAGCGCCACGCACTGGGAAACCGAGGTAGTCGACCACACGACCGGTGGCACAAGAGGGAGGGTTACCCTGGTCACAGTTCCACCAGGAGAAGTGGGTGGCCTCAAAGTCGAAGACGAGCTTTCCGTCTTCCTCGGAAACCTGACCCATGCCTTCTTCAACCCAGCGTCCACGCTCACGGTCGAAAGACCAGGTGTTCATGCTTTCGCCGGCTTCAAGTCGAACCTGGTCACCAAATCCGTCTGGGTTGGTGATGGGCATGCGAATCGCTGCAGGGCTGGCTTCCTCTACATTCAACTCTTCTCCATCAGCACCCTTGAGGGTGACATCTACCATTCCATAGGAGATGAGCTGAGAGGCCCGAACGGCATCTTTCGAGGTTCCGCTGGGGTCAAAGGCAAGCGCGGAGAGGTCGCCGGGGGCGCCTGCGAGCTCGTTGGTATAGGGGTCGACATGGGTGATTGCAGCCGTGACCGTTCCGGTGTAGGCGTTGCCGTCAGCGTCTACAACACCGTTGGCTTGGAAGGTCACTGTGACGTCTTCCACTTCGATCGTGCCGCCGAGTGCGCCATCAAAGGTGGCATATCCATCGACTTCCATGAGCTTCGCGTTGGTATTCGCGGTTTCCCAGGACATTACCGTCGTGGTGCTGTAGCTCTTTGCATACCCATCGAGTGAGTACTCAAGAACGATGTCCTCGGCCGGGAGAATGCCGTCGAACAGGAATCGACCATCGGCGTCGGTAACAACGACCATTTCTTGGGTTTCGACTTCAACCCCATCGAGGCCGTTGCCATCGATGTCGGTAACAAAGCCAGCGATGCGACCAAAGGTCTCGCCAGTGTAGGTTTCGTCTGGTTGCTGCTCCGTTTGGCAAGCCGCAAGGACAAGAATCAGGGGAATACTAAATGCTGTGCGTTTCATGGAATCTTCCGTGTGGGATTGGGAAAAATGATCTGTGTGGGAGGGGAACATGCATAGATCAAGCAAGACCTGTGCCGTATCTGTCTAAGTCTCTAAATAGCTGTTATTCCGTGTTTTTGGGCATCGGTTAGTCCAGGGTGGGGTGTCCTTGTCCAGGGTGAGTACCTCACAATTGGGGTATGCATGCCCCACTTCGATAACCGCGCCTCCCCAAATTCCCAAGACGGGAGGCAAAAGGTAGAGGACTCCCCCTGGCAGGTGGGAGAGTCCTCGGATTGGTTCCCCGAGAAGAGGAACCAGTGGTCCAAACGAATAGCCATGATTAGGCGCTACGATACATGTAGATGCCCAAGAAAGCTATCAATTCCGGATGGTTTGTCTGATTTGATCGTCCTGCAGCAGAACCAGGCTCTTCGCTTAGCCTTTCGGAGCGAGGGGACTCTCGAGCAGTTCTTTGACGCCCATCAAGGCAAGCCCAATATGCTGAACAGCGTCTACGCGGACATCCAGGAGCCACGGTTTGTCCCGAAATCCACCGACCAGATTTTCTGGGTTCTCCAGGAAGGGTGCGTCTTGTGGCTGGTACGCGTTTGACAGGAAGAGCTCCCCATAGGCAATCGCCTGGTGCCAGGGAGCGCCCAATGTACCGCGCCGAAGATCCAGCATGGCTGCGGCGACCAGCGCTTCCGCTACAGCCCCGGCGGCGCCTGCTGGGGGTGCGAGTGGGGTCCCGGTGACGAGGGGGACCCGGCTGTCCACCCAGGCGCGGCAGACTTGCTCTCCGGAGGCATTTTCTCGTACCCGTGAAACACGCTCAGCGGCCAGACACATCCAGTGTTCGTCCAGTAGGGCGAGCCGAGCGGCCGGCAGGGGCCAGTAGTCCTCCTCGACGTATTTGGCGGCTCTTTCCAACGCTGCCTGCACCTCTAGGTTTCCGGACTCTACTGCAGCGGCCAGAGCGAGTAAGCCTTGTCCTTGGGCGTAGGTCACCTGGTCTTGCTCAGGCCAGGTCTTTTTCGGAAGGTTGAAGTTGCCTCTTACGACCCCAGATTCGTCTACAGCAGACGCAATGTGTCTCGCATAGTCTCGAGCGAGGTCCGGATACATGCCGCCATCGATGAGCGCCATGAGTGCCAAGGCTGTCGTTCCCACCCATACCTTTCCGTCTTTGCGTCTCGGGTCGAAGAAGAAGGCGCGGCCGTCTGGAAGCAGTTGGGTGTTGTTCACCATGAAATCGGTAGCCGCCAGAGCCCCAGCCTGGATTTCAGGGTCGCCGCGCCAGCGGCCGACTCGAGCGAGAAACCACGCCCCACCTGCATGTCTTGGGTAGTTGTAGCCCGCGCCATGGTTGCCGCTGGGGCCTTTGACAATGTAGGCGAATCGACCGTCCTCGGACATGTTGTGAACCAGATGGCGGGCGGCTTGAATCACGGCTGTGCGGATGCTCTCGGGAGTCATCTCTGGAGCCGCGGTCCAGTTCTTGTCCAAAGCTACCGTGTCTTCGCTTGTGGCAAGCCATGCATCGAACAACACTTGAGAGACGACCTCTTCCTGGTTTGTGGCTGTGGGGAGCCAGGCGTCGATACCCACTCTTCTCACGCGCACATCCGTTGAGCGCCAGAGCGTGTGGGCGCCGATGAGCTTGGAGGGCAGCCGAAACCCGTCTACGCCAGGCCTGGACAGGTACCGATTGGCTGGCAGGACCGTTGGACGCCGGGGGGACCGTTCGGAAGCGGCGGCCTCCAAGAGGATGGCGTCACCCGGGGTGGCTTGGCTTTTCAGCGAGATTTGTTCCAAGGCAGTTTGAAGATTCCCGGCTTCCGCTGAGAGGGTCTCTACCGTTTGTCCGTCGCGAACTACGTGAACCAAGAGAGAAGTGGGTCCAGGCGATTCGGGAGGGGGCGTCTCCAGCAGACCTTGGTGTCTGGCGTGAAGCCAGGAGGCAGCGAGGGCGCCCGGCACTTCTGGATAGACTGTTGTGGTGTGGTCCATCGACGCGGGAATGGAGGGGAGTAGGAGCAGTAATAAGGTGAGCGCAGCGCCTGCGTTCTGCGACTTGGAACGAGGGGCTCTGAACAACTGAAACAATGGGACTGCTACGAGCCAGGGAAGCGCGAGCAGGAGCCCCCCGAGAATTGCCCAGGAAAGTTCGGCGCCCACCGGAGTGAATGTCTGAATGACATGAATGGCGAGCTGAAGATGTAGTCCGAAGAGGATTGAGACCACAAGCAGGCAGGCCAGGGCTAGCCAACGTTGAGCGCTCTGACCTCTATCGAGCCAGACAAGTAGAGCACTGACCACTTGAAGAACTGCTGCTCCATAGAGCATCAGCGAACCAGGAGGCCATCGTGTGGCTATCCACTGGCCAATCGTCACGTAGGCAACACATTGCGCCAGGTTGAGAAAAGCCACCTGTTTATGAATCTGGTTCTACAGCAGGAACAATGTGCCGAAAGAGATCTGAGGCGCCATGGTTGTGGAGGACAGGCCGGATTCAATCATTTCGAAATCGGACCCGTACAAGAAGCCCATAGAGCCATCGATCCGAATGCCAAAGCTGCGGGTCGCCATCACATCCAGGCCCAATCGGCCGCGGAGACCGAGAGCCATCTTGAAGCCTTCCTTGGAATAGGGGGTTCCCAGGATCTCTGCGCCAATGTTCGGCCGTATGGCCGACTTGCCGAACTGGTATGCGACACCAGCGTGTAACGGAGTGATGGTGTTCCAGATGCTCGCCGGTAGGCCCATGTGTTGGAGCTTCTCCGGCACTGTGCGTTGGGTGGAGTGACCTTCCAGGCCTGCACGGAACGTGGCCCCCCCATTCAAGGGCACCTCTACTTCTGCACCGTAGGTCACGAACCCCAGAGAGGTTCTCAGCATCTCACCGGTGTTCTCGTTCTGAATGTTCTGTCCCTTGAGGCTTGCGTATCCGCCGCGAACAGCGATTCCCATGCGGGATTCCTTCCCCCTGTATCGGGAGCTGATTTGTACCGACGAGTTGTTCCGGCTTGAGCGGGACATGTTGTCGGAACTGCGGCTGCTTCTACCGCTGGCACTCGGCTCGTCATCCAGGGAGTCCAGGCTGTCATACCCCTGGTCCCTGGATTGGTAGTCGTCGTTCCAGTCGTCATCGAGGTCACGATAGTCGTCGAGGTCATCTTCGTAGCCAGCGCTATCTGAGCTCGACTCGTCGATCATAATGCTGCTCACGGCTGTGCCGAACTCGATGTCATCGATCCCGATGTCGTCTTCCTCTACAGCACCAAATTGGATGTCGTCGAGGTTGGAGCGGCGGTCTTCTTCGTCAATTCTTGCCTCTTGGCGGCGACGGTCCTCTTCTTCGCGTTGCCAGGCCAGGCGCTCCTCTTCAGCGCGCCGCGCCTCCTCTTCGGCTTGGCGGGCTTTTTCGGCTCTTTGACGTCTTTCCTCTTCCGCACGGCGACGATCCTCTTCTTCGGCTCGACGACGTTCTGCGGCTTCCGCTTGTCGTTGCGCTTCTTCCTCAGCACGCTTGCGGGATTCAAGCTCGGAGTCGAAGGGGTCAAGGTCTTCCAACTCACGAGAGCTGTTACCGGGTACTCCTACCCGATGTGAGATGTCGTCTTCGCCAAAGTCAGCGAAGTCATCCTCGTCATCCATGGTGAAGTCGTCGGCGGAGGCCACGGATTCTTCTTGTTGAGTTTGGACCTGGGATTTGCCAGTGACCAACTCCCGAACGATTCCCCCCATGGTGTCGGCCATACGATCTGGCGCTGATGGAACCCGGAATGTCTTTTGCCTGACAAAGGCGTTTGAGGGCACGTCGAACAGCACCAGCTTCAACTCAAACGCGTCCGAGCCCGCTTTGCCCACGGAGCCGGCGAACACATGGCTGGCGCCTGCGTTTCGGCCAATGGGTCCCAAACAACTGGAACGAGTAATACAGGACAGGCTCAGTCCAGACGGCGCCTGCTCCAACTGCTCCACCATGTCATACTCGGACATGAAATCGAGTTCGCTGGCGACCAGCGATGTAATGTTCAGCGCAACAAGCGAGTTGACTGACTTGGCCAAGAATGGCGTGACGACGGCTTCGTTGGCCCAAGCGGACTGAGAGAAAAGAAGCGCGACTCCTGCGAAGATGCTGGAGATTTTCTTGTTCATTTGTTCTTCCTGCAACGCAATCTGACGGAATTTGCTTGAGAAATGCCTCAATAGCCCATGAAGGATGGGGTTCACAATTGTTTCCTGCGAAACCTGCACATCCGGTGTTGAGCTCCCAGGAAAGGAGTTCTTGTGTGCACCGAGTAGAACGATCCAAGATCCACTTGCTGACACCTATTCTTGGAGAATCTCCATGAAGCCTGTGAGGATCGACCTGGGAAGCCTGTTCCTGGGAGCTGCTTCGGCAGGAGGGTTCTATGCGAGCTTGGAGGCTCTCGGGGTCTTGATGGGCGGCTCCCTATGGATTGAGCAGCCCCTACGGCTGTTTGTCATGGCGTGTGTGATGGGCGCACTTCTCTGGGGCGGGCTGGGTGCTGTTGTCGGAAGGCTGATGGGCCAGGGGGTGGCTCCGGGTGTGTTCGGAGCGGCGGTGTTCATTGGCATGACCGAGGCTGCGCTCTTGATTCTCACGGACCCGCCGCCCTATCAGGAGGCTCAATGGTGGGTCAACAATCCGTGGATAGGCTTGCTGGCAGGTGCTGGCGCTGTAGGGGCTGTAAGGTTGGCTCGTTGGAAACGCTGGACCGGCTGGGTGTGGGCGCTTCCGATACTCTTGGGCATTCCGTATGCCAGGACTGCTTCTCCAGACCACGTCCAGGCTACGAACTCGACATCGGCACGGCCGAATGTGCTGTTGGTCACACTCGATACGACTCGGGGCGATCGCGTGGGGGCTGTGGGTTACCCCCGAGACACTACGCCGTTCTTTGATGCCATGGCCCAGGGGGGCATTCGGTTTGATTCGGCGTACGCGCAAGTGCCTGTCACGGGCCCTTCCCATCTGACCCTGTTTACGGGCCAGGGGCCCTGGGCACATGGTGCTTTACTCAATGGGATGGCCGTTCCAGAGGAACTGCCTCTACTTGCCGAGCGGCTTTCCGAGAGTGGATATGCGACCGGGGCCTTTGTGAGTGCCTTTGTGCTGGATGGAGGTCTGGGTTTTTCTCGGGGCTTTCAAGTCTACGATGATGACTTCTCCAGGATGCACGGAGCTTCAGGGTTTCTCCCCGTTCGAGTTTTTGCGGCGATGACGAGGCGTTTGGTCGATAGCCATGTTGTCGAGCGGGCTGGAGACCAGACAGTCGACCTTGCGCTTTCATGGCTCAACACACAGGAGGCAGACCGCCCCTGGTTTTTGTGGGTGCATCTCTTTGACCCACACGGTCCCTACGAGCCGCCACCACCTTTTGAAGACCGCTATTACTCGGGAAACCCCAAAGACCCTGCCAATACCTCGATGGATGTCGTTGAGGATGTAGCCCCATACCTCCAGGATCATCTAGAGGGAATCACGGACATTGACTGGGTGATGGGGCGCTACGATGGCGAGGTTGCCTTTGCGGATGCCCAGCTTGGACGGCTCCTCACTACCTTGGAAGAACGAGGAGAAGAGGACGATACACTGGTTGTAGTGGCCGGAGACCATGGGGAGTCTTTGGGAGAGCATGGAGTCTGGTTCAATCATGGCGGCGATCTCTATGCCGCAGCCAGTCGAGTCCCTCTTGCGATGCGCTGGCCTTCGGGGCTGCCTAGCAATCGGGTGGTGGAAGCGCCTGTAGAGCTCACGGATGTAGCCCCGACCTTGTACGGATTGTTGGGGTTGTCGGGCGGAACTGACAGTGAGGGCTTCTCTGGTCTCTGGGAGGGGAGAGCCGGTCGGGCTTGGGTGCGGTCGATAGGCCTGGATCGGGCGGCGAACCGTAAAGCCCGTGAAACCAACCCTGGAGCACTGCCGAAGTGGCGGGTAGTCGCACTGAGGAACAACAGTGAGTTGTATGTGTATCGAGAGGATGGAGAGAACGAGATGTGGAGCGTGAGTCCAGGGAAAGACGGGGGCCAGCTCGAGACGCGGTCGGTGGATACAGACCCTGTGGTGGAGGCGGCCCTCGAAGAGATGGCCTTGGAGCTTCTCAAGCAAGGTGTCCAGGGGTCCCCGAGGGAGCGAGCACCACTGTCTGATGAGGCTCGATTGCGCTTGGAAGCGCTGGGCTACGTGGAGTGAAGGACTAAGGTGCGTTTTGGTGAGTCAATGGCGAAGGACCTCTACAGACTTCTGGTCTGGGGGCCTTATCGTGGGCTTGTAGTCAAGCTGCCAGCAGGCATGGAGTTCACTGCGCATCGAGGTCTGGCAGCGGTGGCGACACGCGTGTCTGGAGAGCAGAGGCGACGGGTCAAGAAAAACTTGGGCAGAGTCTTTCCGGCTGATTCGGATCTCGATGCGTTGGTAGAGCGCTGTTTTCGCACGCACTTTGAGCAGCAGTATCTCTGTTTTTCATTTCCCCGTATGAATGCGGAGAACTGGCCACGGTATCTGGACATTCAGGGCCGAGAACATCTCGACGCGTCTTTGGCGGCTGGAAAAGGGGTGGTGCTGATGCACCCTCACATGGGTCCTGCGCAGCTCCCACTGTGTGTGCTCGGCATCCTCGGCTATGACGTGTTGCAAGTGGCCGGCAGTCCCAGTCATGAGGAGTTGTCGAACCGGGGGCGCTGGGCCAGCGATCTCCGTCACCGGCTTGAGGGTTCGATGCCCGTTCGCATTCAGGACGGTACGCGGTACCTACGGCCCGTTCTTCGGGTGTTGGAGCAGGGTGGGGTTGTGCTCACAGCGATGGATGGGACAGGAGCCAAGCAGGAGATTGGGCGTCGTGTGGACTGTGAGTTGTTTGGGCAGCCGGTCTCTTTGCCCGTAGGTCCGGTTTGGTTTGCATTGCGTACTGGAGCAGCCCTTCACACCT
Organism: Myxococcota bacterium; assembly: GCA_036337845.1. Taxonomy (GTDB): domain Bacteria; phylum Myxococcota_A; class UBA796; order UBA796; family CAJQPC01; genus JAYZDK01. Next base: position 1,134 of record JAYZDK010000238.1, on the reverse strand, counting down.
TGGCCACAGTTTCTCCCGGTCCTGGAGAGACGGTTCATCGTGCGAGCATCGGTCCAGCCATTACGCTGGACCGTTCGGTACCGTTTGCCCAGGGACTGGAACAAGGAGTGGAGCGAATGGTGAACGAGTTGGAGGCGCTCTTGTCTGCTCATCCTGGAGATTGGCACTTTTGGGATGCGTTTGAACCCGGCCGCATGATTGTGGAGACGTCTTGAAGTCGATTTCAGCAGGCGGTGTTGTGTTGGGGGCTCTGCCGGGTGCCTTGGTGGGGGTGGGGGCTTCTGTCATCAACCCCTGGTTCCTGGACTGTCCAGCGGTATGGCTACTGGGGTTTGTTCTATTGCCTGGTGTCGTGTTTGGTTGGGTGTTCCGGGGTCGTTGGAGTCGGTCCCGATGGGCCTTTGTTCTGTTGGCGGCTGAGGTTCTTGGGGTGGTTTGGATGGGCTGGCGGCCACGGCCCGTTGTGGAGGGCGTCAAGCTGCTCGTCATCGGGTTGGATGGCGCTACCGATCAGATTGTCGAGCCCATGATTGCCAGGGGAGAAGCACCTGGACTTGAGCGTGTGAGGTCTGGGGCGAGAGGGGTGCTCCGTTCCATGGACCCGATGTTCTCTCCAATACTTTGGACGACGATGGCGACGGGGCGGTTGCCCCAGGACCACGGTGTGGAGGGCTTCCGTGTGTCCTCTCAGGATGTTCGGGTTCCCCGGTTTTGGGATGTGGCCGAAGCAGAAGGCTGGACTATTGGCACCTGGAAATGGCTGGTGACCTATCCGCCAAGACAGGTGAGGGGCTTCCAAGTGCCTGCCTGGTTGGCCTCGGGAGACGAGACGTGGCCTGAGCACCTCGGTTTTACCAAGCAACTCGAGCTCTCCAATCGCATCCAAAGACAACGGGTGGAGGCGTCTAGCTCACTGGTGTCTTTGGCAATCACGGGTGTGCAGTATGGCGTTCGTGCACAGACGCTTCTTATGGCTTTGGGTTGGAAGGTTTCGGAGCGGTTCTTCGACGTGGACCGGCTGGCTCGTAGAGCACGGCTGGAGCCTCTTCGGGTACGGCTGGACCGAGATGCCTTTGTGCATGCCACCTGGAAGCACACGCCGGAGCTTGCGACCTTCACCGTGTATTCCATTGA
>JAYZDK010000237.1:0-7806 GCA_036337845.1 Myxococcota bacterium | reverse complement strand
GAGTGGACAACACGAATATTTGGATGTGGCGGTGGCCTCGTCTGAATGCGTTCCAAGAGGTAGCCAATAGCTGAATCGGCAATATCCACCGCCCACACTTGCCCCGATGCACCCACAGATTCAGAGAAAATGTAGGAAAAGTACCCAGACCCCGCTCCCACGTCCGCAATGACCTGTCCTGGCTCAAGATTCAGCACCTCCAGTATTCTAGCCGTTTGCTGCTCGGAGTCTCGTAGCGCTTCCACACGTTCAAGACTCTCAAAATCCACGCCTGTGCTGCCCCCTTCTCCGCCGAGGTCACAACGTGGGCAGTTCACCCCTCCCCGAGTCCGGATCTGAAACACAGGCTGCCCAGCCTGCTCCTGGACCATGCCGATCTGCCGCTCCAACGGCGCGGTGACCGGCACAAACGGGTTCCAAATCACGAACCCCAACACACCACCACAAGCCGCGACTGCGCACATCCATAGCTTCCATCCTGAGCTCAGCCCTCTTGCATGCCTCCGTCTACGATAGCGAAACCCCAGCATAAAACTCAGTTTAGGACAAAACCATCGAATAGAGTCACCTCCCAAGGCAGGACACTACTACCTATTCGCGTAATGCACCCAGAGTACCGAGTTCGAAACACACTCTAAGCATGGTGACAGCAGGATAGATTCACCCCGTGCGCTCATCTACACCACCGGATCTTAGAGGCCGTTGCACTCAATGCTACCTCCAAGAGAGGTGGTGTGTATGCGCCTCGATCGAACCGATAACGGTGTCGTTCAACCTGGTCGTGCTGCGTCACTGGAAGGAGTCCTGGAGAACCTCCAACACCGGCCGACTCGCCAACCTGGCCATCGAACACTCCAACGTGCTCGACTACGGCGCTCCGAATCAAGAGTTTGATGACTCCTCCTTGAGAGCCCCCAACACATTTCTCCTCTTTCCCTCGTTGGACCACAGCCACGGCCTACTGAAAGACGCCACGGAACCTCCGGCTACACCACTTGAAATGCTTCCGAGCCTTGGACGTTCTCTTTCGACCTTGGTGGTCGTAGACGCCTCCTGGGGCCAGGCACGAAAAATGGTGCGCCGCATAGCGGCCCTTGAAAGCCTGCCTCGCGTCACCGTAGATTCCCCTCCCCAACACACCCCCCGCCTTCGCCGCCCCCCTTTTCCGGGTGCTATGGCTACGATTGAAGCCATCTCGGCTGCAGTGCGGGTCTTAGAAGGTCCCCAACCCGCAGATGCACTCGATGAATTGTTCACCCGCTTTGTTCGGAATGCTCGAGCTCAGCGTGGAGGTGATGGCCTCGACAGACATTCGACGCCCAATCCGCAGTCCGGGACCTCAAAAGACTCCCCCACGACCTGAAGAACAGAGATAAAGGCGCACAGACCCGGGTTTGAACCCATTCTCCAAGGAACACTGGGAACGTGCACGACCTGTTCGATCGCCGCGTCATTCTCGTCACCGGCAAAGGCGGTGTGGGCCGCACTACGCTCACAGCGGCTCTAGCACGGGCCGGAGCCGCCAGTGGAAAGCGCGTCCTGGTAAGCGAGGTCGAAGAACTATCCAGGCAAGGACACTGCCCCCTCGCGGAGCTTTTTGGAGTCCGTAGCCTCGGCACAGAACCCATCCAACTCGCCGAAAATATTCAAGGGGTAGAGCTACAAGCGGAGACCGGCGCCGCACGGTTTCTTACGAAGTTGTTCAAAGTTGAAGCGCTCTCCAGGCTTGCTCTGCGTACCAATGTACTCCTGCGGATCATGCAAGCTGGTCCTTCACTCCACGAAATGGGGGTGTTCTACCACCTCTTGCACCTGCTGGAAGGCAGGCTGGAAAACGGCGAGCACCAACATGAGCTCATCCTCATCGACATGCCGGCTACCGGGCACACCCTCGCACTGACCGAGCTTCCTCAAATCCTCACAAGGCTAGTCAGTCGAGGTCCCGTTGCAGAAGCCCTCCGACAGGGCCAGGCCATCTTGAACAATCCAGACACTGGCACAGCCTGCGTCGTCACGATTCCCGAGCCCTTGCCCGTATCCGAGAGCCTTGAGCTCATCGATGGTTTGAAAAAAACAGACATGGCTGTGGGCGCCATCATCGTAAATCGATTTCCAACTCTGGAATTCAGCCCTGAAGAAGCCGCAGCCGTCCTGGCATTCGACGGTATCAAAGAACGGTTGGGGTTTTCTGAGTTCTCCAGGAACCAGAGGGCCCAAGCCTCTTTGGCGAGACTTCAGGCCAACACCGGTGTACCAATCGCCATTGTGCCGGAATCCCACACCGACCCCGAAAACCTCGTCGAACTTCTCGCCGATCACCTCAGCGAGGTTCAGCCATGAGCCCCATCGAAGAGGTAATCGATCAAAAGAAGATCGCGGTTTGCTGCGGCGCTGGAGGCGTAGGGAAAACCACAGTTGCGGCCAGCCTGGCATTGGAAGCTGCCCGCAGAGGCCGCCGCGTTCTGGTTCTGACAATCGACCCCTCCAGAAGGCTAGCGGAGACTCTCGGAGTCAGCCAGAACACACCCGACCCAGTTGAGCTCAGTCCTGCATTGCAAGAACTCGCGGGTATCAAACCACCTGGTTCCTTGGCTGCCTGGATCCTGAATCCCGAGCGGGTGTCCGATCGGACAGTGAAACGACTGGTTCCCGATCCAAAGAAAGCCCGCAAACTCATGGACCAGCCCATTTACAGGAGCCTGGTGTCCATGACTGTTGGAATGCAGGAGTACACGGCCATGGAGGCACTGCATCAGTTTGTGGAACAAGGACGCTTTGACTTCATCGTCCTGGACACGCCTCCGTCTCGCAATGCACTCAACTTTCTCGAAGCACCCGTGCGTCTCGGCAGATTCTTTGACAGTCGGGTGTTTTCCTTGTTCCTCCCCCGCAAAGATGGTGCAGTGATTGGTACCACTCGAAAGGTCATCGACAAAGTCTTTGGCGGGATATTCGGCGTCGAGTTCTACCACGACCTCCAAGACTTCTTTCGGAACTTCGCAGAGGTCTTCCTCCAGCTCTCCGAAAACGCAAAAGCCATCCGACAACGCCTGGAATGCGAGGACTGCTGTTTTCTCCTGGTGGCTTCTCCGACCGCTGAAAGAGTCGAGGATGCGGTGTATTTAAAACACCGAATTGATGCGCTGAATCTCAACCTGGGTGGCTTTATTCTCAATCGCAGTTTGATTCCGTTGGCCGACCGCAGCCTCCCCGGCCCCGATCTTCTCCCGTCTACGCCCACCGATGCTCAACGGAGTGCTCTGGCCAAGCTCCAGGAGTTGGCCACTATTGAACGGACAAGACTGGAAGAGCACCGGCAGATTCTGGAACAACTCGCCGAAGAGGCCGGCGATTCGTCCATGGCCCTTGCCGTGCCCGAACTCGGAGACACCGTGGACGACATTCAGGGCCTGGGTTTGGTAGCCCAATCTCTTATCGAGGCGTCAGAATCTGTAGCCCAGCGCAGATAGATACCCGAAAAATCAGCATTTTTTTGGCTGCCCAAACCGATTTGCTAGGTTAACTGCGCGCACTGGCGAGGAACCACGATCTGGCTGGTTCTTTAGAGATGTCCGATGCGCTACAGCCACGTTTGCATTGAAGGGGTGGTCCATCACCTCCCTGAAGTCGTGATCCCAACCACGGCTATCGAGCGAATGCTGTCTCAAACCTATGAGCGCCTTCGAATCTCTCCAGGCACCCTTGAGGCCATGACCGGCGTAGCCAATCGACGGTTTTGGAAAGAGGGAGTCACCCCCTCAGTACTGGCGACACGTGCCGCAGAAGAGCTCTTTGAGCAAACGGGCTTTGACCCCTCCAAGGTCTCGGCACTGGTGAGCACTTCCGTCTGCAAAGACTACCTCGAGCCCTCCGTAGCCAGCCTGGTCCAAGGAAACCTCGGACTCCAGCCGAACTGCCTGAATTTCGACGTAGGCAACGCCTGTTTGGGCTTCATGACGGGTATGTCCGTGGTCGCCAACATGATCGAGCTCGGTCAGATTGAAGCGGGACTGGTTGTCGTAGGTGAGGGAAGCCGGGATGTAACCCTGGCCACGACCCGGAGGCTTCAGCGGCCCGAGACTACCTTTGCTCAGGTCCGAGAGAACCTGGCCACCCTCACGCTGGGCTCTGCCAGCTGCGCCATGCTCTTGGTTCACGAGGACATCTCCACGACAGGTCATCGATTGATGGGGGGGCTCTCTATGGCCGCCACCGACCACAATCGACTCTGCATCGGGACAGCCGAACAAATGCATACCGATGCCCCCAAGCTTCTCAGTGAAGGCGTCTCACTCGCTCATCAGAACTGGATCCAGGTTCGCAGCGACCTGAATCTCGAGCCGGAACGAATCAAGACCTATGCGATGCACCAGGTCGGTAAAGCCAATCACGAAGCGGTCATCCATGCTCTGGACCTCCCCGAGGAGCGCACCATTCGTCTGTATCCGGACTACGGAAACGTGGGAGCCGCAGGCGTGCCACTGGCCATGTCAATGGCCAAGGAACAAGGAAAGTTCAACGACGGCGATACGGTCATGCTGATGGGCATCGGCAGTGGACTGAACACGCAGATGATGCAGGTGGTCTGGTAGTGACCCTCCAACCAGCCACCCCTCGCACTCTGCCTCCACCCGTTCGGGAGGTCTACCCCTGGGCCAGTCACTGGCTCGACGTGAATGGGGGGAACATGCACTACATCGACGAGGGCCCACGGGATGCGCCCGTCATGCTGTGCATCCACGGCAATCCCACGTGGTCCTTCTACTGGCGAGAGCTCATCCAGAAATACGCCGGCGCGTTTCGAGTCATCGTGCCCGACCACATCGGCTGTGGACTCTCCGAGAAACCGCAAGACTGGAGCTACCGACTAGCGGACCACGTCACAAACCTACAGACGCTGGTGGAAGCACTGGATCTGAAGGACATTACCCTGGTGGTACACGACTGGGGTGGCGCCATCGGGATGGGAGTTGCCACCCGACAAACCGATCGATTCTCTCGATTCGTTGTGACCAATACAGCAGCCTTTCTCTCCAAGTCGATCCCCCCTTCCATTGCGGTGGTGAAGGTGCCTGGATTCGGGGCCCTTGCCGTCCGAGGCGGCAATGCATTTGCTCGGATTGCCACATGGCGGGCGGTGAGTCGTCCGCTCGAACCGAGCGCACGAGACGGACTGCTCTTCCCCTATGGGAGCTGGGCCGACAGAATCGCCACTCTGAGGTTTGTCCAGGACATCCCACTGTCCGCCTCTCATCCGAGCTACGCCGAGTTGTCTCGAATCGACCGAGGGCTGGAACAACTGCAAACACGACCCATGTTGATTTGCTGGGGTGATGCGGATTTCTGTTTTACACCGCAGTTTCGGGCAGAATGGGAACGGCGGTTTCCCACAGCGGAGGTCCACCACTGGAGCGATGTGGGCCACTACGTGATGGAGGACGCACACGACCGCGTGGTGAACGCAATGGATGCGTTCCTCACCCTCGACGAGGCACAGGCACATGGCTGAGTCTCTTGCTACCGCCGCACCAAAGAGCTTCAACATTGCTTCTACACTGGTGGAGCAAAGCACCGCTCGACCCTTCCAGCGTGGGGTGGTGTTCCCGGACGGACGCGACTCTGCAGGCCGAGTTGCATGGACCCACCTTACGTTTCGAGACCTCAACAAGCTCTCTGATGAATATGCCCGTGGCCTGGTATCTACCGGCGTTCAACCGGGAGACCGAGTCAGCCTGCTCGTCAAGCCCTGCCTGGAATTCATTCCTCTCGTTTTTGCCATCTTCAAGATTGGTGCCGTGCCGGTCTTGATCGATCCCGGAATGGGACGAAAAGAGTTCTTGGCCTGTGTCCAACACATCCAGCCGCGTGTCTTGATTGGTGAACCCATCGTGTTCGCCCTCAAGGGACTCTTCTCAAAGAGCTTCCAGAGCGTCAAGATCCAGATCACCATGGGGCGTTCCACCTGGTGGTGGGGAGGTAGCACCCTCGAACAGTGCCGCATCGCTAGCGAAGAGCCGTTTCCAACGGTGGTCTCACAACGCCACGATGAAGCAGCGATTCTCTTTACCTCCGGAAGTACAGGTCCCGCGAAGGGCGTGACCTACACCCATGGGATTTTCAGCGCTCAGGTCTCTCACATCCAGGAGATGTACGACATCCAGCCCGGAGAAATCGACCTGGCCTGCTTTCCACTCTTCGGGCTCTTCAGCATGGCCATGGGCATGACTGTGGTTATCCCGGACATGGACCCCACCAAGCCAGCGTTGGCCGACCCCCGCAAGCTGATCGAAGCGATTCAAACCCAGGGCTGCACATCTGCGTTTGGAAGCCCCGCAATCTGGAAGAATGTCGCCAAACTCGGCCTTCAGGAATCGGTGCAGCTACCCAGCATGAGGCGGATTCTGATGGCAGGTGCCCCAGTTCCAGTCTGGATGCATGAGGCCTTTCAAAACATCCTCCCAGAGGGTGCGCAACTCCACACCCCCTATGGAGCTACCGAGTCCCTACCCGTGTCGAGCATCGCCAGCCACGAGGTCCTCCAGGACACCCAGGAACGAACCCGAAACGGCGGCGGAAGCTGTGTGGGCCAGCCGGCTCCAGGTGTAGACATTCGGATCATCAAAATCACCGACGAACCCATCTCCGACTGGAGCGATGCCAAAGAGATGCCTGTCGGGGGCATTGGAGAAATCTGCGTGCGAGGCGAGGTGGTTACTCGGGAGTACAAGGGCCGGCCGGAACAAACGGCTGCGGCAAAGATCTGGCAGGGAGATGAGCCCTTCCACCGCATGGGAGATCTCGGCTATTTCGACGACCAGAACCGCTTGTGGTTCTGCGGCCGAAAAGCACACCGAGTGCGCCTGGAGGATGGCCAAGAGATGTACACAGTGCCCTGTGAAGCCATCTTCAACGCACATCCTTTGGTTTACCGATCGGCCTTGGTGGGCGTTTCAGGCAACCCAATCCTCGTAGTGGAACTCGAGCCTGGAGTCGAGGCCAAGAAGGAAGCGCTTGTCGAGGAGTTGTTGGAGTTGGGGCGTGCCAATCCGCTGACTCAGAATATCCATCGGGTTCTCTTTCATGCAGCCTTTCCCGTAGACGTGCGACACAACGCAAAAATCCACCGTGAAGAGCTTGCGGTCTGGGCCGCAAACCGGACTTGAAATGCGGGCTCTAGTCACCGGCGGCGGCGGTTTTCTCGGAAGTGCCATTACACGCCAACTCTTGAGTCGAGGCGACCAGGTCACCATCCTTTCCCGAGGTCGCTACCCTGCTGTAGAAGCGCTGGGTGCAGACGCTTTACAGCTCGACCTCACCGACCCGACAGGGCTGGAAGAGGCTGTATCGGGGATGGACGTGGTCTTTCACTTAGCCTCGAAAACTGGGGTTTGGGGGCCGCGCTCATCCTTCATGCAGATCAATGTAGAAGGCACTCAAAACCTCCTGGAGGCCTGTCGGTCTGCCAACGTGCGCCGATTTGTATACACCAGTTCTCCCTCGGCCACCTTTGACGGCTCCGATGCCGAGAATGCAAGCGAGTCAGACTGCAGCTACCCCGATCGATTCGAATCCGAATACCCGGAGAGCAAGGCGGTTGCCGAGCAAATGGTACTGGCTGCCAACAGCGAACACATGGCCACAACCGCTCTGCGCCCACACCTCATTTGGGGTCCTGGAGATCCTCACATCATTCCCCGGCTTATCGAACGCAGGAAACAAGGCCGGTTGGCCCAGGTGGGCGATGGAACAAACAAGGTTGCAATCACCTACATCGACAATGCTGCCATCGCACATCTACAGGCCGCG
>JAYZDK010000236.1:0-8845 GCA_036337845.1 Myxococcota bacterium | reverse complement strand
TCACAAGATCAAGGACGAGGAAATGGAAGGCGTGGACCTCTCGTCCTGGCACGTCGCACTCAATGGAGCAGAACCGATTTCACTCTCCACGATGGAGGACTTCGGGAAGCGATTTTCCAAGTGGGGATTCAAGCCAACAGCAATGACTGCTGTCTACGGTCTCTCAGAAGCATCGTTGGCAGTCACATTTTCAGAACTGAAGTCTCCACCCGAGATTCGCAATCGCCCGGGAACCGAAGACCACCCCATTGTTGGCGTAGGCCGACCATTGCCCGGGTTTGAGGTCGAGGTCAGAAACGATCAAGGCGAACGCCTCCCCGAACTGCAGGAAGGCCAAATCTGGATCAAAGGGCCCTCCCTGATGAAAGAGTACCTGGACGACCCAGTCGCCACGGCGGCAGTCATGGCTGAAGGCTGGCTGAACACCGGAGATCTGGGGTTCATCGCGGAGCAAAAGCTGTACGTGGTGGGTCGCTCCAAAGAGGTGCTGATTTTTCGAGGCCGGAACATCGCTCCACACGAGGTGGAGAGCGCTTTGGACGATGTAGAAGGCGTACGAAGAGGCTGTGTTGCTGCTGTCGGAATCCGGCCGGAGAACTCCCATTCCGATGAACTGGTCCTACTCGTAGAACGCGGAACCGAACAGACGGATGAAACCGGCCTGATCGAGGCATGCAACAAAGCCGTTCTGGAAAAGACAGGTCTCCGATGTCACCAAGTGGCCATATTGGAGCCAGGGACATTGCCTCGAACCAGTTCGGGCAAGATTCGTCGCGTGGATGCGGGTAAACGGTTTGAGGCCGGCACACTCGCTGCAGCACCGGAGCCGGGAATACTCGGTATCGCAGGTGCTGTGGTTCGATCTACTCTGGTCATGCCCCGGTCTTGAGCATGAATCCCCCTAAGGTCGCCATTGTAGGCGGCGGGCCCTCCGGCCTCGCTGTAGCCATCGCCGCACGTGAGCGTGGCTGGGATGTCACTGTATTCGACCAAGGACACCCCCCAAGAGACAAAGCCTGCGGCGAAGGGCTTATGCCTGCCGGACTGCAGGTTCTTCAAAGCCTCGGCGTGCTCGTCGACAACGAACTCGGAGAAAAGTTCGAGGGCATTCGCTACGTCGATTCCAGCAGTGGAGGCGAATCGCTCAGCGCAGAGGGGCGATTTCCCGAGGGTGAAGGGCGCGGAATTCGCCGCAAGGTGCTTCACGAACGAATGGTAGAACGTGCCCGGTCACTGGGAGCAGATCTCCGTTGGGGCAGCACTGTCAAAGGCCTTTCGGGAAACCAGCTGCTATTCCAAGAACACAGAGAAACCTTTGATTGGATTGTCGGGGCTGATGGACTGCACTCCTCCGTGCGCAAGTGGGCGGGGATGGCCGGCAAGCCTCGAGGTAGGCTGCGCTACGGTGCTCGTCAGCATTTCCGGGTCGCCCCGTGGTCTCCATGGGTCGAGGTCCATTTCAGTGCCGACTGCGAAGCCTACATCACCCCCATTGGTCCCGAAGAAGTCGGGGTCGCGCTGCTATGGTCCGGGGGCCCGGCCCGTTATTCCGACCTACTTTCCCGGTTCCCAGCCCTCCAAGCGCGTCTTGAGGGGACTGAAACGCTCAGTAAAGTGCTTGGTGCCGGACCCTTACGCCAAGAAGTCGCACACGTTCTCCGCGGCCCCGTAGCCCTCGTAGGAGATGCCTCGGGATACCTCGATGCCATTACGGGTGAAGGACTCGCTATGTCGTTCCGCCAGGCACAATCCCTGGTAGCCGCCATCGATGCAGGTGTTCCCGAACGCTACATCTCAGAACACAAAGCGATTGTCAGACCCTATCTGCGTATGACTCACCTGGTTCTACTGGCCACGCGTCACCAATGGCTACGCCGTCGCATCATCCGGGCATTGGGCAGCGAGCCCACTGTGTTCTCCTTGATCCTCGGAGCCGTCGAAGGGCAACGCAGCATTCAACAGATCGGAGTCGGGGGAGCCAGCCGACTCACATGGCGCACTATCGCTGGGTAGAGCTAACCGAGTTCAGCGACTGGCCCGCAGCAACGCCCAAGCCCGGCCTCGAAGCACCGCATCTGCCTGGAGTTCGGCCAACGCGCGCTCAAGGTCCCCTTCCACTGGCTCGCCCGATCGCTGGTGTCTCTCCAATCGAGCCCTACCAGACAACAGGGGAGCCCCGCTCTGCTCAGCAAGAAAAACCGCCGTATTCAAGTCCTCGATTGCACCATCAGATCCCCCATCCCAGCGGCAAAGACCGCGTGCCAGCCGCGCCTTGGCTTCTAAGAGAACCAATCCACGCTCCTTGCTCCAGGACACGTATTCGTCGAGCCCCCCAGGCAGATAGGCGTGACCATCAGCGGCCTGAGACACCAACGCTCGGTCCAACTCCGTAGACACAGCTCCGCTTCGGCGCCCGGAGCTCTGCCAACACAACGCGGCCTTTGCCAAGAGGTCCAACGCCTCTTCCGGCTCCCCCTGGCCTACGCTTACCCGCGCCAATTCCGTCCAGATCGCCCCCTTGGCCGATCCAGAGTCGTCTCCATTGCTCTCAAGCTCCTGAACACAGGTAAGAAGCAGCTCGCGAGCCGAATTCCAGGAACCTTGCAGACGCGCAAGCTGCGCTCTCCGAAAACGTGAACCAACACCTTGGTCCGACTCCCAGGATTCCCATACCTCCAGCAGCGTGGTCAACGCTCCAAGCTGTCCCGATACCAGCAACACTCCGGCAAGCGTATCCGCAACCACCGCTTGGACCGGACCCGAATCCAACAGTCCCAACACCCGCCGAGCTTGGAATTCCGCCTGTTCTAAATTGCCCTGGTCCATCAACGCCGAGGCTCCATGCGCCCAAAGAAGCGCTTCCACCTCCACTCGAAATACAAACGCCCCGGCTTCCTCCACAATCGACAGCACCCGACCTGGCCGATCAGCCCTACGCCACGCATCTACTGCAGAGAGAGAGCCCTCAAGAAGCACATCCTCCTGTGATTCTCGCTCTGCAAGGTTTCGTACCTCCTCCCAGGCAGCCGCAGTCCGCTCCCAGTCACCATCGGCCTGCTCCCCCCGCTGTCTTGCCCGGGCCAGGGCTCGCTCCAACGCTCCACCCGAGGTCTGTTCCATCTCATCTCACCTAGAACTGCGCACCAATCCAGGCCCCTGACCCGGAAAGACCTACAACCCATCCGCCGTCCATCAACCTCATAGCTGTCCCGGTACCCCCCATGAGGATGCCTCCTCCAAGCAAGCTCAGTGTCAATGCGCGACGCCGACTAAACTGCTCTTCCAAACGATCTGCCTGAGCTCGAGTCGTGGTGTGGGGCTGCAAAGAAGCATTCTGAACTTCTTGCCAGGCAGGATTCAGGAGCGCAAAGTTGACAATAGCTCCTCCCAGAATCGAGATCCCACCTGCACTCAACAGCACCCGGTCGAAAGAACCCGAAGAAGCCCTCGTTTCAGTCTCGTCACCCTGTAGAGAAGGGCGGAAACATTCCGACAACGAACAAACACAGCCGTAGTCAGGCGCATCCCCAAACTCGACCCATCGACTCTTCAAGTTCCCATCGGCGCAAAGCACTTGAACCAGATGCCTTCCCTCAACCACATCGTCGTAGGAATTCATCAGCATGCCATCGATGTAGATCTTCTCGGTAATCGCAGCCACGGGTATGCCAGCAGAGGGGCGAGGCCGGGAGCCAATCTCGTTTCTCAACAACTCAAATAGGTCCTGAGGCTCTTCCTCTGTGACCAGCTCCACATCCCACCGAAACTCTTCGTTGTGAACCAACGCGGCCTTGAAATATTCCAAAGCCTGAACCTCTCGATCGCCCACGTAGTATTCGAGAATGCCTCGGAAGTAGGGAATACGACTGAGGGTGTCCCTCAATACGGGCTCCGGACTTTTCGGCACAAGCTCTTCCGCCTCATCCAAGAGGTCGTGAGCCTTCTCGAAGTCTCCATCAAGAATCGCCTCACGAGCCATATCGGTCTTGTCCGAAATGGTTGTCGCCCATGCCCCTGGTGATGCCAACCACCCCAGGAGAATCCAACCCATCATTCGCACCCTCGCTCCTCCCAGTTCATGTCCTCACCCTGACCCTTGAGATTGTATCTGCACACCTTTCCGGGCTTGACCCTAACGCTGCGGTAGATCCCTCGGCCACCCCCCTTCGGTACCACCTTCGTCTGGTACAAACCCGAAGCGAGCTCGGACGCCTCCAGCCGAATGCACGGCTCTCGACAGATCCGCAGATATCCATCCTTATTCGTCAGCTTCACCTCGGCGCCCCCAACCGACAACGTCGACAAAAGAAGCCCGCCGGGCCGAGCCCTGCGAACCGGCCGCTCTTCAACGGGAGCTTCCACAACGGGAGCGGGAGCCATGGCCTCTGCTGGAGCCTCTGAGTTGATGTCCTGAATCCGCTCAAGCGCAGGAGTCGCTTCCTCAGATGCAGGCGGCTCCACCGGAACAGGCTCGGCCTCGACTTCCGGTGCGGCCGGTCCCGGATCCCGCGCAGCCGCTTCTTGCACCATCGGCTCGGTCTGGGCGCTGAGAGCCTCGGAGGAAACAGGTTCCCCACCCGGGTCTTCTTCTTGAGAATCTTCGCCTGTGGAGAACAATAGTCCTCCCAACAATAGAAGCCCCAAACCAGACGCCAACCACACAGCCATGCGGGGAGTTGAGCGGCTCGGCGCCTCCTCCTCGTACAAACCGCCTTTCTCAAATTCAATGGTTCCCGTATCTCGCAGTGGAGGCGCCGGGGCTGTCGTAGCCTCTGGGTCCATCCCTGCCACACCGGGTGCCACATCTGTACTCACCGCCTCCATGCCAACCCCAAACGCCCCTCCCGAAGGCTTTCCTGGAAAGGTTTCGGAGGTACACAGAGGTGCCTCATCGATAAAGGCCAGTTCGTCCGTTCGGTCCGAGGGCTCACAGAGTTCGTCGACGGGGTCATCGCCTCCTACAAGCCACCCCGCGCTGGTCTCAGCACCACTGTCGTCACTCGGTTTGAGCTCGACTGCCATATCCGCCAGGTCCGCCAGCCCTTCCGCATCAATCGCAGCACTTCTGTCTTCCACGAGAGTTCTGCCCACCAGGCTGTCGCCCGGTGGATCGTCCATCACCAGGTCTTGGAGCAAATCGCGCACATGCAGCTTGCAGAAACGTCGCAATGTCAGACCCGGCAGCACCTCTGATAGGCCCTCCATGACATCTTCGACTTCCGAGGCGGCCAAACGATCCTCCCCCCGAAAGGCCATCATGCTCTGTAGTACGCGCTCCAACTCCGACAATCCGTCTGGCTCGACGTCCGACAGCGACAAATTGGAGATGTTCTCTTCAAGTTGAGCCTCAAATCGCTCCTCTCGAAGTTGAATACGCCCACCGGGCCGGCCACTCAACAGTTCAAACAACGTGATTCCCAAGGCGAAAATATCGCAAGAGGGCGTGTCCGGGTCTCCCATGAACCGCTCCGGCGCCATGTACGCCTGCGAACCAAAATGAAGTGCCTCTGTATGAGCTTCTCTCGTCTCAAAATTGGCGCGAGCCGTTCCGAAGTCCAAGAGTTTGACCTCTCCTTCAGTTGTCACCATGATGTTTGAAGGCTTGATGTCACGATGAATCAAGCGAAGCGGCTCTCCACCTTGAAGCGGCACATGGGTGTAGGCCGCTTCCAACGCAGCCGCGACTGCCCCAACGATTTGAACGACCATCCGCGGTGAAAAGCGTTCACCTCGTTCTTGGAGCCAGGCGTCCAGCGTCCCCAAGTCCACCCCTTCGAGGTACTCCATGACCACAGCACAATGCCCCTGTACTGAAGTCAGGTCTTCGACGCGGACGATGTGGCGATGCCGCAGCCTCCCGAGAAGCCTGGCTTCATCTCGAGAACGCATGACAACTTCCTGGTGCTGACTCCACTGGTTGTGCAGAAGCTTGACCGCAACCACCGTGGAGAAGTCATCTCCCGTGATCATCTCCGCGAGGTACACCGTCCCAAACCCGCCCCTTGCGATCTCCCTGATGAAGCGAAACTTCCTGCGGGTGGACATAGAGACTCCGCGAACCAATAAAATCAGTACCAGGCTGGAGGCAGGCGCCCAACAGCCCGCAAATCATACCTTGTGTCTATAAGTCCGCATTTCAGACCCGTCGCGTTCACAGGCTCGTCGAACCTCAGACAATGATTGTGCACCCCCCCAAGCATTCCACCAGGTAGGCCACGGTCGACTCGGAAAGCCCGTTGCCCCGGAGGTCCAGTCGCTCCAATCCCTGCAACGCTCCAAGTCGTCTAGCCTCAGCATCCCCAAGCCCACAAGAAGCCAGCCACAACTGCTGCCACCCCCCCGCGCGAATCAAGGAACCCACCCCGCGCCCACCGATTGCATTCCCCGAAAGGTCCAGTCGCTTCAGAGACCCAACCCGAGCCAAAGAAGCCACAGCGGCAGGCCCAAGACCGCACCGGCTCACCCGGAGGTCCTCTAAGAGCAATGATCTCGCCAGAGCACGGATTCCACGCAGTCCCACCGGGTATCGGGAAAGCTCCAACCGAGTCAGCCCCGAGAGCCCCGCGAGAGCCTCTGCCCCCAACACTCCCATTCCATTGTTCGAGACATCCAATCGCTTCAAGCCGCCGAGGCCGCTCAGGGCAATCACCCCCGCATCTCCCAGCTGGTTCCCACGAACTTCAAGCCATTCCAGGGCTCCCAGCCCTCCCAACTGATTCGCCCCCCGAGGCCCAAGTCGGTTTTCACAAAGCCGAAGACGCCTAAGTCCAGCCAGAGATTTCAGGATGCGAAAAAAGGTGTCGTCTCCATCCATGAAAAACCAGACGATGTTGTCTGGACCGGGCGCGAGCGAAGCCTGGCGAGCCTGCACCGCATTTCCATCTACCGTAAGCGCCACCAATCCATCCCAACCCGACAGCTCCAGACAGCGCGTAATCTCCTCTAGCCCCAAGCCCCCGCTAAAGTCCAAGCATCGAACCCGAGCACGGGCCACAGCGCTCAGAGCCATCAAAAACCTGGTGCCCTCAATACTCCCCACCCGCACAACAAGACCATCCTCAAGTGTTCGAACCCGGAGACCCTCATTCTCCAGTTCCTGAACAACGGCCGCGGGCTCGCCTTCCAACAAGCGCTCGATTGGCGTACGCCTCATCTCGGAGGTGGAAGACGACATGATGCGAATGATCTTAGCTCTGTCGGCGCAAATGCCGCCCTGAACTCGCGATTTTCACCACGACTCGATAGCAGGTTATGTGAATTCCGGAGGTTTTCATGACACCCGACGCACTGGCAGCCGGCCTGAACGCTATCGAGCAACTTGTCGCAGACGAGAAACTAGAGAGGCTCGCTGAGCTGGCCTCAACCGCTATCGGACACCAAGACAACGGTCTCGCCTCCACTCCCGATCTCAATCGTCTTCGCTCACTGCTAAGCAGCGCCATCTTTGAAGACGGTGCCAAGATTGGAAACCGGGTCCTCATTGGAGAACTGCTCGGAAATCTTGGAGACCCCCGCCTACACTCGCCCGAAGACTCTGAATACTGGGTACCCGTGACCCTTCAGTCGGGTACCGTGCTCAATGTAGGCCGGCATCCAGTGAGCTGTAAGGAGTTCTGCCAGTTCATCGCAGACGATAGCTACAACGATGACGCAGCCTGGACCCCGGACTCTCTAGGCTGGAAACGTCTGGGCCGCAGAACCTGGTCAGATCTGGCAGCAGTGGTGCCAGAGAGCCTCTTGATTCCCAACCAACCCGTGGTGGGCACCAACTGGTATGAGGCCATGGCATACGCCAAGCACGCCGGAGCGAGACTACCGACCGTACATGAACGCCTACAGATCGCTCGAGGCGTCGAAAAGCGTCCCTATCCTTGGGGCGACCCGTTCGGCCATGGCAACGCCAATACCGTCGAAGAAGTTGTGGGGCGTCCTTGTGCGGTAGGACTCTTCCAGAATGACCAGACTCCCGAGGGTGTGATGGACCTTGCAGGAAATGTGGCTGAGTGGCTGCAGGATTCTGTGGGAGACCAGCGCCTGATCCATCCAGGTTCGTGGAAGCAGCCCAGCATGGCCTCTTGGGCCAAGGCTCGCTCCATAGAGAAGCCCACCTATCGAGAAGACGACCTGGGGTTCCGGCTGGTCCGAGACTAAGGAACGAGGCGCCTGCGGCGCCGAGCTACGACCAACAAAGCCAGTCCCCACCAGGACAACCTACGCACGGGAACCGAAGTACACCCCTCGCTGGGCAACTCACTCTCTGGCAAGTCGTCACTCGCACCACAACCACAGCCAATCTCTCCAGGCGTTGTGGCTCGACCCGTATCGCCACCGCCGGATTGACAGTCGGTGTTTTCCTCCCCTGGACTCGGGCTGAAACAGGAGCGCCAGTCTACAGACCCATCATCGCTATCCGAGCCATCCGGCCAACGAGAAAGAGACATGTCGTCTTCAGGACTCGGCGCCAGTCCCGTCGCTATATTGCCAGAATCGTCTACCAGCCCATCTCCATTGACCGGACCATAGACCAGGGTGTCTACGACAACTCCCTCACAATCCAACAACCGAATGCCATCTGCATTACTTCCTGCATTACCCATACTGAGATTGCTCTCTGATTGATAATCGGCTGCTTCGACATCGGGGCCACCTATCACCAGGTATCCACCCGGCTCGATCGTCGTACCATTGGCGAATTCAAACGCAATCGTGCCCCAACTCGACTTGCCCACATCCAACTGCCAGGCATCCAGTCGCTGAGGCTCGTCTCCCGTGTTCACCAACTCAATCCATTCGTAGCCACCATCGGTACCATCTGGATTGGCAAACACTTCGTTGAGCTTGATTA
>JAYZDK010000235.1:0-9886 GCA_036337845.1 Myxococcota bacterium | reverse complement strand
GTCAGTGTGGCTGTGGCGGTGTCGCTGTGCGGGTGGTTCGGCGGGCTGGTGTAGTCCACGGCGTCGTCGGGGGGCCGCCCCGTGGGGGGGGCAGTGCCCGTTGCGGAGTCTTCGGGAGTAAGTGTCGCGTCTTTGCTCGGGCCGGAGGAGGTGCCAGTAGCTGCCCCAGCAGCGGCCTCGCCAGAGGACCAGGCGAGTGCACTGGCCGCGAGATTGAGGGGTGAAGAAGGGACTGTTGATGATGCGATTGAGCCTCCCCGCCCTGGTGCCACAGCGGCTCAGTTGACGGACGAGGCGGATGGTCAGTACCGGTCTGGACGTCTGTTCGATGCGGTGGTGACCTACCGACAGGCGCTGATGTTGGATGCCAATTGCCAAATCTGCCCATTGCGGATTGAGACCATCAACAAGGAAATCAAACAAAAAGTGGAGCAGAACTTCACGGATGGGATGAGCTATCAGACTTCTCTGCAGTACCAGGAGGCTCAACGTGCGTTCAACACGGTAATGGAGCTTACGAAACCGGGTTCCGCTCTCTACGTCCAGGCGGAACAGGCCTATAAGGAAGTCACTGCTGCGATGGCTCGCTAAGCATAGAATGGGGTGATGGTAAGACTTGGCGGTCTTTGGCGTTCCTGACTTTGTTCGGTATAGGTATATTCTGTAGTACAGGACGGCTTGTTGATGGCAGTTAGCCAGGTCACAGTGGTGATTCACCGAGAAGGTGACGTGTATATGCGACGGGAACTCAAACCTGGCGGGTTTGATCTGGGTCGTGCGGAAGACTGCGAGATCTGTCTCGAAGACATCAGTGTCTCTCGACGCCATGCGCGCCTGCACGTTTCCGAAGAACGCGTGTTCATTGAAGATTTGGACTCGGGAAATGGTTGCTGGTTCAATGGTCGACGGGTTCGTACCCAGACATTGGTAGATGGCGATGAAATCGTCATCGATCCATTTACGATCAAGGTTGAATTTCCCGAACTGAGCGAAACAGGTCAGGTCACTGCGGAGTTGACCTTGGCTGGAGAGGATTCAACTCAACTGTTTGGCGAGGAGGAGATTTCCTTGTCTGAGCCGATCACCGTGGCAATCGCACGCCTGGAAGTGGTGGCGGGTGAAGGTTTGCCTCCGGAGATCGGCTTGGACCGAAGTGTCACGCTTGGGCGGTCTGAGCAACGAGACATTGTGCTGGCCGAGCCTGCGGCCTCCCGCTTGCACGCGGAGATCAATCTGTTGGAAGACTCTTGGTTCATCAAGGACTCGGGATCTGCCAATGGACTGTATGTGAACGGAAAGATCACCAAAGAAAAGCTTCTGGAGCATGGGGACGTCATCCGTATTGGTGCCACAGAGCTCCGTTTTGTTCAGTTGGAAGAGTCATCGGATACCGGCACCATGATGATGACTCCGGAGGACTTGCAGGAAGTTGTGGAGCCTCCCGTTGGCTTGCAGGGCCCGGGCGATGGAACGGAGGACTTTGTTGTAAAAGAGGATCCAGGGCTATGTCACCTGGATTCGTTGGGGGTTCGTTCTTCTGGAGGAGCTACTGAAGATTTTACGGGGACGAATACCACGCCTCCAATACCAGAAACGACGAAAACCGCACCAGAGATACCCGAAGCTCCTGTTTCGGACTCATTTCTGTCCGGTGGCCCCCCCCCACCAGCCTTCGGGTCTGTTCCGGATCCACCTCCGTTTGCACCGCAATCAGTTGGAACTCAAGAGCCAGTTGCTCCACCTGTTGCTCCGCCTGACTCGTCCTTTGCAGCGCCATCGGCCCCATTGCTTCCACCGGAGTTGAGTCCCGACCTCGGGCCCGCACCTGAATCGGTGAGCGCTTTTGGAGGTGTGGAGATGCAACTCAACACCTCTTCGGGGAAGGCCAAGAAGCTCAAGGTTCGCAATACAGGCGAGGGTCTATTTGGGAACTGGGTTCGGGTAGTCACTCTATTCTTGCTTGGGTTTGTAGGGTTGGTGATGGTGTTTCGGCTTGTGGGGACGGCGCCGTCCTCTTCGGGACAAGGAGGCGGCTCCACTTCGAGTGCATTTGAAGGAATCACAGACCTTCCCACCTCGGCGGTCAACGCTAAGGTCGAGCAGTATCTCCAAGATGGGCAGGGGTTGTTCCGAGAGAAGAAATACTTCGATGCATTTGGGAAGTTCAACCAAGCATTACAGCTTGCCCCTGACAATGAAAATGCAGAACGTTTGCAGTACATGGCTTGCGAATTTGTGTCGATTGACAAGCTCTTCAACGCGGTACAGAGTCGGGCCGCGTCTGATTCTGAGAGGCGAGAAGCCAAGGTGGCGGCGCTGGAGGCCGGTCGTGGCGCTTTGTCTAATGGGCGCGGCTATCAGTCGGCGTTGTCAAAGGTTCGGGCTGCATTGGGTATGAATCAGGGAGACCCGGAACTCGGCGAGCTTGAGGCGCAACTCAGTCGCAAGGTGGGTGCGATCCAGGTGGACCGGATCAAGAGAACCCGCGAAGAGCTCATTGCAACGATGGAGAAGCTGATTCGTCAGGGGGAACAAGAGCGGGCTCGCGAGAACTTCGACCAAGCGATCAGCAAGTGCAACGCAGCGATGGACAAGGACCCTGAAAAGCGTCAGTCCAAGCTGTTCTATGAGGCAGAAGGTTGTGTGAATAAGGCGCGTGCAGATAGGCGCCGGGCGGCCTCGGTCCACTACAAGAAGTGCCTTAATTTTGAAGGTTCTGGAAGACTTCTTGAAGCTCGGTCGGCTTGCGACCAGGCGCTGAGAAGGGACCGTGATTATGCGGCTGCCAAGACCAAGCGCGATCAGGTGCAGCGAAGGCTTCGTGCTAAGGCATCTGATGATTTCAACCACGCGGTTGTATTGCAGAAAGCGAATAACTACGAGATGGCGATCACGTATTACACGAGAGTGATGGAACTTGTGGGGGATACCAGTGATCGGCTTTACCAGAACGCCGAAAAGCGATTGCAAGAGTTGACGGGCGGTTGAATCCCGCCCTCCTGGCCCTTGTGGCTTGTTCGGCCCGTGTTCCCGTTCCGGTTGCGTTGCCGACACAGGAAGTGGTCTCCGAACGCTCAATCCCTTCGGAAACCCTGGACGTTCTCGATGTGGCGGCCGGAGATCTTGATGTCAACATTCGGCAGGAGGCGATTTCTTTACTCGTGGCCTATGCGGTGAATCCGGAGCCCCATGCCAGTCGAGGCTTGTACGACCCCAGTCCGTATGTACGCAGACGCACTGCTCAGGCCTTGGGGGGGCGTCTCCCTGAAGAACCCAGTCGAGTGTTGTTGGATGGATTTGTTCTTCGAGAGGATTTGGATCCCTATACCCGAGGGTATGCGGCCACCGAGTTGGGGCTGGCTGGCTACTCCGATGCTCGAGACGTTCTCTCCGCGGCGGCACATGGCCAGGCTCGCTGGTGGCAGGCGGCTCCCCTTCACCTCGCTGCGCTTGCAATGGGGTCGGAGGAGTCGCTGGCTCCGCTAACTGCCGGTCTTGCAAAGGGAGACTTTCCCTTGGAGATGAAGTTTTTCTTGGATTGTCATCGCCTCGGACGTCCGGAATTGGGGCCGCCTCTGGTGACGGCTGCTGGTCGTGTCGAGGAGGAGCTTGTGCTCCCCATTGCGACTTCTTTGGTGAGGCTCGGTGACCCGGCTGGTATCGAACTGTTTCGGGAACGGCTGGATTCGGAGGTCGTGGAGGCCAGATTGGAGGCGATAGACTTCATTGCTCAACTGCCAGTCGAGTCGGGGTTGAGTGAGCGTGCCCTTTCACACCACTCCGAAACGGAGCGTGCCTTTGATTTGCTCTTGAATCGAGCTTTGAAAGATGAGCATGCATCCGTGAGCACGTATGCCCGATTGGTGCAGGTACGCTGGGGACGAGAGAGTCCATCGGTGGCGTTCGATTTGTTGGTGGATGCAGACAGGGAGGTGCGGGTTCAATCTCTCTGGGCCCTGAGAGGACGAATCGCTTTAGACCGCCACCTCGGTACGGAAAAGCGTCGGCTGGAAAAGAGAGCGCTCGAACAGGCCGCGGAGGCGCTTGAGGACACCGAAGATGTGGTGGTTCGAGAGGCCATTCGGCTCTTGGGTGTGATCGGTGGCCCGTCCGCGGTGGAGCTTTTGACGCCTCTCTACAGCATGGAGTCCACGGCGTTTCGTGTCGAAGTGGCTGCGGCGTTGCTGACTGCTGGCTAGTGCTTGTCGCGCATGCCGACAAAAGCGCGTAGCCAGGCCACCAAGGCACCAAAATAAAACAGCAATACCAGCGCGGGCTGGTCCAGAATCGTGGGGCCTGGAACAAACAGACAGGCGGTTCCACAGATGAGTGACGTGCAGCCCACCATCGTGTGAACCAGAAGTCGGTCTCGATTTCGAGCGGATTCACGGCTCTCTTCGTGTTCCTGCAGGTTTACGTTGATGTGTAGTCGTTGCTGGTCCAGGTCATCCATGAACTGGGACAGAGTGGTGGGGAGGCGGTTGAGAAGAGAGTTGGCGGTGACCACGTTGTAGAAGAGGTCTTCCTTGATTCGTTGAGGGGAGAATCGCTCCGCCACCAGCCGTTCCACATAGGGTCGTGCTGCAGCCAGTGGGTCTACCTCGGGGATCAGCGATTTCGCGAGTCCCTCGGTAGTCAACAAGGCCTTGAAGAACATGGTGAATGAGTGTGGGGTTCGCACACGGTGATGAATCGCACCTTGAGCCAGATCGGTAAGAAAGTGTCCTACCTGCAGGTCTTGGATGCTTCCATGCCAGTTCCGGTGGATCAGGTCGACGACGTCTCGCTCAAAGGCTGGATAGTCAACCCGTCCTATTTTGATGCCGTTGTCATAGAAAATACGGGCCACTGTGCGGAAGTCGCCCCGTTCCAGCGCAAAGATCATGGAGACCAGATCGTTGCGCATGTCTCGGGTGAGTCGCCCGGTCATTCCGAAATCCAGCAATCCGATGATGTCTCCTGGAAGCACCAGGACATTGCCGGGGTGAAGGTCTCCGTGGAAGAACCCGTACTCAAGCAACATGCGGTAGTTCAGGTCGAGATATCGCTGCCCGATCAAGGGCATATTGAACCCGGCGGAACGAGCGTCTCGAATGCGTACTCCGTCGAGGTAGTCCATACAGAGCACGGCGGATGTGGTCAGGTCGTCGACCACGGAAGGAATCCGCACAGTGGGATCGCTGGCGAACATCTCTTCGAAATGACGAATGTTCGAAGCTTCTTGGGCGAAGTCCATTTCGCTGTCGAGGGCACGTTCGAACTCGCGGAGAATCCCTTCTGGGTCGAAATAGGTGGTGTTCGGGTACTCCACGATCATTCGCTTTGCGAGCACTTGGAGAATGGACAGGTCTGATTTCACCTGTTTCAGGATGCCGGGTCTGCGTATTTTGAAGACGACTTCTCGCCCGCCCATCAGAATTCCTCGGTGGACTTGCGCCATGGAGGCTGTGGCGATGGGCTCCACATCAAACTCGGCGAGCCGAGATCGCCAGGCGACTCCGAGTTCGAGTTGGAGTTGTTCTTCGATTTCGCTGAATGGCAGTGGGGAGACCTCGTCTTGGAGTCCTTGTAGAGCCTCGAGGTACGCGGCCGGAATGACGTCTCCGCGTGTGGAGAGAATCTGGCCGAACTTGATGAATGTGGGCCCGAGTTCCTGGAGTGCTTTGCTGACTCGCTCCGGATTGGATTCGAACGTTTGTGTCCTGACACCTCCCATTCCAGGAATGTCCACGTTTGCAACGAGGATGCCCATTCCGTGGCTGATCAGGATCCTTGCGACTTCGCGCATGCGGCCAATGTCACGAACCTTGGTAGTCAATCCACCTACTGTGGATACGAATGGAGATACGAATCGCATGCAGAGAGTCTATCTCGCGCTGGGAACTCTGACTGTGCGCGCCGTCACGTGGAGTCGGGGTCGGGGTTGAAGGATGGCCTTTGAATGGGCATACCGGGATGGTATGGGCTTCGTGGATTGACAGCAAACCCTCGGCACACGTAGGCTTTATCTGTCCGTTGATGCCCAGGAAGGGCGTTGGAGTATAGGCAAATGGGACCCCTGGTTTCCGGGATTGAGTATCACGGGAGACTTGCGCGTCGGGATGGTCGCCCGGCGCCTCCGGGGAGCTACGATCTTCGCTTCGCGCTGCACTCGGACCAGCGGATCAAGCGTTCTTGCTGGTCGGAAGAGCACGGTTCGGTGCAGGTCAATCCGGGAGGGTTTTTCAGTGTAGTGCTGGGCTTGGAGTCACCCATCAGTCCGGACTACTTCAACGCTGGACCCAGGTGGGCATCTGTCTGTGTTGTGCGGCGGGGTGCGGTTGAGGAAGAAACGGCGCCTCGAGTACCGGTGATCGGTGGGATTATCTGTCTGGATCGCAGGACTCGTCGTGCGATTGGTCGATTGGACAAGCTGGAAGAGTATTGTCAGGAGCTCCGCACTGGTCCGCAGGCGGTCGAACTTCAGACGGCGATTGAAGGTTTGGTTTGTCGGGTGGAGGGTCTTGAAACCGGACGTGTCCAGGAGTTGGAGGCTCTTGTCAAAGAACTCCAGGTGCGCATGAAGGAGTTGGATGGCGAGGGCCGTCGGGTGGAGTTGCTTGAAGAGCGGGTGGACGACATTGATGGTCCCCACGGTGAGTTGGCTGAGATTGCAGAGTCTCTTGAGGCCATGGAGGCGAATCCCCTTTCCGAGAGCGAGGAGCCCACACGCGGGTCTACCGAAGAGTTGAATCAGCGGTTGGCTCGCCTTGAGCAGACGGCGAGCGAGATGGGGCGGCGCTTGGAGACGCTATTTGAATTGCTTCAGGACCCGACCATTAGCGAGGGTTCTTGGGAGCCGGCTGCAGCTTCTACGGTTGATTTGGATATTGGTGCCACCTGAGTTTGGTGGGGTCGATGTCTGAAAATCAATTGTTGCCGAGTTGGGCGGAGGATCTTCGCTCCCGATATCTGGCAGGTGAAGCCAGTGTGTTCTTGCTGCACGGCAACGTTCGAGATCTCTTTCCCTGGCAAACAGCCCCTGGAGAGTTTGAGTACCTGCCGTTGAGTATGTTCTTGGAGCGTTTCCTGGGGCGTTCCAAGGAGATTGTACTCAACTACAACTGTTCGGAGGGGTTGCGGTTTGCCGACAAGAAGATGTCGGGGGCTGCGTTGAGGGCTGTGAACACTCGGAGGGCGCTGGATGGAGAGCGTGAGCTCGATGCCCTGCCTAAGAATTCGGATGACGTTCTGGGGGTTATCGAGGACCTGATTGTCAGTACGGATGGTGGAGTTGCGGTGGTGTTGGACTACGTGGAAACACTGGTCCCCAATGCAGACCTGTCGTTTATGGGTGAGGCTGATAAATCAAACCTTGTCACGCTGCAGCGATGGACTACCGATCCGGTTCTTCAGCGCACGGACAACCTGGTGTTGATGGTGACTCAGCATCTCAGTGATCTTCAGAGGCGGCTGGTTTCATCCGCCCAACTGGTACCCATTGAGATTCAGCTTCCCACAGTGGAAGAACGCGGAGCCTACATTTCCGGATTGGGGCGTGAATCCAACGAGGCTTCTCTGGGAGAGGATGTGCTGGCCGAGCATACCGGTGGCCTCTCCCTGGTCCATATTCGGGGGTTGTGTCGACAAGCAGACCAATCCGGTACTGCCATTACATTTCAGACGGTATCTGCGCGAAAGAAAGCGATTATCGAGCAGGAATGTAGTGGTCTGGTCGAGTTTGTTGCTCCCACACATGATTTTCAGCATGTGGGTGGGATGGAGGGAATCAAGGCCGACCTGATGGGAATTGCCGCAGCCATCAAGTCGGGTCGTCGAAATCAGGTTCCCATGGGAATCATCTTCGTTGGACCCATGGGCACTGGAAAGACCTACGTGGCGGAGGCTTTTGCGGGAGAGTCAGGGCTGACTTGTATCAAGTTCAAGAACTTTCGTGAGAAGTGGGTAGGCTCCACAGAGGCGAACCTGGAGAAGGTGCTCCAGGTGGTGGAGGCTTTGGGCTACGTCTTGTTGATTATCGACGAGGCAGACCGCTCGTTGTCTGCGGGGGGGGAGAGCGATGGCGGGACGAACTCACGGGTCATCGCTCGCCTCAAGGAGTTCATGTCTGACACCACGCATCGTGGGCGCGTGGTGATTTTGTTGATGACCAATCGTCCGGACAAGCTTGATACCGATCTGAAACGTCCCGGGCGATTCGATTTGAAGATTCCCTTTTTCTTTCCGGAGAGCCCTATAGAACGAGAGGCAATCCTTCGCGCTTTGATTCGAAAGAACAAGTTGGATGTTCCGGAGTCGATGCGTCTCGATGAACTGGTGTCTGGCACCGAGGGGTATTCGGCCGCGGAAATCGAGGCCGTGTTGTTGGCTGCCGCAGGGTTGGCTGGGCGAGATGGTCGAACATCACTGAGTCAGGCGGATCTTACAAGCGCAGTTCAGGACGTCATTCCTTCCCGGGATACCCGAATGCTGGCTTTCATGGAGATGTTGGCCGTTTTTGAGGCCAGTTCTCGCAGGATGCTTCCGGAACGCTATCGGAATATCGATGCAGAAGAGGTTCAGAAGGAGCTTGATTCACTCAGAATCTTGCTGGGACAGCGCGTTCGTTAGGCTCGTTTACCTTGACAGGCTGCTCTCAACCCCCTAAATGCGTGCGACTTGTGCACAGGTGGTCTCCTGTGCGCCACTGAATTGGGGAGCATCCCATGTATGCAGTAATCAAGACATCTGGTCGTCAATATCGGGTTTCCGAGGGCGACCACCTCCAAGTGGACCGTCTCGAGGCCGAAGTTGGTGAGGAGACTGTGCTCGACGAGGTGCTTCTTGTGGGCGCCGGCGAGTCCGTGAAGATCGGAGAGCCCACTGTGAAGGGCGCCAAGGTCCGGGCCAAGATCGTGTCTCACGAGTTGGGCGACAAAGTTATCACTTACAAGTACCGACCCCGTAAGCGTTATCGTAAGATTCGTGGGTTCCGGCACTCACATACCACCCTTGAAATCACGGCCATTGAGGCCTAGGAGTCCCCATGGCACACAAAAAAGGCCAGGGTTCTACCCGAAACGGTCGCGACTCGAATCCCCAGTATCGGGGAGTCAAGAAGGGCGACGGACAGAGCGTTCTGGCAGGCAATATCCTTGTTCGTCAGCTGGGAACGCGTTTCCATGCCGGTGAAAACGTAGGGATTGGTCGTGACTGGACCTTGTTTTCGCTGATTGACGGCCGCGTGCGCTACGAGACTTTCCGCGGTGGAAAGAAGCGCATTTCGGTTTACGCCGAATAGGCGTTTCAAGCCCACTTGAGGGGAGCCGCTGATGCGCTTCCTGGATGAAGTCGAGATTACCTGCATTTCCGGACACGGGGGGCCGGGTATGTCTTCGTTTCGTCGCGAGCCATTTGTGCCTCGGGGTGGCCCGGATGGGGGCGATGGAGGCCGGGGTGGCAATGTGGTCTTGGTGGCTTGTCATCGGCTGAACACGCTGCAGCATTTGCGGGGCCGGCGGGTCTATAGCGCCAAGAAGGGTGGTGGCGGTGGCACCAAGGGTATGACTGGTGCTTGCGGTGAGGACCGTATTGTCGAGGTTCCTGTGGGGACTGTGGTCTACGACCTTGCTGGGGGAGCACAGATTGCCGACCTTGATGTGGATGGTGCGACCGCAGTGGTGTGTAGAGGGGGGCGTGGCGGACATGGGAATATCCATTTCAAGTCGTCCACCAACCGGGCCCCCCGAAAGTCCGAGCCTGGTGGCGAGCCGGTAGAGTTACGGGTTCGGTTGGAGTTGAAATTGCTCGCTGATGTGGGCTTGTTGGGCTTTCCCAATGCTGGAAAATCCACCTTGATTTCGAGAATCTCCAACGCGCGCCCCAAGGTGGCGGACTATCCATTCAC
>JAYZDK010000234.1:0-5411 GCA_036337845.1 Myxococcota bacterium | reverse complement strand
TGTTCTATCGATGTCGTTTGTTGGGTTGGTGGGTTGCCTTGGCGGCGGCAAGTTGGCGGATGATTGCGAGGAGGGTACCCATCTCGACGGTGACGACTGCGTACCCGATTCGGATGCCGATGCCGATGCCGACGCCGATGCCGATACGGATGACGACGACGATCTTTCGGCTACCTGGCCCTCGAGCTTTGCTGGCAGCGTGGCCTACACGGCGAGCGTGGAGGGAAACCCCACCTGCGAGAGTACGGTGAGCTTGGCTGGGACCAAGTACACCGGGGACTGCAGTGGCTGTGATTTTGCGTTCGACATCGAGGCGACGGTAGATAGCCGCTCGCCCGACAACTGTTCTCTCGACACGTTCCTGACCTGGTATCTGGACCCAGCAGATGTGGGCGAGGGCATTGCCATCGACCTGCACATGGCCCACGCGGAGAGCTACGCCGGATACTACGGCTCGTACGGCAACGCGTTTCTCTTTGGCTATACGATCAACTACACCGACTATGGCGCCTCCTACGGGCCCTACTGGAACCCTTCAAGCTACGATGGCTCGGAAGGGGCTTCTTTCTCTCGGACAGGAAATGACATTGCCTGGTCCAGTGAGTTCACCGACCAGGATGTGGAGTACTTCTACATCGATGAGGACTGCACGGTGGGTGACGGTGTCAGTGGCGTAGCGCTGGAAGCTGCAGGTGGCGGAGCCTACGAGGCCACTGGTTCTTTGGATTGCACAGAAGAAGGGCAGGGCACGGTAGACGTCTACAGTGTCACGCTGGCGGCGGATGGCGATGTGACCATCACTGTGGATACAGTGGCTGATGCCACAACCTTTGACCCGTGGTTCGTGGTCAATGATTCGGCTGGCTGCAGTATCTTTGGAGCGGATGACAGCTTTGCCTGTACCTTCCCGCCCCCGAAGTATGACTGCCCCGCGGGTACGCTGACTGCCACCGCTGGAACCTATGAGATCATTGTGCAGAACTATGGTAACTGCGCCGGTGATGTTGCTGAGTACAAGCTCACAGTGGATGCGGATGCAGACCCCAATCTGACGCTTGAACAAGCAGGGGTCACCTCCTACGAGATTACCGATGTGTTGTACTCCTCCGAAGGTTCGGGAACGATCACCGAGTAATCATTCGCCGATGGGTATGCCTTGGGCGCGAGCGAGATCTTTGGCGGTCTCGAATGCGGTGGCTGCCTGCTCGTCTTGACCGAGCTTCTTGAGGATGTTTGCTGCCAGTAATGCGCAGCCGGGGTAGCTCGGTGCCAGTTGCCGACACTCCAGAGTGCGTTCGTGAGCCTCCTCGTAGCGCTCCAGATTGAAGAGGGCTTGTGCGGAGGAATGCGATGTCAACTGGCTGGGCGGTTCGACGGCCTCGATGGCTTGAAGTTGTTCAAGTTGTTCGGCATATCGACGCTGTTCTGCGTAGATTTCCACCAGGGATCTTCGAGCTGACAAAGCCGGGGGATTGTACCGGACCTCGTCTACCAGGTGGCCTTCAGCGCTGACCACATCGCCTCTTTTGCGCTCGATACGCGCGAGTGCTTCGCTGACAAAGGGCTGGATTGGGCGCGCGGCCAAAGAGCGCTTGAGAAGGTCTTCGGTGCCTGCGAGGTCGTTTCGTGCGGCGCGGGCAATACCGAGCATTCCACTGGCTTCCGGTAGCTTGGGAAGGAGGCTCAGGGCTCGAGTGGCTTCCTGCTCCAGAAGGTCGATTCGGCCGGAAAGAAGCAGGGCATGGAGGTAGTGAATCCAGCTGGATTCTACGTAGGGATCTTTTTCGAGTGCATTTGCTAGCAGGTCTGCTGCAGCCGAGGGGTCTGTGGAGAGCCACAAACGCCCCATGGCGGAACGTGTAGCGCTGGAGGGACGCGTCGCCTCGGCGGCTTCAAGTGTGGCGATGGCTTCGGGAATGCGGCCCATACGAGACAGCACGTTGGCTTGCAGAGTTCGAAGCTCCACCAGTCCGGGGTCGATGGCCAGGACGGCTTCGATTTGCTTTAGAGCGCCTTTGAGATCCCCGGCTTGAAATGACTTCCGGGCGCCTTGGGCTTGTTTTAGGAGCGGTAATCGAGATCTGGGGTCTGGCAAGGGCCCGTCCTGGACCGCTGCCTCCGGTGGCGGGTCGCTGGCCACGTAGCCAAGAGCTTCGAGCTGTGCGATACGCTCCGCACTGAGCACCACCCGGTCGGATGCGGACTCTAGCGGTTCCATGGCCTGCGTCAGTAATTCGAGTTGATTCGCCAGGGCTTCAGTGGTTTGGGTCTCAACGGGCGCGAGGTCTTGAGCCTCCTGGACATCGGACTTCTCGTAGAGCTCATCTGTGGTGGAATCGATCAGCTTGTGGGTGGGCGTTACCAGGGCTCGTTGAGGAGCCCAGCCGTAGTGGTGCCAGGCATACAGAGATTCTGCGTACACTGTGCGTGTCTCGTTCGACGTGTCGTTGTGGATGGATAGTGGCCAGAGGTCTTGACCGTCGAGGCCGCCTGGGACCTCTATGCCAGCAGCATTGAGCAGCGTGGGGGAGATGTCTACCAAACTGGCTGGAACCGAGGATCGTACAGGCTCGTCGAGTCCGCCTGGGGGCCGAATAACCAAGGGGACTCGTATGGTGGGGTCGTAGAGGAGTACGCCGTGCGTAGACTCGCCATGGCTGCCGAGTGCTTCTCCGTGATCGGCTGTTACCACGATCCAGGTGTTGTCCCACTCCTGATTGTTCTCCAGCCAGCGGACCAGGCGCCCGAGTTGTGCGTCGGCTGTGGCGACTTCGCCCAGATACGGCTTCCCTGCAAAACGACTCTTGTAGGGCTCCGGAGGGACATAGGGGTGGTGAGCGTCGAAGAGGTGAATCCAGGCGAAAAAGGGTTGGGTGGGGGATGTTCGTTCTGCCAGCCAAGCCACGGCGTCATCCATGGCGGACTCCCCAGGACGTTCCACTTTCCAACGATTGGCTTGGGTTTCTTGGCTACTCCCCATGTCGTCAAAAAATGCGTTGAAACCTTGTGCAAATCCCCAGTGATGGCTGGTGACCTGAGCGGACACCGAGGCCATGGTGTCATAGCCCTGAGCCAACAGTTGCTCTGCGAGGGTGTCGGCACCTTCGCTGAGGAAAAAGTCTCCGTTGTCTCGAACCCCATGACGAGGCGGCCACAGTCCGGTGAAGAGTGAAGAGTGCGCAGGGATGGTCAACGGAGTCACCGTGTAGGCACGATCCAGAAGAAGTCCTTCTGCGGCAAGAGCGTCGAATGCGGGTGTGGCTTGTGGATTACCGCCGTAGGCACCCATGACATCTGCACGGGTCGTGTCGAGGGTGATCAACACGATATTCGGCCGTTCTGGTGTTTCCTTGGAACATGCCAGGGGCAGCAGACTGCCGAATGCCACAACCGGCAGGGTTCCGAGCAAACGAGTGTATTTCAAGCCTCAGCCGTTTCGCCAGAAATGGATTCGGGGTCGAAGAGCGCGGGAATCTGTACGACCGCACCCGGGCCTCGGATCTTGGTGTGACAGCCCAGTCTCGTGCCAGGCTCCAGGGGGAGGCCGGGTTCTCTATTGCGGCCTTCGTGAGGGGTGCCAGCGACCTGGTCATCCATGGCCTTTTGTTCATACTCACTCAAGACGCTGAGACCGGTACCCTCGACGACCTGGACACGACAGAGGCCACAGAGGCCGTCTGGACAGGTTCCGCCCGCCCTACGGCCTGTGCTGATGGTGATGTTGTTGGCGTCGGCCGCCATGAGCAGGGAGTAGTGTTCCTCCGCCATGAGCTTCTGTTCGGTGCCATCCGGCAGAAGATAGGTGATCTCGTGTCGCACGATTTCTTGTGGGGAGCTCCCCAACAGTCCTTTCAGCTTTTTTCGGATTCGAAATCTCGACATGAGGTCCATTCTTCCATGGGTTGTACCGCTTAGTGCGGAGAATGCTTACAGCGCTCCAATAGTGCCTGGCGGATTCGCACCAAGGCCAGGGTATCCCGCTCGCAGTATCGGAGCAGGGAATGTCGGAGGGAACGGTGAAAGTCGGTCTGTGGTTTGGATAGGATGAGCTCGGGGTATCGTTGGGCTGCCATGGCGCCGTTTCGAATCTCGAGATCGTCATAGCTCAGATCGTCTACCAGGCTTGGAAGCACTCGCTTGAGGGTGAATGTGCCGTTGAAGTCGGGGTGGTAGTAGTGTCGCTGAATGACAGCCAACAGGTCGTACAGTCTTGCTCGTACAGCCTCGAGGGCTTCTGTGTGCTCGGGAAACTGCTCGGCCAGGGCTTTTAGAACCCGTGATTCGGCGGGTGAGTAAACCACAAGGGATCCCACTTCACTCACAGCCTCGAGCAAGGAGTCGGCAAACGCTTTTCTGGGGTCGCTGTTGTGATCGTGAATGAACTCCTGGTGAGTGAGTTGGCCGTCCTGGCGCTGTATGTGGAGGCTCCATTGGGTTGGCAGAGACTGGTAGGGATGAGTTTGGGCATGCAGGGGTACTGCAGGGGCAACGGATTCGAAGTCCAAGTAGCCCAAAGGGAATTGGACGTTCTGGAGGGTGCTTTCCAGGCCAGGCCCCACCCAGTCCTCTCCTTTCTGTATGCAGGACAGGGCTCGTTTCTGGAGTGGGCTCATGCGGGTTGGCATCGGAATGGCGCGAATGTCTTCAATGGCGGAATCGGGTAGCCGTTGGGCTAGCCGATTGCCGTGAGGCAGTCTGCTGACATGAAATGCACCTGCGTTCGGTGAGCAGTCGTTGAGAAAAGGACACCGGGATGGGCTCTTGCAGTGGGGGCCTACCGAGACCTCGGGAGCCACTGAGCGGAGCGTGGGTTCCTTCAAGGGACCGATCTGGGAGTCCACTTCGGAGACGCGACCTTCCAGAAAGGGAAGGGCCTCTACGGAGTGGAACAGTTGGTTGGGATCGAGCCCATGGTCTTCCCGGCAATATTCGGAGTTGATGTGGAGTACCCGTGCTGAAGATGGGGCTTGCCCACAACCTCGCAGAACCCAGACCTCCACGGCGAGGTCATAGTAGGTGGTGCGCTTGATAGACGCGCTCTTGCGGATTGTGAAAACTCCAAGCTCGTTGGCTGAGGTTTTATAGAGGATGTCGGGTTGTATCTGAACGCCGGCGTGCTGGGCACAGGCTCCAAACAATGCCCAGGGGCCTGGTGTTTCAAGCGCGGCTTCTGTGGCCAATTGGCGCTGATTGAAGTCGCCCTCTAAGGCCTGGCCATTTGGAAAACGCAGAAAGGCTGCTTCTCGAACGCGGCTTTGGCTGGAGGTCTTGGGATTGGCTGTTGTGCGGGTCTGCCACTGTAGGTGCAGACGTCGCTCACACTGCAGTCCGGCGACTACGTCTTCTCGCGTCAGACCCTCAGGGGTCATCGGCCACAAGGCTTCGGTACGCCTTCTCTGCTTCCTCCAGTC
>JAYZDK010000233.1:0-5357 GCA_036337845.1 Myxococcota bacterium | reverse complement strand
GCGGAAGCTGGCGTTGAGCCGGGCCACCTCGCCTAAGGGGGCCACGAGTGATTGGTATGCGAGTGAAGACGCATAGTAGCGATCGCTGACGACGATCTTGCCCTCAGCGAGTAGCGGCTCGATTTCTCGGGCGAGGTGATCGGTACGATCGGCGGCAAATAAGAGCGGCAGAACACCGTCGCCGAGCGGAACTTCGTTGCGCAGGGTCTGGCGGATGAGCTGTCCAACGGGCCCGGTGGAGGGCTCTGCTGTGGCATGGGCCCCCAAGGCGGCACAGAGTTTACTGACCTGGGTGGTCCCCCCAGAACCATCCAGTCCTTCGATCGCAATGAAGCATGCACTCATGAACATGTCTTATACGATCTCTCGCTGTGATGGGTCGCGGCGGCTAAACTCGTGGACGTCATGTTGTTTATTTTTTTGGGAACCGTTCTCGCCGCTCCGCCTTCTGCTGTTGTGGAACCCGGGGTGGAAGCGTTCACTGCTGAGCTCTGGCAGTCGTATCTGATGCACTTCGAGCCGAGTGCTCTCGACGTCCAAGCCCAGGCTCGGCGGCCGATTTTTTCCTGTGCAACGGGCCTGCTGCCGAAGCTCAAGGAGAACTGGGAAAACTTTACGCCGCAGCAGCGCGAACGGATGACCGCTGCGATTGCTCCCTGGAAGACGGACTGGCTGGACCCGGTAGCTCAGCGTCCCCCAAGGCCTCCCAGTGATCATGCGGAGGTTTCGTGCTTTACGACCAGCCGGCCTGTAGGGGCGGGCCGTGACTGGGAGGAGGGAGTCGAGGAAGTCATGGGGGGATGTGCCATCGATGGGGTGCTCACCACGGAAGCGTGCCGGGAGGCCGCTGATTGCGTGACGGACTCGGGGGTGGTGGCCACTTGCGAAGGCTACGAGGCTGGAGTCTCTGGCTATGAACCGCAGCGGATTGTCACCGAGCACTTCTCGGTGGAGTGGGATCAGGCCAATGTGTCGGAAGCCAAGGCCCAGGCCTGGGCGGATGCACTGGAAAAATCCTGGGATGTAGAGATTGAACAGATGGGCTGGCGCCCACCGTCCAAGTCCGACGAGTACCTGGTGCTCGCCTACATCTCGGAGATGAACTACCAGGGTGCCTTCACCTACGCGGAGCAGTGTGACGGGGGCTACATGCCCTACATTGTCGCTGGCCAGGGCAGTTTTTCTGGCAACAGCGATTGGTTCGAAGACATGGGAGCGCACGAGCTTAATCACGCTATTCAATATGCCTATGGCATGGCCCACGAGCCCTGGTTCTGGGAGGCGACGGCCACCTGGATTCAGGAGTATGTCTTCCCGAGCCATGACTGGTGGGCGATGTATGTCACCGGGTATGCCGACGCGCCTCACATCGCGCTGAATGCTTCTTCTCAAGAGGACTACGACGTCTTTATGCACATGTATGGGATGTCGATTTTCAACTTTTTCCTCGATGAACAGGTGGGGGGTCCGGAGCTGATTCAGAATCTCTGGGTTGCCGGCCAGGCTGTACCGGGGAGCTACTACGACTACTGGATTGGAGATGCCCTGGAGAGTCAGGACATTGTCTTGGAGGACATCTTTGACAGCTTCATCGCGGCGAATACGGTGATGGCCTATGAGTCGGGCCAGTCCTATCCGGAGGTGGACGTTCAACAGACCGTGGGTTCCCTGCCAGCAGCGGGAGGCAACGAATCCGGTGATCGGCCTCAGGGTTATGGGCAGAACTTTGTGAAAATCAGCACGTCGACAGCGACCTCGGCCGCCCCGGATCTTCGGGTGTCTTTTGCCGGTGACCCGGATCAGGACTGGACGGTGTTGTTGGTTGGTACGGGAGATGGAGAGGTGGAGCGTGTTCAGAAGCTCTCTATTGAGGCCGGAGAGGGGGATGGCGTGCTTACCGACTATGGAAGTCACGACTCGGCCTGGCTGGTGGTGTCTCCACTGACCCAGTCCCAGCGGGGGTTCTCCTACGATTGGGAAGTCCAAGCCATCAGCGCAGACACCTGGGAAGACACGGGGGACATCGATCCCAGTGAGCGTGGACTGGGGTGTGGTTGTAGCAGTACGGAGAATTCCAGTCCTGGCTGGTGGGTGCTGTTGGGGCTTTGTGTTCTTGGGCGGCGTCGTCAGCAATGGGTGTGACGCTCGACGAACATCCACTTCTCGAGGCGGATGTCTTTGAGTTGCATTGGCCGCAGACCCTTGAGCAATACTCCACGCCGGAATCGATTCTGAAGCTGTTCGGGCTGGATACAGAGGCGCCGTTGGTTCGCAGTGAGTCTGTGCGTGCTGCGGTTCGGGACCTGTTGCGTGTGGGAGGCTTCAAGCCCACAGGGCGCTCCAAACCAGCATCGGAGTACCTCGTCAAGGCTTCAGACGGTGGGTTTCTTTCCTCGATCAATGTGGTCGTGGACATTTGCAACGCGGTCTCGCTCCACTCGGGCCTGCCGATCAGCGTGGTGGACTCAGACCGGGCGAACGGTTCATTTCGTATTGGATTGGCGGACCCTGAGGCGACGTATGTGTTCAACGCTTCTGGGCAGCAGATCGATGTGGGCGGGCTGCTCTGTCTGCACGACTCCGCGGGGCCTTGTGCCAATGCGGTGAAGGACTCCCAGCGTACCAAGACCCATGGGGGTACCACGAGAACACTTGTTGTGGTGTGGGGTACATCGACGTTTGAGGGGCGTGCTGAGGCTGCGGGGCGCTGGTTCAGAGAGTTGGCTCAGGTTGCTGGAGGCACGGTCTCGAGTTGATGTTCTGGGAGTAGGTGGGCGCAGACCTCTAAGAAGGCTTTCCAGGCGGGTGGGTGGTTCAAGAGGTCGGTGCGGTGATTGGCTCCGGGCACAAACAGCAACTGAGGCGCTGTTGCAAAGCACTGGGAGAGGTCTTCTGCGTGCTTGGGGTGAATCAGGTCGTCTTCTTCGCCGTGTAGTAGCAGGGTAGGGCAGGTCACCTTTGGCGCCAGGATTGAGGAGTCCAGTTTGCTGACCATGAATCCTCGAACCAGCCATGCGGGATTGTTTTCATAAGCGACGCGCCTGGCCGAGTGAAATGTGTTCATCAGAACGAGTGCGCCGGGTTCAAACTCTGAAGCTACGCCCATGGCCACGCCTCCTCCCAGCGAACTTCCCAGTACAAGTACGCGTTCTGGAGGAAACACCCGGGTGATTTCCTTCCATGCGGCTCGGGCATCCATGCGAAGTCCTGGTTCGCTCGGGCGGCCACCGCTACCGGGATAGCCACGGTAGTTGACGTGCAGGATATCGAAACCTGCATCGCGCAGCCTCGCATAGCGCTGTGGGTTCGCGCCCACGGAGCTCCGGTTGCCGCTGAAGTACAGGACGGCTCGTGTATTGCCTCCTCGCATCCACCAGCCATAGAGCTCGGTTCCATCCTCTGCAACGAGCCTGGTTTCGAGCGCTTCGGATTCACGAGCCTGGACGGCGAGTGCGGCCCGCCCGATGCGAGGAGCGGGGTAGAGTGTGTAGCCTTCCAGCCAGCTTCGGATGCCCATCAGACAGTCTAACTGCTGCGATGGTGGGGCTCAGGGTGTGGTGATGTACATGGTGGCCAGGCACATCTCGTCTGTGGTGTTGTCTCCCCAGTAGATGGTGTCGTCCGTGGGATTGTCCCAGGTGCATTCCACGGTGAGGGTGTCCCCTGGATTGGTCTCGATGGGCTCTTGGAACATGTAGGAGCGCTGCCAGTCAAAGTCCCAGTTGGGGATATCCAGCAGGCAGGTCTCGTTGCCATCGGCATCTGTTTTCCAGAATCGAGCCGCGACCCCACGGGTGTGCATGTGCAGCGACGTGTAGTGGATGTTGAAGTTGGATCTGCTCAGCGTATAGGAGAAGTCGTGCGTGACGTTGTCCGTGTTCGCGGGGATTGGCATGGCCTCGCCCAGAAGCCAGCTGGGGTCCGCCCAAGGCTGAATCATTGCAGGCTTCTCTACAGACTCCTCAACCATCAGCTCCAACTGAACCTGGGCAGGTGAAGCGCCACTGGTCTGTACATTGAAGTGGACCTGGAGAACGATCTTCGACCCCGCGCTTACGCCAATCCCCGTGCCCGGCGGCATGTCGCCAGCGGCGCCTCCAGGTGCCCATGCACCCAGCCACGAGATGTCCTGGGCCTCCGCCACCCCCGGCCCACCGAAGCACTCGTAACCCTGGCCATCATCGGCCGCGTCCAGTGCGAGTGCTTCTTCGGCAAGCTCGGGCTCCAGAATAAATGCGATTCCGTGGTGGACCACGTTGGTGTTGTCCGGATTCAGGGAAAACCCGGTGACATAGAGATCTTCCTCGTAGGGCCAGTCCAGCACGAAACAGCGGTATTCGTCTGGAGAGCTCACCGGTGTGTATGGGGCCTCCATTTCGATCACTTTGTCCACGCGAGACAGCGTACGTTCTTCGGGCGCTTCGGCTGGTTCGGGGGCTGCGCTCGGTTCCCCTTCTGGGGCTCCAGCCTCTACCCAATCGGCGATTGTGTCGATTTGCGCGTCGGTCAGGCTCAAGTCGTACTGGTAGTCATTGCAGCTGGAGTCGGCCATCCAAGGCGGCATGGCCCGATCCACAACACTGATTCGAATGGCCTCGGCCATGCTGTGGGCGGTTTCGTAGTCGCTCAGATCAAAGCCCCCATAGTTGCCCTCGGTATGGCAGTTTGCACAATACGCGTCCACGATGGGGGCGACATCGTTGTGCCAGGTGGGCGGCGCCTCATCCGCGGGAGGCGTGGTGCATGCGAGAAACAGGATCGAAAACATGGAAGAAACTCCGAGGATTCAATTTCCAACGTGCCAGCCAATGTATACATAATGTATACCCTGGTGAGCTGCAACCTGGTTCACGGCAATTCCTGGGCAAAACCGATGAAGCAGCGAGGGCCGCGCTACTTGTTTCCCACGTGAATGGCCTGACCAATGGCGTGCTTGGCAGCTTCCATTACGCCCTCGGCCAAGGTGGGGTGCGGGTGAATGGTGAGACCGATATCCAAGGCCTCTGCATCCATCTCAATCGCCAAAGCGGCTTCGGAAATGAGGTCGGATGCGTGTGCCCCGACGATCGTGACGCCTAGTACACGGTCGTCTTCTGCATCCAGCACGGCCTTGATGAACCCATCGGTTTCGCCTGTTGTCAGTGCCCGTCCAATGGCGGCAAACGGAACCTTGCCGACCTTGATGTTGTGACCGGCCGCTTTGGCTTCGTGCTCCATCATTCCTGCTGTTGCAACCTCGGGGTCGGTGAACACCACGGCTGGGACGGTCTTGGCGTCCTTGTGTGCCGGGTGTCCTGCAATGGCTTCTGCCGTGATTTCTCCTTCATAGGAGGCCTTGTGAGCCAACATGGGTTGGC
>JAYZDK010000232.1:0-10086 GCA_036337845.1 Myxococcota bacterium | reverse complement strand
CCCCATAGCGCTTATGCCCTGGGTAGGCCCAGACACCCAAGGACTCGCTCTCACCACAAATTTCTGAGCTCAACCAGGAAACGGCACCCGGCTAGAACGGCGGGCTCGACTGCCCTTCACCGTCATCGCCCCAGCAGTGAATCTGCTCTCCGCTAATCCCACATGCGTGTTTCCTTCCTGTATCGAACACCTCGAAAGCCAGTCCAGAAGGAGCGCCAGTCTGGCCCTTCTCGTTCTTTCCCCAGCAGGTAATCTCTGTGGTGACCGCATCCGTGGCACAGCCAAACTTGTCCCCGACCCGCAGGTCTTTGTACAGCCCCGAAGGGGGTGAGGCCTGCCCGTCATTGTCCTCCCCCCAACACACCAACTCGCCCCCTGTCGCAAGGAGACAAGCGTGCTTTTCGCCCGCTGAAACCACTTTGGCGGGCGTTGGATCAGCAGCGGTTCGATCTTGACCGTCGTTTCCCCAGCACACCACTTCGGCATCACGCCGCACCGCACAGGCATGCTCCTTGCCAGCACTGACCTGCGTATAGGACCCGCTCGTGGCCAGCGTCTGATCATGGTTGTCTCGCCCCCAACAGTGGGCCTGAAAGCCCCCGGCCTCCAGCCCGCAGGCAAACTCCTTCCCTGCATCTACCGCCACCCACTGCCCCACAGGTGGGGGTGACGATTGCTGATTGTTGTTCTCGCCCCAACACACAAGCTGGCCCTGGTCACTCAACCCACAGGTGAAGTCCTTGCCCGCGCTGATCTGCCGGAACACCACCCCCTCCGGCGGAGAAAGCACTCCTTCGGTGTCTCCCACCTGAGACATGCCCCAGCAGGTCACCGCACCCTCCGAGTTCAGTGCGCAGGTGTGCCTTTCACCGGCTGCCAGCCCAACCCAACCCGCAGGCGGATTCACCGGGTCTGTATCGAGAGCCGTATCCCTGGCGGTATCCAGGTGGGTGTCCACGCTGGTGTCATCGGGTTGAGGCCCCGTGTCGGCGGCCGTGTCCGGGAGCAAGCCCGTATCTCCCGGCTTGGGCGGGGCCACCAGGCGGGGAAAACACGCCATCCCAATACACAATAAAGACAGAACAAACCAGCGCATGGACTCTTCAACAGCAGGGACCCCTACCATACCTACTCCTCTGCGCCCACGCTCCTGCACTACTCGCAAAGAAAGCGAGCCAGTCACTTGAGCCCACCGGCGGCAGCATGTTCTCACCCGAAAACAACGAGTCCTGTTGACCCCACGACTTCTGCTTCAACTGGAATGCCTAGCCCGAACAAACCATTCTATTGTTCGGGTCCCAAGCGCCCCCTCCTCTAGTCTGTGATACTTCACTACCACCTCTGTATTTAGAGTCCCCATCCAACTCTTTGCTCATGCTCTTCCTCCTTCTCTGCCTGGCTCCCGTATTCGCAGATTCTCTTCCAGCGGGACGTGCGGTAGTGGACATCAAATCGATGACCTGCCGTGGCTGTGAAACCAAGGTTACCGAGGCCCTGAGCCCGATAGAGACCGTGGCCAAAGTGCACACCTCGTTCAGTGAGAAGGCCGCTTGTCTTGAGCTGACCGGCGAAACCTCTATCGCCTCGATTGAAGCCGCCATCGCATCGATTGAATACACCGCCGAAAACGCGAGAAGCGTCACCCTATGCCCGACCGCGTTGGTTTCCAAGTCCCGAACAGACGCCTGGAGAGACACCGCCGGGCTCGATGTGGAGGTGATCTCACGGGGAGAAGCAATCGACCTGGCCACACACCGCGTGCCCGACAAGTTCACGGTGTTCGACTTTGGAGCACCCTGGTGTGGCCCCTGCGTGGTCGCTGCCAAGCGACTCAAAGCCTACCTGTCCGCCCACCCGGATACCGCCGTTCGAGCGGTGGTGCTCGACGCTCCCGACCCAGAAGCCTCCTTTGCTCTACCCGCCGCACAGCAATACCTACAATGGGCCAGCGGCCTTCCTTACTTTGAGGTCCGCCGCCCAGATGGCAAACGCATTTACAAGGGCACTGATGTGACAAAGCTTCTGGCCAGCATCGACAAGGAACGCGGCAAGTGAAACCCACACGGAACGCGTTCGTTGTACTCCTGGGGCTGGTTGTTGGCATCCCAGCCGCGAACGCCACCTGACCTGGTTGAAGCAACCCCAACCTCCAGGCTGGAGGTTCAAGAACCAACCCCGTACTCCAAGAAAAAGAGGTCCGCATCGACCTGTTGGGCAGTGCCACCCATGTGGACATCCAACACGACGCCCTCTGCCCTGAGATAGCTCCACTCCTCTGCGCGGAAGACGAAATCGAGCCCCATGTCCACCAGCAGGGCATCACGCTGACACGCACGGAGTTGAACGTGACTGTCGGCCTGGGCAACGACCTGCAAGCCCAACTCTCCCTCCCCGTCGACATCAAGCAGATGTCCATCCGTTACGTCGACGCTAACGGAGATGTCTTTGATCCCCCTTACGGAAACATCCACCACAGAAACGAGTTGCTCGCCGGGCTCGGCGACGGACTGCTCTCCGTCGGCACCTACAAGATGGTCCACCCCAAGTGGATCGTAGGGCTGAATCTTGGCACCTCGCTGCCCCTGGGCCGCACCGAAGAAAACCCCTATGCGCTAGCTGCCAAGGAGCTCTGGCACCAACACGTTCAAATGGGGGGTGGCACCTT
The DNA here is from genome assembly GCA_036337845.1 of Myxococcota bacterium. Taxonomy (GTDB): domain Bacteria; phylum Myxococcota_A; class UBA796; order UBA796; family CAJQPC01; genus JAYZDK01. The sequence continues at coordinate 7,421 of JAYZDK010000232.1, read as the reverse complement.
CATGCCCAGCGTGACCGGCACGGCCATCTTCATGGACAATCGCTGGGGTGGATACGGGTTCGCCAACGGGCGATTCTCACTCTACGCCAACAACAAGGGGTACACCGCCCCTTCCAGCGGCACTGTAGGGCTGGGACCGAGCTTTCGACCCAGCGCCTCTACCCAGTTGCTCTTGATGGTGGAAGGAGTGCTAGAAGGCCCCGAGGAGTGGGCGGACTACGACTCCGACAACGATGGTCGCATGAGCGCCATTGCCGGGCTGACCGGCCTGTGGTCCATCACGCAAACCACCGTGCTTCAAGCACAGGCTCGAAGCACCATCTGGCAGGTGGACCTGGGCAAGGAGCAGGTCAAACAGGTGCTGGTAGGCACGTTAGGCGTGTCTCACACCTTCAAGTAGGCCCCCCGCCTTTCTCCCGGCCGCCAGATCTCACCTTGGCCAGACTCAAGCGTACGAGGGCCGGCTTCTCCCGTCTCGCCGCTCAAGATCTCCACTCCCCCGGGGCCTTCCACCTCGATGGAGCCCTCTCCCAGGTTCAACAACACCACCTCGCCGCTGTCTAGGTCCCATATCGGTGGCACCACGTCGTCAGGCACTGCCATCTCAGAAACCGGCCCGATGTCCACCCCCGATGGCCACTCCAGTGGGTTTCGGGGCTGCCCGAGAGCGCCCCCCGTCGCCACAGCCTCGGCATGCAACACAAGAGACAGTCGTTCTGCATCAAGCTCAGGCAAATGATCCCCCAAAAACCAGGCCCCTCCAGAAAGAACATTCGCCGCCACAGCACCAGAAGCGTGCTGCAACGTGAAGGGCTCTCGAACCAACACGGAGTCGGCGTCCACCCACCACCACACGCCGTTCTGCCAACTGCGACCGGCCGTGGCCCTGGCCTGCCAGCGCAGGTAGTCCAAGCGCGGGTCCGGGTCGAAGTTGAACGCGATGTCCGCCCCCGTTCGAAAGGAGTCTGCGTAGCCAAGCGAAGGCAGCATGGGCGCACCGCACGCCAGAATCCAGGCATCGCCCGCTGCCTCGGCGATAATCTCCATCCCGCGATGAAAGGCCTGCATGCCGGTGACGTCTTCATGGCGCACCCCGGCTTGGGCCGCTGCATACAAGAAATCCACCTTCAGGTAGTCCCAGCCATCTGCCACACGGTCGGCCACCTGGGTGAACAACCAGGCAGCAGCATCCGGGTGCGTGGTGTCCAGCACTCGATACTTTGGTGCTCCTGGGCTGTCATAGGTAAGCTCGGTGCCGCTCTGAGTTTTCACCCACCAGTCCGGATGGTCTCGATAGATGTCCGTGTCCGGGTCCACGTAGAAAGGCGCCATCCACAGCCCCGGCGTAAAGCCCGCTTCCGAGATGGTCTGGGCCAGCAACTCCATGCCCATGGGGAACTTCTCATTGGCCGTCCAGTCCCCCCATGCCGCCTGCCAGCCATCATCCAACTGAATCAAGTCCAGCGGAGCCAATGAGGAATCCAGGTCACTGGCAGCCTGCACTGTGGCCAATACCTCCGCCTCGGTGATGTCCTCGTAGGAAACAGTCCAACTGCTCCATCCAACCGGCGGCGCGTCTTCACGAGGGGCTACGCCCACGTGGTCAGCCGCTTCTTTCGCGTACTGTCGATGCAGACCAAATGCATCATCGCTCGCGCCCACCCAAAGCGGGTCGAGTTCCAGGCTCTCCCCCTCAGCCAGTGAAATCTGCTCATCACGCCCACCCCAGACTGCCCAGGCGTGGCCCTCCTCATAGGCCACATAAAAGCGCGTCTGTGTAGCCCATAGCGCCCCCAAGAGTACCGAAGCTCCATCCGGACGGCCCAACAGCCCCACCCACCAGGAAGTCGCTGGCGTCTCGTGGATAGCGCTCACGCCACCGCCATCTCCACCCACCACCGGCAAGCCCGATGCCTCAAACGCCAGTGCTTCAAGCTCGCTGACCCCAGACCACCACCAGCTCTGGTATCCCTGACGCCACAATCTGGGCTCCCGTTCTCCCTCGAGCACCAGCTCTCCATCGAGAACCAGCGCATGAAAGACCCCGCCGCCCGCGCCAGCCGTAATCCTGGGCGTAATGGCTCCATCCTGTTCTGTCAGAACAACGCTCAACTCTCCCTCGCCATGCACCGTGGATTCCAGTGACAAATCCACACAGCCCGACCCGGTCAGGCTCAGGCCACTCGGCGAAACTTCCAAGTCCACCCCTTGACCGCAGGCTTTCGGACCAACAGGTTCCAACTCACGCCCACACCCGCAGATGGATAGTAGAATCAAGAGAAACATGGGCGATCTCCGAAACCCGGAAACAGTTTGCCAGGGCTTTTTAGCGGCCTACACCGCAGGCCTTGCTGGTTCTACCACGCGACCCCAAGCCAACCGTCAATTCGCGTAGACACAGAAGTCATCGTAGATAATGCCGCCATCGTTGTCGTTGCTATAAAGCCCAACCAGCCCTGGCCTGGCTGGCAGACCTTGAACGACCTGCTGAAAGACCACCTGCCCCGCCCAAATGATGGTCACTTCTCCAGCATTGACCTCAACAGACCAGTCCACCATCGTCTCATCCGCTGGATGGAGCAACACGACGCCAGACGAACTCGCCAGAGGACTGCACACGCCCTGAACACACCGAAGAACATCCATGGAGCCACCCGGTTGGTGTCGCCCGTAGTCGCCCTGGGGGTCGTCCCAGCGAGCAATGAAGTAGCTCAGGGTCGACGGCTCAATATGAAACACAATCCCAGCCATGTCATTGAGACTTCCGGCAAACGCTGTGGAGACTTCCACCCTCCAGTGACTGGCAGCACCCACATCATGAGCGTAGGCCACCGATCCATACAGGCCCCCTCGGTTCTCATACAGCCGCCCCCCACTCACCGACCAGTTCCCTCCCCCAATGTACGACCAGGCGTCGAAATCATCGAATGGCGTGCAGAACTCCTCTTCGAGTGGGCCCTCTTCCACTGCCGTATCCACCGCCGTATCCCCTGGCTCCTCTTCGCCTTCTTCCACCGCCGTGTCTACGACCGGGCCTTCCTCTGGAACTCCCGCCACATCGCTGGATTCCTCGAGTGGTTCCCCAAACCCTTTGACGTTGTATTCCGAGCAACCCGCCGTCAATACAACCCAAACCCCACACAGAACCATATTTGCTCGCACTCGCATGAAACCTTCCTCTGAAATACGTACACAGCCCGGGTGCCAGCAGTAACCTTCTGGCTGGTAGTTTTAGCTGGCATTTCATCCAACCGCTACTGCTATTCCCAGAAATTCCATGAACCCGATCGCCTATCTCAGAGGACTTGGTACCGAATAAAGAACAGGCCTTCATGCCAAATGCTCCCGCCCCCCTTCCTCAAGCACCAAAGCCTATGGCATGTACTCCCAAAAACAGCCAGAATGGGCCAAGTGAGGTCACTATCAGTATCCTTGGACCGTACCTGTTCGGACTCTTGAGTTGCTTCGGAGATACCCTCGAGGTGGGATCTCGTGTGGATGAAGCCAGGAGCTCCGGAGAGCTGCCGCCAGCCCAAGAAGGCCCGGGACTTCTAACGGGTGCCCCCGTAGACAGGCTCCCCGAACTCCTCGCGCACGCTGGGTTTAGAAACGCTCAACCCGAGGCGGTCGAGAGCGTGCTGGACACATGGGGAGTCCCCAGTCCCATTCGAGAGGATCTCCAGGCCTACATGCAGCACCTCCAGGCCGGGAACGTGAAGGTGGAGAATCTCGGTGAACACATGACAGCGTTTGTACTGGAGCGACACGATCCAGGAGGCGGGCTTCGCTCAATGACGGAAAGCGAAGTGCTGTCGCTGGGACTCGCAATCACCCTGGGCAACCAAAGTATTCTCGAAGACAAGCTTGAGAACGACGTGAACTCACGCATGCTGCACTGCGCACATGCGTCTGAGCCAGGTGTTCTTATCTCAAGCTACGCCGCTAAAGCCGTAGAAGCCCTGAAGGCAAGAGGCCACAGCTGTACAGCGGTTCGGATAAGCGAATCCAAATGAGCTTCTACCTGCTCACCTTGAGCATCATTCCCCTGTACGTTTCCCGGGCGTTCTTACCCATATTCGCCACCGCCTTGTTTGCGCGCTGGGGAGCTGGGCTGAATCTGGGCTGGCTAGGATTCTTCGAAGATTTCACTGGAATCGGCCTCCTGGACACCATTCCGGCCTGGGCCATTGAAGACCAGGTACTCGTGGTTCTAGGAGTTCTCGCCGGCCTTGAGTTTTTGCTACAAAGAATCCCGGAAGCACGCATTCTCGTGCAGGGAGTGTCCGACTCCATAATCAAAGCCGTGGGGGCTGGTTGTACCAGCTACCTGTTGGTGGGAGGCGACCTCTCCGGCCTCCTCGACATCTGGATCGAGAGCGGTGACATCACCGAGTTCGATTGGTCACGAGGCCTCCAATACACCTGGTCTTTCGGAATCGGGTTGGTGGTGTTTTCACTGTCTTCCATTCGAGGCTCGCTCTACGCCTTCCTCCAAGAAGCAGACCCCGAAGACGACTTGGGCCTCCAAGGACTCCTGGCCTGGCTCGAGGACGCCATCAGCTTTGTCGGAATCTTTGTGGCCTTCATCATGCCGGCCATCACCGCAATGGCCGCCTTGGTCGCTGTCCTCCTGGTGTGGGCGCTCAAGCGCGCTCTGACGACAATTCAGAACCGACAAATGGTGGCTTGTCACCAGTGTGACAACAAGCTCCCCGCCTGTGCCCCTCACTGTGGCTATTGCGGCGTGCCTCGCCCCGACCCAAGCGCTGTGGGGTGGATGGGGTGGATTCAATCCGAATCCACAACTGACACCACGGAACACCACTACAAGCTCTTGGAAGGCCACCGCTGTCACCACTGCGGTACCCGCCTCGCCAAGCGAGGCGTATTGCACTCCTGTGAGCAATGCCAAACCCCCGTGTTCGCAACCGAATCCGATTTCACCACTTACCTCAACCGGGTTCAGCAGCGCCTGACACGCACCCTCGTTGTGTGTGCACTTTGGAGCTTGTTTCCCGTCTTTGGGCTGGTACCCGGGCTCATCTACTACAGGCTCTCGCTGGTGCACGGCCTCAAGGCCTACACCCCACAGTCTCGGAATTTGATCGTGCGATTGCTAAGGCGAGTATTCGTCGTGGTCCTGTTGCTGTTTCAATGGGTCCCAGGCCTGGGTTTGTTTTCCCTGCCGCTGATTTGTCTCCTCGACTACCGCATGTCCCGAAAGGCGCTTCTGTCCCAGCCACTCCCCGCAGCCTGACAAGACGTACCAAGCCGACACACGTAATCTGTAAAAGCGCACACAGCGGCGGCTCTTCCCACTATCCGAAAAACCCGCTCTTCAGACAGGCTCAGGCCCCTCTCGTTCGATGGCCAGTACGAAAGGCTGAACGATCAGGAACTCAAAATGCTGCGCTTTGGGATCGGATTCCCAAGACTGAATCTCAGCCTGGCTGGGCCGGCGAAGCTGACCATTTTGAATCCAAGCCCCCACCTCTGCGCTGGCGTCTGAAGCCACAGCGACCCCAACGTCCACGAGTTCGAGTCCCTGCAGAAGCCAGAGGTGGTCCCGTTCGTTGTGGGAGGCCAATGGAGCCCAGGCCACACGAGCCACTTCTTTGCTGAGCTTTTCACGAAGAACGCTGGCGTCCATACCGGCTCCTGCAGTTGTCGCTGTTCTATCCGCCCTCATCACAAGGGACAATCTCCGCGCAACCTTCAGCGAGCGAGAGCCTCCTGGGCCCGTGCGAGAGCCTGACCGAGCTGAGATTCCGGACGCACCCCCATATCCGACGCGATGGCCTCCGCTTCCGCCAATGCAGAAGCCGTTTCATCTGAATCCCCCGCAAGGAATGCAACCCGAGCCTTCTTACAGAGAAACTTACCGAGCTCCATCCGATACACGCCTCGAACCTGTGGTTCCCCGGCAACCAGTAGGGTCTGGGCCTCCTCAAATGCCCCGTTCTGAGCGCAAATCAGAGCCAGCGAACCACGAAAGGCACCCGCAGCAATCGGATAGCTCTCGTCGCTAATGCATATGGCTTCTCGCAGGTGAGTCTCAGCAGTCGAAAGCTCTCCCTGGGAAAACATGAAGTCACCAAGGTTCCCAAGCGTAACCCCCTCACTTCTGCGATTACCCACCTCGCGAGCCAAGGCCAAGGCACGCCGGTAGTGCGCAAGCGCCTCGGGAATATGCCCCTGGTTCCGATGGATATGCGCGAGATTACCAAGCGTGACCCCTTCGCTTCTGCGATTACCCACCCTGCGAGCCACAGACAGGGCCTGCTGGAAATACCCCAATGCTTCGGGAAATCGGCCTTGTTCCTGGTGAAGAAGCGCCAGGTTTCCCAGGGTGACCCCCTCAGCACGATGATTTCCAACTTCCTGTGCAAGAACCAGCGCCTGCTGGTAGTGCTCCAGCGCCTCTGGCCAACGGCCTTGCTCATGATGCGCAAGACCTAAGTTTCTCAAAGCGGTTCCCTGGGTTCGGCGGTCTCCCACCTCCTGAGCCATCACCAACGCATGCTGATTGTGCTCCAGAGATTCGGAAACTCGACCTTGCTCACGATACAGCCACGCCAACTGACCGAGGGAGATGCTCTCTCCCCGGCGATTGTCCGTCTCGCGCGCACAGGCCCGTGAACGCTCGATGTGTTCCTGGGCATCTGCAAAGCGCCCTGCCAAATGCAACAGGCTGCCTGAATGCCGACACAAGCGCTCCCGAGTCTCTGAACCCACTCACAACCCAGCGACCCGCTCCAAGACAGCGATGCCGTCCGAATACGGACCTTGCAACCGAAACACCTCCGCTGCAGCAAGTGCACAACCTGCCGCAGCCTCAGCATCCCCCACTACGTCCCCCCCTTCCACGCCCGCAAGAACATTCTCAAGCTCAACAGTCAGCGCCTTACGCCGCACCACGCCACCATGCGACTCCAGAGATTCAAGAAAGGCTTCACTCCCAAACGATGCAAAGTGCCGTGCATGCCGGAGCCCTGTTTGTATGGACTCCTCTCCCAACTTCTCCGCTGCATATTCCTGAATGCTGGTGTACATCCCAAACCGGGGCCGGTCCTGCACCTCCCATCGGTGAAGCAGTGATTTGTCTAACAGCGACCCCACCACGTCCAACAACCAGGGAGCATCTGGCCAAACCGACAAGTCCAGTACGTCCTCGGCAGCTTCCATGAAGAAGCCATCCCGAAACACTGAAAGCTGAGCCAACGCCCCCTGCTCCCATGGCTCAAGCAAATCCCAGGACCAGCGGATCAGGCCTCTGAGTGTTGACTGCCTGTCTGTGTTTCCTCGAGGTCCTGTACTCAGCAGTTTGAAACGCTCGGACAAACGTTCCAAGAGCTGGGTCGGCGAAAGCAAGACAGCACGAGCGGCAGCCAGCTCGATCGCCAAAGGCAAACCATCCACGG
>JAYZDK010000231.1:0-8641 GCA_036337845.1 Myxococcota bacterium | reverse complement strand
CGCTGCGTCAGATCGAGGAGCGTCCGCCCACCGGGCCCGTGCACGCGGCGGTAGAGCTGGCCACGCGTTTTGGCACGCGCGACGCCAAGGCGTTCGTTAACGGCATCTTGGACCGGGTGGCTCGCAATCACGGGCGGGTTTGAGCCGGTCGAATCAGTGGTTGCTGGGCGGGGGTGCCTTGCTGGTGCTGCTGCTCAGTGCACTATTGGATCCGAGCGCACAAGGCGTGGGCCTGATGGGATGGGAGTTTCCACCGCTGTGTACCTGGCGCAGGTTGACCGGGTGGCGGTGCCCCGGTTGTGGCCTGACCCGATCCTTTGTGTACATGGGCAATGGCCAATGGCTGGAAGCGTTTCGCATGCACTGGCTGGGGCCGGTGGGGTGGGGGCTCGTTGCTGTTCAGGTACCTTTTCGGGCCTGGAAGTTGTTCGGCCCGAACCGCTGACGCCTCAGAGGGCGTTTTTCAGAGCGGCCACAGCCTCGCGGATGGGTTCGGCTGCTTGGTCACCGTGCTGCTCGACCAGGCGCACCAGAGCTGAACCGACCACAACGCCATCGGCAAAGGGTGCCAAGGCCTGGGCGTCTTCTGGGGTGGCGATGCCAAAGCCAACGGCTACCGGTAAGAGGGATTGTTCTCGGACGGCCTTTAGCTCTGCGCCAATCGCAGCAGGGTCTCTCAAGCCCGCACCGGTAATCCCGGTCATGGAAACATAGTAGAGGAACCCTTGTCCTTGGCTGGACAGGTGGGCCACGCGTTCTAACGGTGTGGTGGGCGCGGCCAGTAGGATTGGGGCGATTCCATGGCTTCGCAGCGCTTCTGAGAGCTCGGGTTCCTCGCCCGGAGGGCAGTCTACGCAGAGCAGCCCATCAATCCCTGCGGCGGCACAGTCTGCGGCCAGGGTTTTGTAGCCCCGGTGGAGGAAGGGGTTGAGGTAGCCAAAGATCACCTTGCAGACGGAGGGTGGCAGGGCCGATGCAATCTCGATGGCCGTGTCCAACCCGGCCCCTGCGCTCAGCGCTCGCTCACTGGCGCGCTGAATCGCGGGCCCATCGGCTCCGGGATCTGAAAAGGGAACTCCGATTTCAATGATGTCCGCGCCTCCCTCGACCAGCGCTTCGAACAAGGGAATGCTCTGGGCTGGGCTGGGGTCGCCGGCCGTCAAGTAGGTAATGAGGGCGGTTTGATCTCCTTGTAGGCGCTGTTGCAGGCGATTCATGAGGGATCCGCCATGGCGGCCATCAGGGTTTCCATGTCTTTGTCTCCGCGACCGGACAGGTTTACCAAGATGTGGGCACCTTCTCCGATGGAGTCGATGACCTGGGGCAGCGCCGCGATTGCGTGTGCGCTCTCTAATGCGGGCAAAATCCCTTCCAGGCGAGAAAGAAGGCCCGTCGCTTCCAGGGCTTCTTTGTCTGTGACCGACAGGTAGCTGGCTCGTCCTGTGTCGTGAAGCCAGGCGTGTTGGGGGCCGACTCCCGGATAATCCAGCCCTGCTGAGATGGAGTGGGCGGGGAGCACTTGCCCGGCTTCATCTTGAAGCAGGTAGCTTTTCTGACCGTGTAGGACGCCGACTTGTCCTCCATGAATGGCTGCTGCGTGGGCACCGGAACTCAGGCCATGTCCGGCTGCTTCGACTCCGAACAGCTTGACGTCGGAATCGGTCAGAAAGGCATCGAAGATGCCCATGGCGTTTGAGCCGCCTCCGACACAGGCAACGACTGCATCGGGTAGGGACACGCCCTGGTCTTGGAGTTGAGCTTTGGCTTCTTGTCCGATGACCGCTTGGAACTCCCGAACCATCGTGGGGTAGGGGTGTGGGCCGGCGACGGACCCGATGCAATAGAACGTGTTGTCTACGTGGGTGACCCAGTCACGCATGGCCTCGTTCATGGCGTCCTTGAGTGTGCGGGTGCCCGTGGTGACGGTGCGTACCTCGGCTCCTAAAAGCTGCATACGAGCCACATTGAGACGCTGACGGGCCGTGTCTTCTTCTCCCATGAACACCACACAGGGAAGGCCGAATCGTGCACAGGCTGTGGCCGTGGCGACTCCATGCTGTCCAGCGCCGGTTTCAGCGATGATTCGCTTTTTGCCCATGCGAAGAGCGAGAAGGATTTGCCCAATGCAGTTGTTGATCTTGTGGGCCCCGGTGTGATTGAGGTCCTCACGTTTGAGCCAAATGGTGGCTCCGAGGTGCTCGGACAGTCGCGTGGCATGGGTCAAGAGGGAGGGGCGTCCCACCTCGACGACCAGGCAGTGCTTGAATTCCTCCACGAATCTGGGGTCGGCCCAGGCCTGCTCCCAGGCTTCGGTGAGCTCGTTGAGGGCGGGCACCAATGTTTCCGCTACATAGCGACCCCCGTAGGGGCCGAATCGACCGGCTGTTTGGGACATGAACTCCTCTATCCCGAACGGGCGGCCGAGATGAATGCGGCAATGCGATCCAGGTCTTGTACTCCTGGGCTTGATTCCACTCCCGAGGCCACGTCTACTCCAAAGGGCTGAATCTGTTTGATCAGCTCGCTAACGTTCTCTGGCGTGAGTCCACCGGCAAGAACCATTTCACCAAGGCCCGCTATGTCCCGTGCAAGCTGGGGATCGGCTCGGCAGCCTGTGCCGCCGTGTCGACCTGGAACCCAGGCGTCCAGCAAGAACCGGGGGCCTCCGTGGCTCAACACGTGCTCTGCCACGCCGGGACGGGCGGCGAAAGCCTTGAACACAGCCACGCCCAGAGACGCTCCGAAACCAGGAGGCTCGTTTCCATGGAGCTGCACACTGTCGGGCTGAATTGTCTTCACCAATTCGGAGAGGTCGGGCTCGCTTCTATCCACGACAACCAGCACGGTTTCGATGTCTAACGCCTCACAGATTCGGGCGGCCTCATGGGGGTCGATGTATCGAGCAGAGGGGGGGTGCAGGTTCAGCCCCACGGCGTCGGCCCCGCACTCTTGTGCGTGCAGGGCAGCCTTCAGGCTGCGGACGCCGCAGATTTTTACCCACACAAGAGAGCCTTTAGGGCTTGGCCGGGATGAGAGGCCTTCATCAACGAGGTGCCCACCAGCATGGCGTGAGCCCCGGCGTCTTTCATTCGGTCTCGGTGGGCTGGAGTGTGGATGCCAGACTCCGCAACTCGCACGACGTGATCTGGAATGTCCGAGAGCAGGGACTCGGCACGAGCGAGATCGATATCCATGGTCTTGAGATCTCGGCTGTTCACGCCGATGATTGGAGCCTCGATTTCCAGTGCGACAGCGAGTTCATGGGGAGTATGAACTTCCACAAGCGAGTCCATTCCCAGGCTGGCGGCTTCGCTGGCGAGATCTGTCAGGGTTTCGATGGACAGCATGGCGACGATGAGGAGCACGGCGTCGGCGCCTGCGGCTCGGGCTTCATGAAGCTGAACGGGGTGCAGGAGGAAGTCTTTTCGGAGAACTGGGATGTCTACGCAGTCCCGCACGGTTTTCAGGTCGCTGATGTGTCCTCCGAAATGAGGAGCGTCGGTGAGCACGGAGAGCGCGGCGGCACCGGCTGCAGCGTATCCGGTGGCGATTTCTGCGGGGTCGGCGTCAGGGCGGATGGGACCTTGGGAGGGTGAGCAGCGCTTGATCTCTGCAATGGCACCAAACTGGGAGGCTTGGAGGGCTTTGGCCAGGGAGCGTGGGGTTGGGGCCGTTGTGGTGTCGGGCCAGGGTGCGGCCAGCAAGCGCTCGACCTCTGCTTGTTTTTCGATGGAAATGCGTTCCAGAAAACTCACGAGGCGGCGGCCTCGGTGGCAGCGATGAGTGCGGCGAGGGTGTCGAGCACCTTGCCGCTACTCAGAGTGCTGGAGGCCAGAGCAACCCCGTCGGAGAGTTCATTGCACGTACCGGCAACGTACAGTGCTGCTCCGGCATTGAAGGCCACGGCATCGGAGCGCGGGCTTGTTTCGCCGGAGAATATGGAGCGTAGGATTTCGGCATTTTCTTGAGCTTCACCCCCTACGAGTTCGGAGAGGTCCGCGGTGCCCAGGCCTACATCGGCTGGATGGATTTCATACAGGTCTACGTTGCCGCCTCGCACCTCTGCGACACGACTGGGGCCCGCCACGGAGAACTCGTCGATTCCACCGGCTCCGTGAACCACCAGTGAGTGAACCGTGCCCAGCTCTGCGAGAACATGCCCGATGGGCGCGACGAGATCGGCTGTGTACACCCCCATGACCTGCCGCTGAGCTCCTGCGGGGTTGGTCAGGGGTCCCAAAACATTGAACAGCGTCCGAATGCCGAGCTCTCGTCGAGGGCCCACAGCGTGGCGGGTAGCTCCGTGGTGAGCGGGGGCGAACATAAAGGCTATGCCGACGGATTCGAGGATCGAACTGAGCGCGGTTGCGGGTACATCCAGGCGAACCCCCAGCGCTTCGAGCACATCTGCGGAACCGGATTTGGAAGACACGGAGCGATTGCCGTGCTTGGCGACTGTGGCTCCCGCTGCGGCTGCGGTCAGGGCTGCAGCCGTCGAGATGTTGAAGGTGTTCGAACCGTCGCCTCCGGTACCGCAGGTGTCTACCGGATCGAGCCCGGGAGGCACGGAGATACCGACAGCGTGTCGTCGCATGACACGAGCCGCTGCAGCAATTTCATGTACGGACTCCCCCTTGGCTCGCAGGGCGACAAGCAGTCCAGAGATTTGCGCGGGGGTCAGCTCACCTTGCAGCATGGACTCCATCACGGATTCCATGACGTCCGCAGAGAGGTCGGTTCCGGCGAGCGCCGTCTCCAGGGCGGTGCGAATCATGGAATCTCCAGAAAGTTCGACAAGAGGTCCATACCGGATTCGGTCAGGATGCTCTCTGGGTGGAACTGTACACCCTCGATGGCCATCTCTCGGTGCCGCAGACCCATGATCTCTCCATCCTCGGTCCAGGCGGTGATTTCGAGGCTTTCCGGCAGGTTGGAGCGCTCTACAGCGAGGCTGTGAGAACGGGTGGCGGTGAAGGGGTTGGGTAGGCCGCGGAAGACACCGGTGGACTCATGGTGGATGTCCGAGGTTTTGCCGTGCATCAATTTCCGGGCTTTGACGACCTGGCCTCCGAATACCTGTCCAATGGATTGGTGTCCCAAGCAAACACCCAGAATGGGTACCTTTCCTGCGTAGTGCTCAATCGCTGCCGTGGAGATACCGGCTCGGTCTGGGTCGCAAGGGCCCGGTGAGATGAGCAGCCTGTCGGGCTGTTGGTCCCCAATGCCTTCCACGGAGATGGCATCGTTTCGGTAGACCTCCACGTGAGCACCGAGCACCTGGAGATACTGCACCAGGTTCCAGGTGAACGAGTCGTAGTTGTCGATGACGACGACCTTCACAGCCCTCTCCCTGCAATCTTCAAGGCCTTCAGCAGAGCGCCAGCCTTGTCGAGGGTCTCCTGATATTCCGCTGCTGGATTGGAGTCGGCCACGATTCCGGCGCCGACCTGCAGCTTCCAACCACCAGCGTTCTGCCAGGCTGTGCGAATCGCGATGGCCAGGTCGAGGTTGCCGTCGAATCCCAGCCATCCCACGGCGCCACCGTAAATCTCCCGCGGTCCGGGCTCAAGCTCATCGATGATCTGCATCGCTCGAACTTTCGGGGCACCGGAGAGGGTGCCCGCGGGAAAGGTGGAGCGTACGGCATCCATGGGTTTCTTGTCGGATGACAGCTGAGCCTGGACGTCGCTGACCATGTGCATGACATGGGAGAACTGCTCTACGTGCATCAGGTTGTTGACCTCAACGGACCCCGGCTTGCCTACTTTGCCCAGGTCGTTGCGGGCCAGGTCGACCAACATGATGTGTTCGGCTCGCTCCTTGGGGTCAGCAAGTAGATCGGCGGCCAGTACAGAATCTTCTTCAGAACTGACGCCTCGACGTCGGGTGCCTGCGATGGGAGAGACTTCAGCGACCCTGTCTTGAACACGAACCATGACCTCGGGGGAGGCGCCAATGACGGTTTGTTCAGGGGTGCGAACCAGGAACATGTAGGGAGATGGGCTGACTGCTCTGAGGGCTCGGTACAGGTCGATGGGGTTGCCTTCATATCCGAGGTCAAAGCGCTGGGAGAGGACGACTTGAATACAGTCACCGGCTCGAATCAACTCTTGGATTTTCTCTACACTTTCCTCGAACCTGGAGCGTTCAAATCGGGGGGTGACCGTAGGGGGAGATGAGGCTGAGTGGGGCACATGAGACAGTGGGCTCAGCAGTCGCTTCTCCAGTTCGTCCAGTGTGGCCTGAGCTTCCTGGTAGGCTTGTTCTGCGTTCTCGACCTGTTCACAAAATACCAGCCGAACCGCCAGGATTCTCTGTCGCAGATTGTCGAATACCAGCAGGGATCGAGGCACCATGAAGTGCAGGGTCCAGCAGTCGGGGGTGGGTCTTGGAGCGGCCAGGGGCTCCCACCAACGCACGGCATCCCATCCCAGCCAGCCCACCGCTCCTCCCGCAAAACGCGGCAGGGTTGAAGGGCCCAACCAGGTCTGACGACTGAGTTCTTCCTGCAGAAGACTGAGGGGGTCTTCTCGGTGTTCTTGTGAGGTGCTCCCATCGGAGTTCTGGATTTCACAGCTATGGTTCCGGGCTCTCACAACCCGATAGGGGTCCAGCCCGATGAACGAATAGCGGGCCCAGCGCTCTCCACCTTCTACGGATTCCAGCAGGAACGCGTGCTCCGAATCGGCTGTGGAGCAGACCTTCAAGAAAGCGGACACCGGTGTGTCTAGGTCTGCCAGCAGTTCTCGGAACACGGGTACCACTGCGGGTTGCCGCAGGTGCTCCTCGATCTGCTGAAAGGCTTCAGTGGACATCGGTGGTTCCTAAGAACTGTGACGTGGGAGGGCAAGGCCGAGCTCTGCAGTCAGCTCTTTCAGGGAATTCCACGCGGTGCCTCTCAAGAGAAACCCAGCCCCCAAAGCCCGTGCCATTTCGCCGTCGGTATTGTCGCGATCCCCGATGTGAACCAAGCGGTCTGGAGCAATATTCATGTGCTCTGATGCGGCTTGTAGGCCGTCTGGAAGCGGCTTGAGGGCACCGAGGGCAGAGCAGTCCACGATGGCAGCCCAACCCTCGGCGATTCCCATTGCCTTGAGCTTTGCGAGGGAGGGGTTGTCGGAGATGATGGCTCTTGGAATCCCCGCCGCGTCTATGGCCTCGAGTAGATCGGCCAGGCCTGGCAGGGGAGTCTGGTTGGAGAAGCTGGCAGGCCAGTTCTCGTACATGGCTTGCTGTACTGCGGCTTCTACAATGGGAAGTTCGAACCGCAGATCTTGGGCGATACGTTGATGGAGTTCTGCTCGAAAGTCCTCGAAACGTTCTCCGCGCAGGCTTTCGAACTGACGCCGGAATGAGGCTACTATTCGGGGAGAACGCCAGAGATACGGTACAGCCCTGAGATGTTGAGCCCAAGAATCATAGAGCGTTCCGTCGACGTCAAATGTTACGCCTTGCATGGTCGAACCATAGTCATCGGAGGTGCAGAATGCGAACACAGGGTTGCCGCTGGGCTCTGGCTGGTGTACCTGTGATTCTGCTTACGTTCTGTAGGAGTGGTCATGCTTAGAGTGATGCCTTGTCTTGTTCTTGTCCTGATGGGCTTGTCTGGGTGCGAACCCAGCTACACCTACCAGGGGTACACGATGCACAGTCAGTTCCCGCTGGATGGGAGTCGGTACTGGCTGTATTCCAGTGATGACGAGTCTATTACCAATGAAATGCGGGTGGACAAAGTCGAGCCGGCTCGGACCTCGGATGATGGGGCTGAGATCTATACGTTTGAGCATAGTGACGACGAAACCGACGACCTGACCTATTCGGTGGATTGGAGCTCTGACGCCAGCCGCGGCATTTTGATTCATGGCTACCAGGTGTATGGGGAGGCTTCTTCCGGTGGCGAAGATACGGACACCGGCGAGGCTCCGCCTCCCATGCCCGAGTCTGTGACCTTTGATCCGCCCATTGTGTTCGCGTCGTCGAACATGGCCCCAGGCGACATTGTGGAAACCGAAACGGGTGGATGGAACTTCAGCGCACAACTGGAGTACTCCGAGCCGTGCCCCAACCACTGGTCTCAAGGCTGGAATGAGTGTCTTCGTATGAAGCTGGATGACGGCGATGGGGATGACACCACCGGAGCGAAAGTGGCTGGCACCTATTGGCTGGTCAAGCGCTATGGCGTGGCGTGGTTCCAGAACACCGCGGATACCGAGAAGTGGGTGCTCCGAGAGGCATACTGGGCGGTAGAGGAGTAGTGGGACTGCTTCTCTTTCTGGCGTGTGCTGAGAACACGTTTCGACAAGCGGAGCTCCAGTTGGATGTTGAGAGGGCTGCATTGGCCCAAAGCGCTCTACAGGTACGCACCTGCTCGAGCACGGCGGGTGAGCGGCTTGTGGGGGCTCGGCTTACGGGGCGGTATGCCTTTCCCGGGCTGCCAGTGGATACGCTTGTCGATGTGACGGTGGATGCACTGGGTGCGGAGGGTGAGCTGTTGGCTCAAGCGACCTCATGGGGCTTGGAGGGATTTGGACAGACCGAGCTTGTGGACTGTACGCTCATAGAGTCGGACTGTGTGCCCTGCGAGGGTCAGGGGCGACCTGTAGAAAAGGGAGAGAGTGATTGGTTGCTCGTTGTTCGATTG
>JAYZDK010000230.1:0-8563 GCA_036337845.1 Myxococcota bacterium | reverse complement strand
ACGAGGGTCGCAAACATTGCGATGAACCCCTGCCTACGCAGATCACCTCCGACCTTGGGCCCGACAGAGGACACCCCGGAAATACTCAACTGGTGCCCCTCCAGCGCCGACTGCAGTGTCTTTTCGACCTGCACGGCCAACGGAGGCAGCGTGACGGTGAACGTGTCGTTGTCCGGGTGGCTGCTTACACTCACCCCTTCCAAGCTCGCTAGGACCTCTTGTATCTCGACCACAGAGCGTGCTGGCGCCCCGTGTAGGATCGTCATCTCCGCGTCGACCTGAGCCTCGATCCGGTCCTCAACCACCCAATCCGGGCCATAGCTGTCCGCGAGCACCCCAAGCACCAGTGCCTGATTTTCCTCCGTGCCAAACGTAGTGTCCCGCAGACGGATGATGTACTCGTGGTCTTCGGGTCGATTGATCTGTTGGACAGAATCCCCGGAAAGCCCCAGTGTCGCTAGAGAATCTCGGATTTGACCAATCTCGATGGACTCTTCGAACTTGACTTGAACCTCGGTGCCTCCGGTGAAGTCGATGCCCCAGTTCGGACCGACCACAATAAACAACGCTACAGATAGGCTCACCAGAATGGTGGACAACACACCGGTCTTCTTTCGGAAACCGATGAAATCAATCTTGGTATCAGGCTTGATTAGCTGCATTTTGGCCTCACAGGGACAGCCGTGCGGAAGAGCGCCGCACCAGCAGGTCCATAAGGGTTCGAGATACAAAGATCGCCGTAAACAGGGTGGTCGCGATTCCAACAAGGAGGGTCACCGCAAATCCCTTGATGGGCCCCGTGCCATAGCTGTAGAGAACAATACCCGCGATTGCGGTAGTGATGTTCGCATCCACCACGGCAGAAAGTGCATTATCGAACCCACTATCCACGGCCGATCTCGCAGTCTTGCCCAGTCGCAACTCCTCGCGTATTCGCTCGAAGATAATGATATTCGCATCCACCGCCATACCCACGGTCAACGCAATGCCCGCGATACCTGGAAGCGTCAAGGTCGCGCCCAAGCTGGCCAGCAGCGCCAAGATAGCGAACACGTTCAAACAGAGCGCTGCGTTCGCGACGGCCCCCAGCGATCGATAATAGATAAACATGAATACGATGACGAGCGAACCGCCCACCAGGGTTGCACGGACACCAGCAGCGATTGAATCAGCGCCCAGCTGAGAACCTACCTGGCGAACCTCTCCGATTTGCACGGGGGCAGGCAACGCTCCGGTCCGAAGCACCAAGGACAGAATCGTAGAATCCTGTTGAATCTCGTAGGGATCGCCCGCGCCCATTTCAATGGACGCCCGCCCACCTGCAATCTTTTCTCGAATCACTGGCGCCGAGCGCACCTCGCGGTCCAGGACAATGGCGAACCTCTTCCCTACGTTGTCTCCGGTGATATCCCCAAATTTGCGCCCACCGGCCGGCTTGAACTCCATCGCAACATACGCATCCCCCATCTGGTTCCACTGCACACTGGCATCGTTGATATCGTCGCCGGTGAGAATGACCTGATCCTTGAGGATGTATGGAATGGAGCGTTCTTTCGTCTCTTTGCCCGCCTCGTCAGTGGTCTCAAGGTACTCCCACAGAACTCGCTGGCCACTGCTGATTCGCCCTTCATCCAAAAGCCAGTTGTTCAGACTTTCATCATCGGCAAACACCTCCGGCTCCAGAACCCCTTCCGCAGCAAGAATCGCTCGCTGCAAATCGTTCTCATCAGCCTCTTCATCCACCAGAAAAAACTCCAACATCGCCGTCGTGCCAATGACCGAGATGGCTTGTTGCAGATTGTCGATGCCCGGTAGCTGTACGTTGATATCCTCGCCCTTTCGGAGGATAGCGGGCTCCTTTACGCCCGTGGCATCCACACGATTCCGCAGGCCCTCCAAGGCCTGTTCTACCGAGTTCGTCCCAATCTCGCGTTGGGATTCCTCGAGCATTTCCCAGACATGCCAGGTCACGCCATCGTCCGTGGTCCGAGGCTGCTTGTAGCGGTAGGCACGCATGCGTTCCTGCATATTGGACTTGAGTTCCGACAAATCAGTCTCGTTCGCCAGATCAACCTCAAGCGCCGTCCCCGTCCGAGCCCGTCGCACCTCATTGACGGTGACCCCGTTGCGCTCCAACAGGTCCTCAACGGTCTGAACATCCCGCCCAATGGCCGAAAGCACGGCCTCTTCCACATCGACAGAGAGTGTCAGGTCGATGCCACCCTGCAAATCCAATCCGAGATTGATGCGGGTGTCCGGCCACCAGCCAGGCGTATCGTCTTCCAACGTCTCCGCACTGCCGTCACCATCGACCGACTCCACTTGTGCCGCCAGCCGATCCGTGGCACTTTCCGCCAACATAGTCGGAATCAAGACGTAGATTGCCACCGCAAGCACGCCAAGAATCACCGAAAATCGAAACCACCAATTTCCGCCCATCTGCCTACTCCTTTCCTGCTTCTTCAGTTGACAGCGAGCCCTTTACAGACTCCTTGAGAAATGGAATCCGCACCCGGTCCCCGACCTCGATGACTACACGGTCTTCCTCGACGCTGTGAATAAGCCCAACAATTCCGCCGTCCGTGACCACCCGGTCACCCTTCTTCAGACTGGCCAGCAACGCCTGGTGCTCGTTTCGAGCCTTGTTCTGTGGGCGGACCATCAAAAAATAGAAAATGGCCATGATCGCCACAATCATGAACATCGGATTGCCGGGGGGCGGAGCCTCAGTGGCCACCTGGCCTCCAGTTTGCGCCACCGCTGTAGAGATAAGATGAACCATCACTCTTCCGTCTCGTCGCTGTACTGATTCCTCCAACCGCGTGTCTCATCAAGCAGCAACTGCACCGCTGCAGGTCCGTCCGATATTGCTGTTCGCAAGCGTTTCATGAGCAACTGGTAGAAGGTCAGGTTGTGAATGGTAAGAAGCCTGGGAGCCAGAACTTCTTTGGTCATATGAAGATGCCGGAGGTAGGCCCGGCTGAAAGACCGGCACGTATAACACGCACAGTCCGAATCGATAGGTCTAGGATCATCTCGGAACCGAGCATGCTTCAGAGCAAGTCTCCCAAAGGGCGTGAACAGGACTCCGAAACGGGCCAACCGAGTCGGCATCACACAATCGAACATGTCGATTCCTCGAGAGGCCGCCCCCACGATGTCATCCGGGTAGCCCACCCCCATGAGATACCGGGCCTTGTGGCTCGGCAGATGCTTCACAGACAGGTCCAACATGGAGAACATTTCGTGCTGCGTCTCCCCCACCGAGAGCCCCCCCACGGCGTATCCGTCCAGGTCCATTGCTGAAAGCTCCTGGGCATGTGCCTCGCGGAGATCAGGATGAAACCCACCCTGTACAATGCCAAACAACGCGGTACGGTCGGGCTGCTCTCTGGCCTCCAGGCAGCGCTCCAGCCAGCGGGTGGTGCGCTGCGTGGACTCCAAGGTTCGCTTGCGGTCCGCATCATGTTCAATGCACTCATCCAGCGCCATCGCAACGTCTACCCCCAGCGCCTCCTGAATCTGGACCGCCAGCTCCGGCGTGAGCATGCGCCACTGTCCATCGATGTTGCTCCGGAAATACACGCCCTCCTCTTTCACGCGAGCCTTGTCGCCAAAGGAGAACACCTGAAAACCACCGGAGTCTGTCAGAATCGGTCGATTCCACTTCATGACCTTGTGGAGGCCCCCGAGCTCCCGGATCAGTTCATGGCCTGGGCGCACCCACAAATGATACGTATTGGCGAGCAGCATCTCCGCTCCCGCCTCCTCTACTTCTTCCGGAGTGAGGCCCTTTACGCTGCCGCCTGTGCCCACCGGCATGAAGGCCGGCGTCTGAACTTCCCCATGCGGAAGCTTCAGCACTCCCCTCCGCGCTTCACCGGCTCGTTCTTTCAGCTGGAAGGTACAGCATTGCATCGCCATAGGAATAGAATCGATAGCGCTCTTCGATGGCTTCTTGATAGGCCTCAAGGACCCGCTGTCGACCGGCGAGAGCACCCACCAGCATCAGTAAGCTGGTACGGGGGAGATGGAAGTTGGTGAGCAGGCCATCGACACAGCGGAAACGATAGCCATCACGAATAAAGAGCCGGGTAACCCCTTCACCGGCTTCCGGCAGGCCCGTATCATCAAGCGGAGTCGCCGACTCCAGTGTCCGCGCCGAGGTCGTGCCTATTGCAATGACACGCCCGCCGTTCATTTTGCATCGGGAAACCGCATCACGTGTCGCTTCCGGAACGTGGTACCACTCTTCGTGAAGCTCCCCATTCTCCACATCTTCCACACGGGTCGTACGGAAAGTTCCCATACCCACATGCAACGTCACTGGGGCCACCTCTATCCCGCGTTCCTTGAGCTTCTCTAGCAGCTCCAAGCCGAGGTGAAGGCCAGCCGTGGGTGCCGCTACTGCCCCGAGGTGACGGGCATAGACGGTCTGGTACCGGGCTTTATCGAGTGCTTCCGAGTCTCGACGCATGTACGGGGGCAATGGCATCTGGCCACGCAGGCCCATCAGTTCCGCTGGTTCGGGACTCGAGGCGACAGTCCAACGGCCATCCTCGTGCCGCTCTATGAGCTCCACTACGCCATCACCCGCCAAAAGTGTCTCCCCCGCTCGCAGCCGACGCCCCGGTCGGAGCAAGGCTTCCACCGGGCCCGGTCCGGGACCCAAGAACAACACCTCCACCTGACCGCCACTCTGTCGCCTGGCCGCCACCCTCGCTGGCATCACCTGGGTATCGTTCACGACGAGCAGGTCGCCTGGCTCCAACAACTCCGGAAGCCTCCTGACGCCCAAGTGCTGGTTCACCTCACCGAGCACAAGCAATCTGGAATCTTCCCGCCGCTCCGGTGGGAAACGGGCGATCAGCTCCTCTGGAAGCTGATAATCGTATTCCAGAAGCAGATTACCTGGAACGGGACACCCGTATGACCTGGGGAGAAGCCGCTGCTGGCCCCAACCCAGCCTGGCCCTGGGTCTCATCGATATCCACTGGTACCCGTTGCAGGGAAACCTCCGGCGGCGCATCGATAACGAGCCTCACCCAGTTCCCCTTGATGCGCTTGATATGAATGCGCACATTGTCCCCGACTTCAAGAACCTCGCCCTCTCTCTGCGTCAAAACCAGCATCTTTTTGTCCCCGTGGGCCTACGCCCAAACACACACCCAGACTCAAGCGGAGCGCTCCTAACCCGACATCGATCTATGGCAAGGGCTGAGGGCTAGAACTTGTGATTTCGAGCTTCAGCCCCTCGACCACCGGCCGGTCAAGCTCCAGCACGATGGGGGTGAGCAACTGGGGGTCCGATGGCCCGATACCATCCCCCTTCCGATCGATTGCAGCCCGCACATGCACTTTGGCCAGCCCCATGGGTACTTGTAGGACAAACGGCCCTGGCTGGGACAGTATTGCCTCCCAAGCCAATAGCGGATGCTGGCCCGGGCCTTGCTCCACAAGAAATTCCACGCGCACCTCTCCCGGCTCGCTCTGCATCAACTCCCCGTGCACCATCACCACGGGCTCACTCGCCATGGCGGAGAACACCAACCACTGAAACATCATCGGCTTCCCCCTAGCTGGTCATATCGCTCCTTCAAAGCTTTCAGATCTTGAAACACCAGGCGCTTATCCTGGGGTTTCCTCAGCAGGTACGCGGGGTGAAAGGTCGGAAGTAACGGCGTCCCGCCCACCTCGGCCCACTGCCCCCGGAGGCTAGTGATCCCCCGACTGGTTTCCAACAAAGTCTGGGCCGCTGGACGCCCGAGCGAGAGAATGACCTTGGGCTTGACCGCTTCCACTTGTCTCATAAGAAATGGCCGGCATGTCGCGATCTCCTCAGGCTCCGGAGTCCGGTTGTTCGGAGGTCGGCACTTCACCACGTTGGAGATGTACACATCGGAGCGCTCCAAGCCCAATACGTGCCTCAGCATGTTGTCCAGCATCTGGCCGGCAGGCCCCACGAATGGCAACCCTTTTCGATCCTCCTGAGCACCGGGTGCCTCCCCTATGATCATGAGGTCGGCGTCAGGATCACCGGTGCCAAATACCAGATTGGTCCGCCCCTTACACAAACCACACCGCTCACAGGCACCAAGCTCGGCTCGGACCGCAAGTAGCGCCTCACTATCCGTCCCATACAGCCTGGAGCGCTCAATGGGCGCAATAGGCTGCACAACTTCGGGCTCAGGGCCGGCCTTCGGACGCTCCGTGGGCGCACGGGCCTCACGTGACGCCGGGCGTGCCGCGACAGGGGCTCGACGCGGCCTGGGAGAAGAAGTTGGTCGCGCCTCTTCGGGGGCGGGCTGGGTCCGCTCACCCTGGAATGTTGGAAATGCCTCTACTCCCCTGGAGCGCGCATCGAGGATTATCGCCTTCAAATCGGCCGTGAGGTCGGCGAGTTCCTGGCTCAGATCATCAGACATGCCTGTCTCCTACCCGACGCTACCCGCAGTCGCCACGTGCTCCAACCCCATCCCTATACTGCGGAGCTCACCCACCAGCCTCGGAATCGGCAATCCCACCACATTGAACCAATCCCCGCTCACCTCAGAAATCAGCCAAGGCCCCAAACGTTCCACCTGGTATCCGCCTGCACATCCCCGACCTTCACCGCTATCGACATAGGCTTGAATCTCCGAATCTCGGAGATCTTCACGAAAGGTGATTCCCGTTGTCTCATGAAACACCCGGCTGTCGCCCCTCCAGGAGATGGCAACCCCGGTAACCAACTCATGACGGCGCCCCCGAAGGCCACAGAGCATGGAGAAATGTTCTTCTGCATCCCGAGGTTTCCCAAACGCCCTGCCATCGAGATGGGCTACCTGATCCGCCGCGATTACCAGACTCTCTGGATACAGGGGCGCCACCAACGCCAACTTTTGCCTTGCCAGAGTTAATGCCCGTTCAACTGGACGGGCCTCCTCACAAGCCGACTCATCAAGCCCGGGCGGGTGCATTTCACAGGTCAAACCCACCGCCCCAAGCAACTCAGCCCGCCAAGCACTGCTGGAAGCCAGTACGACGTGGGGTCGTGAGATAGTCTGCATGGTTTCGAACTCCTGAGGTGGCCACATCCCTCCCTCCATACTACCTTTCTGACACACCGCGTTTCCAGTTGAGTTCGCCTTGATGAACACCCAAGTCGTTGGCATCGATCTCGGTACCACGTTCTCTGCGATCGCCCACGTGAACAAACACGGGGTACCCGAGATCCTCCACAACTCCGAGGGCGACCGGATCACCCCCTCCGTCGTCCTGTTCGACGGAGACGATGTGCTTGTGGGCAACTATGCTCGGCAGTCTGCCGTGGTTTACCCGGAACAGGTTGTTCAGTTTGCCAAACGGCACATGGGCGACAGTGATTACCGGTTTCACTATGCAGGGATCGACTACAGCCCAGAGCAGTTGTCGGCCTTTATTCTTGCCAAGCTGAAACACGATGCAGAACTTCGTCTCGGCCACCGGGTGGACCGAGCAGTCATCACCGTCCCGGCTCACTTTGGGGAGTCGGAACGGCAGGCCACCATGCGAGCCGGTGAACTCGCGGGCCTCGAGGTGATGAAACTGGTCAACGAACCAACCGCAGCAGCATTCGCCTACGGCCTTCAAAAACTGGGTTCCGATCAGCGCGTCCTTGTATTCGACCTCGGAGGCGGAACGTTCGATGTGACTGTCATTGAAATTGCCGGTCGCGATATCAACGTCATCGCCACCGCCGGAGATCACCAACTCGGCGGAAAAGACTGGGACGATTGTTTGCTCACCTACGCAGCCGATCGATTCAAGGAGAAGCACGACTTCGATCCCCTTTCAGACCTCGCCGCCTACCACGACCTCCGACAGAAGTGTGTATCCGCAAAAATCTCTCTGACCCGCAGGCCTCGGATCCAACTGTTTTTCGATGCCCAAGGCAAAGTAATGCGGGAGGAAATCACCCGTGAGGCCTTCCAGGACCTCTCACAAGCCCTCCTGAAACGTTGCGAGTCCCTTGTACTCGACGTTCTCGAGGACGCTGGATTGCAGCCAGCCGATATCGACACGGTGCTACTGGCGGGCGGCTCCACGCGGATGCCCATGGTCCGCGACATGCTTGAAGACCTCTTTGGCAAGCCCCCCGCCAAAGACATCCATCCCGACGAATGTGTCGCATTGGGTGCCGCACTGACCGCGGCCATTGTTGAAGCCGAATCAGCGGGCGAAGAACCCTCCATTGACATCCGCACACACGACGTCACCTCCCATTCCCTGGGCATGGTGGTCTACCGCGATGAAGCCCTGTTCAATTCCAAAGTAATTGAGCGCAACTCTCGGATTCCTTCGGAACGAACCCGAGACGACTACGTCACCACCCATGACGGCCAAACCACCATGGACTTATGGCTGGTGCAGGGAGAAAACGACAACCCCCTTGAGTGCAACGTACTCGGACACTTCGAGTTTTATGGAATCCCCCCGCGTATTGGAGGCGAATCCAATCTATCGGTCACCTTTCGCTACAACGCCAATGGCATTGTCGAGGTTGAAGCCATGGACTTGAAGTCCGGCCAGACGCTACCCCATC
>JAYZDK010000229.1:0-18612 GCA_036337845.1 Myxococcota bacterium | reverse complement strand
GAAAGCGTGGCTTTCGCGTTGTGGCTGGCGGGGGGCTGGGGGCGGTCGCCTATGAAGCTCCTTTGTTCACTGACTTCCTGCCGGAAGAGGAGTTGATGCCGTTTTCTCAGGCTGTGTTGCGGGTGTTTGCGCTCCATGGAGAGAAGAACAACCGGGCTCGTGCTCGGATGAAGTTCCTGGTGGATGCCTGGGGAATGGACCGTTTCCGGGCTGAAGTCGCCGATGCCCGGCGCTCTTTGAACCCGGACCCGGGCTGGACTGAATGGCTCGCCAGGCTGGACCAGTGGACGGACACGCCCTTGCATGGCCCGGGAGCGCCCACGCCAGAAGCAGATACGGAAGCGGCGACCTGGATTCGCACCAATACCTATGCTCAGCGTCAGGAGGGCTATGCTGCGGTGAAGATTCGCGTGCCTCAGGGCGACCTGGACCCTGCGCAGCTCCGGGGCCTGGCCACGCTGCTGCGCACCCACACCGGGGATACTCTTCGGATTGGGCCAGACCAGTCCTTGTTGTTGCGCTGGGTTCCCACGGACCGGCTCCTGACGGTGCGGGCCGACTTGGAAACACTGGGTTTGGCGGCTCCTCGAGCCGGGGGGTTGGGCGACACTGTGACCTGCCCCGGCGCCGACTCGTGCAAGCTTGGCATTACGGCCCCTCGTGCGGTGGGTCGGGCCATGCGCTCTTCCTTGGACACACTGGCAGCAGACCCTCGCTTGGAAGGCATTCGCATTCACATCAGTGGTTGCCCGAACGGATGCGCCCAGCACCAGGTGGCGGATATCGGTTTCTTTGGGGCTGCCCGCACGGTGAAGGGGGTCACCGCACCTCATTACGTGCTGCTTCTGGGTGGATTGGCCGGTGGAACCAATGGGGTAGAGACGGGTGAGGGGTTTGGCACCACGGTGACCAAGATCCCAGCGGCTCGCTTGGATGAAGCCATTGAACGCTTGCTGAACCTGTACTTGGAGGAAGGCGCTGAAGACCCAAGCTTTGGGGCTTTTGCTCGTCGCCTGGGAAGGGCTCGTTTCAAGGTGCTCTTAGGCGACATCGGTGAGTTGCCTTCGTTCGAAGAGGCACCGGAGCAGTATCGAGAGCCAGGCTCGGATGTGGAGTTCGCCCTGGTTCGCGGCAAGGGAGAGTGTGCCGGTGCTGTGGTGGACCAGGTGGATCTTCTTCTGGCAGAGGCCGACCGAGAGGCTGATACAGCCGTGGAGATCTACGAGCTCCTAGGAGATGCTGCTCGCACACCGGCAGAGGGAGCGATGC
This sequence comes from Myxococcota bacterium, assembly GCA_036337845.1. Lineage (GTDB taxonomy): Bacteria > Myxococcota_A > UBA796 > UBA796 > CAJQPC01 > JAYZDK01. Next base: position 17,343 of record JAYZDK010000229.1, on the reverse strand, counting down.
TTCTGGCTGCCCGTGCGCTCTTGGCTGCCGAAGAGGTCTTTGAGGCTGATGCGGCTCGTATTGAAGCCGGATTTGTGGAGCGGTTCTACGAGCCGGGCCGAATGTTTGAGGGAGTGGGCTACTACTTTCTTCAGAGTCGCTCGGAGGCAGGCCAGGCTATCTCGGAGGCTCGCATGGCCCGGTTGGTGGTGGAAGCGGGACTGTTTGTGGAAGAAGTCCACGGCCTGGTGATTCGTCTGCGGGGTCAGGCGGCATTTCCTCGTGGAAAGAAGGCGGTGGGCGCATGAGCATCAAAGGTTGTTCAGCTCGCCACGCGAGCCCGGATATCTCTCCTGCGGAACACAAGGGCCCCTTGATGGTGGCCTGGTGCGTGGAAGGCCGCGATACCCTGATTGTGGGGGGCGGTGCGGTGTCGGCGCGTCGGGTCCGTGCACTCTTGGATGGAGGAGCCAGGGTGCGTGTAGTGGCGCCCCGTATCTGTGCGGAGTTGCGCGGGCGGTGGGCTCGCGAGGAGGTCCGGATTGAGGAGCGGAAGTTTGCTCCTGAAGATCTCGAGGGCGCAGCTCTGGTGATGGTGGCCATTGACGACCCGGAAGCCAGCCGGGAAATCGCTACCCTCTCCAGGGCGAGAGGCATTCCTGTGCACGTGGCCGATGTTACGCCCCTGTGCGACTTCATCTTTCCCGCACTGCATCGGGAAGGTCCAATCCAGGTGGCCATCTCCACCGGTGGCATGGGCCCCGCGATAGCGGCTCGTCTGCGAGACCGCATTGCCTTGGCCCTGCCCGGGTCACTGGTACAGGCCACGCGCCGATTCGGTGCGCTGCGCTCGGCGATCCGCGCTGCCGACCCTCGCCCGGAAGCTTCCGAGCGTCGCATGGACTGGCTCAAGCAGGTTGGTCGAGACATGCCGCTGCCGGACATGGCGGCGCTTTCCGAGATCGATATCGAGCGGTTGGTGTCGTCCTGGGAGCGGGGTGAGAGCCCTCAAGGAGTTTCCACGGCGCCGGTACGCCTGGTGGGAGCGGGCCCTGGTGACCCTAGGCTCCTTACTGTTGCTGCGGTAGATGCTCTGGCCGAAGCCGATCTGGTGCTGGCCGATAGGTTGGTGCCACCGGCGATTTTGGCGCTCGCACGAGGAGAGGTTCGTGTGGCAGACAAACGCCCGGGCCGGGCGGATTCCGCGCAGGCCGAGCTTCATGCATGGATGTTGGAGGGAGTGCGGGCTGGGCGGACTGTGGTGCGTCTCAAATGTGGGGACCCCTACGTGTTTGGCCGGGGCTCGGAAGAAGTGGACTTTCTTGGAGAACACGGAATCCCCGTGGAAGTAGTGCCGGGAATCTCCAGTGCTTTCGCCGGTCCGTCTGCTGCAGGGATTCCCGTGACGGCTCGGCATCTCTCGGATCGATTGGTGGTGGTCACCGCTCGGGGAGCGGGCAATCGCCCGGTGGAGCCCCCACCGTTTCGCGAGGACCAGACGGTGGTGTTCCTGATGGGCATTGGTCAACTGGAGCGGCTTGTTCAAGATATGAAGTCGTTGGGCTATCCAAGCGATTGGCCGGCCGCTGTGGTTTCCAATGCCACTCGCCCAGGCCAGAAAAGCGTTGTGGCGGGATTGGATGACCTTGCTGTGAAGGTGCGTGAAGCTGGTCTCAGGCCCCCTGGAGTTGTGGTGGTAGGACGGGTTGTGGAGTGTGCGACAGAAGCACGGAGCCTGCGAGCTACGGCGTAGAGGGGAGGTTGTGGTTTCCTGGGAATTGGGGCGATATCGTGGAGTCTTGAGTTCGGATGTGGCACGGCAAAGTGCTGGGTTCTGTCCCTAAATCGCCACAAACCGGGCACAGACTGGTGTTAAATGTACGTGCCATGCACAACCTCTCTGCCATTTCCATGTTCACGGTACTTGCGCTCCTGGGCTGTCGCCCGCCGGAAGCGCCAGATACCTATGAAGACCTGGTGGGCTTTGTGTTCGAGCATGCTGGAGACGAGTCGGAAGACGAGCTGATAGCCGGCCTGGACAATCTCTCAGCCTGGCTGGCGGGGGAGAACCTGGAGACCGCCGAGGGAGGGGTGACCATCAAGACTCTGCCTCAGGGCGCTGTGGATGGGCTGGATGATTACGAGCATGGGGTCGACGGGCTCGCGGGCGTGAGCCTGGCTACCGATAGCGGCTACAAGAGCACCGTCTTGATGGAGGCGCTTACCCAGTATTCATTTGCAGACATGATGCCCGATGTCTACACGACCTATGAACGTGAGTTCGATGAGGGCCAGGGATGCATCGTGGAGCGGGATTGTCTGTGGGCGAAGGGCTCGGTCTACTCGGTGGCGGATTGGGGGGCTCTCGGGGAAGTGGAGGCGGACCGTCGCATTGAGTTTCGCTGGGTAGAGACCGAGGAGGGCTGGGTGTTTCTCCAGAGGTGGTGGCTGCTCGAGCCTTCCACCGGAACTCGGATGAACCTTGTCATCAGCGACCAGTACTACATCGGGATCAACTTTCCGTTGCCGGACGGTACGCGTCGGGTGCATGCGAGCTGGATCAACATGCGGATGTCCACGGGCGATGCATCTACCGGAGCCGCCAATCAGCTGATCGACAACTGGAAGAAGGACGCAGAAGACTTGGACGTCTGGATCGACGAGAACCTGTAGCGTCTATGCGCGAGCAATCGAGGCCAGGATTCGTCGCGGCCCGCTAAACGGACGCCTTGAGTGCATCACCAAGGCATTGTCGATGACCAACACGTCGCCCTGCTGCCACTGGAAAGCCACGCATTCTTCTTGCATGGCCTCTGCGGTGGCCAACATCACGTCGCCCTCGATGGGGCTGTCGTCGCCACATCGCACGGAGCGTGTGGGGTCGTTTCGTTGGTCGGTCCAGCCCGTATAGGCGGCAACCAGGGAGTTGAAGAATGTCTTTCGGCCAGTGCGAGGGTCTGTTCGGATGGCGGGGAGTGCCCGGGTCACCGTGTAGAGTTCATCGTTGTCCAGCCAGCGCCACTCCATGCCCAGTTCGGTCATTTGAGCTTCGGCTTCTTCTCGGGTTTCGCTCAAGAACGTTGACTTCCAGGAACGACCGATGGGGGAGGAATCGTCGTCTTCAGAAGGCATGATGCGCACGTAGCGGGCCCCTTTCTCTTCCAGGTGGTCTGCGAACTCAGGATTGATTGCCCGAAACCGCTCATACACTCGGTGAGAGAGAACGATTGGTGTCTCACCACCTTGTTCGGGTGGAACGTCGCAGTAGAACAGCAGATAGGCGGGTGGTTTAGGAACCTGAGACATCTCGTGGTGGAAGGGGATGGGCTCACTGGGGGGCGACTCGTTGGTGGTGAGTACCCGGCCTTTCAGCACGTCGGTGCGAGGGGCGGCTCCACCGACATACGGCATGCCCAGAAAGCCAGCCGCTTGAACCACGGCATCAAAGTCTCCAGGCTTTCGGATGGGAAAGCCCCGGAGCAGGATGGCCCCGGCGTCGAGGAGTTGAGCACGCAAGGAGTCCTGGTTTTCCTGGAGCCAGGCCAGAGTCTCGGGCAGGCCAGGCTCGGCCTGTTTGGGAGAGAGAACCCGTGGAAAGGCCTCGCCATCGAGCATGCGCTGCTCTGGAATCGTCGTCGTTTGTATGTTCATAACAACCGCCTTGTACAGCGCTTAGGGAAGCGGCTCGCCTTGTGCTGCCACAAGTATTTTGTTCCAGGTAGACCGATTTAGCGACACATCGAATGCACGCATGCTTTGTCGGATTCGCTCTTCGCGCTGGGTCCCAATGATGGGGATGATTCCGGCGGGATGGGCCAGTAGCCACGCCAGGGCGACAGAAATCCGGTCTACTCCCTGAGCGTTGGCCACCTCGTCCAGAGTGTTCAGCAGGTCGGCCAACCGCTCGTTGCCGGCGGATTTTGCGGATTGTGCGTCTTGTGCCAGCTGCCCGCCCGCGATGGGGCTCCAGGCCAGTGGCGTGATGTCGAGTTCCATGCACTGGTCCAGAACGCCATTTTTCAGTGGTTCGTGGTGCCAGCAGGATAGCTCGGGCTGGCGGGTAGCAATGGGAAAGGCGAGGTGTGCCTGTAGGGCACGCAGTTGGCTTGTGGTGTGGTTGGAAACCCCCACATGGCGAATCTTCCCTTCCTCGCGGAGGGCGCTGAGGGTGTCGGCTACCAATGCGGGGTGGCCCAGGAAATCTGGCCGGTGGATCTGGTAGAGGTCGATTACGTCTACGCCGAGCCGGCGGAGTGAGTCCTCGCAGGCCTGCCGAATCCAAGCCGGGCTCGAATCATAGGGTTCACCCAGCACGATTCCGCCCTTGGTGGCGATGATCATCTGGTCGCGTAGCTGAGGGGCTTCGGCGAGCACCTGTCCGAACAGGGCTTCGGCGTCTCCGAACTGACCGTCGCCATCCACGCCGTAGATGTCTGCGTGATCAAACAAGTTGATGCCGGCCTCAAGGGCTACTTCAATCTTGCGCCTTGCTGTGGCTACGTCGGTGCCGGCGAAGCGCCAGCAGCCGTATGCGAGGGGAAAGCTCTCCAGGCCGCTTTGGCCGAGTTTTCGGAATTTCCGTTCAATATGGAGTACAGACATGGAGTGGGCCTCTGCTACCAAACAGCGTCACAAGGTAAAAATCTACTGGCGAGTATATTTAGTTATATTCCGGGGTAGCACGATACGCCACCACCCCATATCGGACTCCCCTGATGTCTCTGAGTAGCTCACTTTCCTCCATGCAGTCTTCCACCGGATGTTTCCAGGTGGGTTGGCATGCCGGCGCCGCAGGCGAGGGAAGGCTGGTGCTTAAGGCAAGTGAACGGGTGTTGTGGGAGAGTGTGCCGGGAGAGGCCTTTCTGGCAGTGTCCCAAGGGGACCCGGAGGTCACCGAGTCACGGGGTTTCTTTGACATACAAGATGAGAAAACCTCGTTCACGGCACATCAGACGCTGGATGAGATCTCTGCAGATGCAGGTGTGGTCGTGCTCAGTGGATCGCTGGAAGGCGATTTGAGTATTCGCTGGCGCATGAGCCTGGAGGCTCTGGATGACGAACAACTCCAGATGACCATTACGGTGGATGAGGAGATTGGAGAGCACCCCAGGCTGAGGTTGCGCTATGCCTGCGGGGCCGATGAGCGCTTCTTCGGGTTTGGTGAGCAGTTCACCCACCTGAACTTGAAAGGCCGTCAACTGGATATTCTCAGCCAGGAACCAGGCATTGGCCGGGGGGTTCAGCCACTGACGTGGATGATGAACACCTTTTTCGGGGCCGGAGGAGACGACACTCGCTCCAATGCGCCGGTGCCGCACTATGTGACCAGCCGTTGCCGGAGCTTCTGCCTGGAAAACCACGCTCTGAGCCGCTTTGATCTGCGTGGTGAGCAACAAGTAGAAGTGGAGGTGTGGAGTGAGAGCCTTCGGGCTCGCGTGTTTTCGGGCGAGACGCCCGCACAGCTTGTAGAGGCATACACGAGACTCAGTGGCCGCATGGCGCCCCTGCCGGAGTGGTTACAGCAAGGTGCCGTTGTGGGAATGCAGGGGGGTACTCAGAGGGTGCGGCAGATGGCCGCGAAGTTGTCTGAGGCACAGGCACCCATCGCTGCGTTCTGGTTGCAGGATTGGGTCGGGGCTCGCAAGACGTCAGTGGGGTCTCAGCTCTGGTGGAACTGGGAGCTTGATTCCGTTCGATACCCCGACTGGGATGGGCTTCGAGAAGAGCTTGTTGCCGAGGGTGTGCGGGTGATGTCCTATGTGAACCCTTTTCTGGTGGATGTCTCTGAGCGTGAACAGGGTTGTCAGCGGAACCTCTTCCTTGAAGCTCGGGAAAATGGGTACCTGGTGCGCCAGGCGGATGGCTCTCCCTACCTGGTGCAGAACACTTCGTTTTCTGCGGCCATGGTTGATTTGACCCACCCGGATGCCCGGACCTGGCTCAAGGAAGTGCTGCGAGACCAGGTGCTGGGTGTGGGGGTTTCGGGCTGGATGGCCGATTTTGGCGAGGCGTTGCCGTTTGATGCGATGTTGCATGATGGCTCGGATGCGGCGACGTTTCACAATGCCTATCCAGAAGCCTGGGCCCAGCTGAATCGAGAGGTGATCGCGGAGGCTGGGCTCGAAGGGGATGTGGTGTTCTTTGCTCGCTCGGGTTTCACCCGTAGCCCGGGGAGTTGCACCTTGTTCTGGTTGGGCGATCAGCTCACAAGCTGGCAGGCGGAAGACGGGATTCGCAGTGCGGTGACTGGGCTGTTGTCTTCGGGGTTTTCAGGGTTCAGCCAGAACCATAGCGACATCGGAGGCTACACCACCACGGCTGTGCCCGGCTTTCCGTTCAGGATTCCTTTTATAGACCACCGCCGGTCTCGAGAACTGCTCTGGCGCTGGATTGAGCTCAATGCGTTTACCGCAGTGTTTCGTACTCACGAAGGCAACCAACCCGACCGGAACTACCAGGTTGATGGCGATCCCCAGACCCTGGCACATTTTGCTCGATTTGCTCGGGTCTTTGCAGCGTTGGGCCCACTGCGTGTCCGGCTTGGCCAAGAGGCTGCCGACAAGGGCTGGCCTGTGGTTCGTCACCCTTGGATGAGCTTTCCGGAAGACCCAAACACGTTGGACCTCGCCTGGCAGTTCACTCTGGGAGATGTGCTGATGGTGGCTCCCGTGCTGGACCCGGGGATGGGCCGGGTGACGCTGTATCTGCCCGCCGGAGATTGGCGGCATTTGTGGAGCGGGGCGGAGGTCACAGCGAAGAGTGGAGGCTGGTACGAGGTGGAAGCCCCCTTGGGAGCGCCGGCTGTGTTCTACCCGGCCGGGAATGCGGAAGGTGAAGCGATTGTCAGAGCCCTGGAGGCCAGTGGAGATGGTGGGGTAGGCCCAGGCACACCTGAAATACGCGCGGTGAGGCAGCCGCTGTGAAGCACTGGGTTCTTTGCGGTGGCGTTGTACAACGGGGCTGGGGTGTGGCCTGGTCTTGGGTCGGATGATGGGGGTGTTCTGCTGGCTGGTCGGGCTTCTTCTGCAAGTGGCTTTAGCGGAACCATCGGTCACGGAAACGCCTGTCAATCGGTTTGCGGCGGTGCCGTTGGTGAACTTCACCACGGACCGAGGGGTTGGCTATGGCGTCTACGGTGCGCTGTTTCACCTGGGTCCTGAGGGGCCTGGGGATGCGCCCTACCTGGCCCAGGTGGGTGCACAGTTGTATCAAACGACTGGTGGTTACCAGGACCACAAGCTGGTTGTGGACCTTCCCCGACTCGCCGGCGGCGCGGTTCGTGCGGACCTCCAGGTGGGGCTGGAGGTCTGGGATGGTGCGTTTTACTTTGGCCAAGGCAATGCACTGCCGCGCCTGAGGCCGGAGGCTACGCCGGAGGGCTTCTACACATTTGGGCTGGAGAGCTTGCGGGTGGTCAGCAAGGCTCGCATCCCGGTGTGGGGAGAGGCAGAGCTTTTTGTGGGCCAACTGGCTCGTTCTGCAGGTATTGCGGTCTATCCCGGGTCACGGCTGGATATCGAGCAGCCGGTTGGGGTGTCTGGAGGTTGGCTCAGCCAGGTGCAGGCGGGACTGCTGATCGATACGCGAGACCACGAGTTCGCTGCCACGGATGGGGTGTTTTCGGAGGTGTCTCTGCGAGGCAGTCACCCTGTTCTGGGGTCGGACTGGACGATGTGGGGATTCAATCTCACGGACCGTCGCTACTGGTCCCTGGGAGAAAAGGATCTGGTCTTGGCGCTGCGGGAAGCGGTGGATCTGCAGCGGGGTGAGGCACCCTTTTTTCACCAGGTGGTGATGGGCGGAAGTCAGTGGGTGGATATCGGGGGACCGTTGGCGATGCGAGGTCTGCCGATTGGTCGATACCGAGGGGAGTGGACCCTCTACGGAGACGCGGAGCTTCGCTGGGGGGTGAAGGACTTCTCTACAAGGCGGTCTGGCTTTCGGGTCTTTCTGGTTTCTTTTGTCGGAGGGGTCCGCATTGTGGAGCCTTCCGAGCCGGACTCGGGTGTGCACGCTCATGTAGGTGGTGGCGGTGGGGTGAGGCTTCTGTACAACGAGGTGTTTCTTGCGCGACTGGACCTGGCGCTGGGTCGTGAGGAATACAGCTCGGTGGACGACCCACTGGGCAAGACGGTGAGTGAGCGAGGTTGGGTGCCGGGGGTCTATCTGGCGTTCAGTGCGCCCTATTGAACCCTGCAGCCGCCCTCTACCACTTCAAGTGTTTCGAGAATCCCACTGATTTCTGCCCCCCCGGGGCTTGTTCCTTGGGCTTGGTAGGTGGTGGTGGTGGGGTCGCCAATCAAGGGTGCAGCCAGTCTGCCCAGGGCACCGTAGGCCTCGGTGGGGCGGTATCGATACACCTTGGCTGTGGCCTCCAGGGCGTAGTCGCCCACGGTCAGGCTCGGCAGTCCCTTGGCGGTTTTTCCCACCTGCACGGTAGCGGCGCTCGCGGCTGAAGGCGCAGCGTTGGCCATAGGCCATGTCCAGGCTTTAGGAGGTCGGTTTTGGGGGGGCATTCGAACTTGCACGAGTGCTGGCTCAGCACCCCAGAATCCTCGGAATCGCATCCAGCAACTGGCAGCTTTCGGCAGGAGGGTGTTGGAGCGCGAGTGGTCGAGGTGAGCCGCGCCACTTTGTTTGAGTGTTTTCCCGCCGGCTCTCAGGGTAACGGTGGCGTCGGCCCGAGCCACCACGATGTCGCTCTCATGAAAGTCACTTCCCACAGCAATACGGTGACCTGGAGGCTTGACCGAGTGGGCCTTGCTCTGCATCTGGAGTGTGACCGAGAGGTCGGAGAGGTTTGCGGAGAAGCGGGTGCCCCCACTGGATGAAGCCAGGTCACAGGGGCCTACATTCAAGGCGTTTTTGTTGGTGTCATACGACCATTCGTTGCGGTCCACATTTGCGTTCGCGTTGATACCCGTGCCACCGGGTGGAACCCATAGAGCACGGCACGCCGCTTTTCGGTCTCCAAACCCGGCATTGGTGAACAACAACTGCATGAGGACGAAAGAGCCGTCCTTGAGAGAGGCCACCGCAGTGTAGGTCTCTGCATAGGACTCGTCACCGATTGGTGTGGGCTTGAGTACCGGGCTCGCCACCGCGGATGTGCCCAGTGCGACAAGCCCGATGAGCCCCTGAAACATGGAAGTGCCTCCCTGTGGCTAACCATCCTATCGTGATCCCGAGGAAGCACCTTGAGTATGGTTGATTGCTCCAAGCGTGATCGTGGTCTTTGGGTGGGTGGGCTTGGACCTCAGACACCCGGAGACGTGCCTGGCTTCCCTTGATCTGGAGGCGTGTCGAGCCTTCATCGGCCGCGTGAGGACAGGGGCTGGCGCCCGGTGTCCAAGAGGCTGCTTAGCTTCCGAAGTACCAGTTCAGTCCACCACCAAAGATCAGCACACTGGAGCGGAAGGTCCCGTTGCCCACCACGGTGCCTTCCAGGAAGGAACCATTGATGGGGTGGATTGAGATCTGCTGGGCTTCGGAGTCTGTGATCGTTCGCTTCTGGAGGAAGGACTGAAACACGCCGAAGTCCAGTGCACAGTTGCCTGCAGCCCAGAACGTGGCGCCTGCGCCGTAGCCAAACTTGTTTCCATCTACAAGGCTCACGGACTGGGTTGCTGTGGGGATGCCGGAGGTTTCGAAGAAGCCACCCATCCGCACAATCCAGCGATCGTTGATTGCTTGCTGCCCGCCCAGCCGAATCGACCAGGAGTCGCGATAATCTGTGGGAAGCACCACGTCTTCGTTGATGATGGCGTCTTCGATAGTGACAGCGTCTTCCCCGGAGACGGGCAGCCCATCCAGCAGGTCCTCGTTCAGGTCGATCACCATGTCGACATCGGTGATGGCGACCTCTGAGATGGAACTCCAGTTCTGCCACACGCTGGCAAGCTCGATCTCGCTGCGGTCTGTGGGTCGAAACAACACACCGGCTTTGAGGATGAGCGGCATGGTGATGTTGAGGGTGACGTCTTCGTCTTCGGTTGTGGCGTTCATGATGACTTCACGGTCCAGCAGCCCCTCGGTGTACAAGGTGTGGCCGGAGAAGTCCGCTTTCATCTCGCCCTTGGAGTTGAAGGAGACGGGTGCCTGAACCATGGCACCGATTGCCCAGGAGCTCTCCGGGGGCTCCAGCAGCAGCCCCATGTTCCAGCCGAATGCGGCTTTGTCGACGGCGCGAAAGGAAAACGCCAGGTCGTTGGCGGGGTCTTCATTGGGCTCGGGCACCCACTCGGAGTCCAATACGTCCAGGGCTTGGGTGGAGTGAAAGGGCAATGAGACCTTGAGTTCCTGCTCTGCGATGAGCGTGTTCCACGACACGCCACCACCTACGGTGATCCAGTCTTTGAAGCGATGGGCGATACTGGGGCCGACGATGGTTTGAATCACCATGGTGTCGATCAGAGAGTATCGCTGCGGGCCGTCTGGGTCGTAGGCTAAGTCGGGTGCGTAAGGCGGGTATAGGCCGAAGGCGAAAACCGTGTTGGGCAGCCCGAAGTTGTGAGACACCGCAATGTGGGGGATGGCGTACGGGGGGGCATTGTTGGTCACCGTGTCGTAGGTGATGTCGGTGGGGTAACCGAAATCATCCAATGGTCCGTTGCCGGGAACGGCTTTGCGGTCGAACTGCACCCACTGCTGCACCCCAGCCACATCGAGCATGAACTGGGGGCGGTCCAGACGAATCAGCGCGGCGGGGTTGTGGTACATGGCCAGCAGGTTGTCGGCGCCAGCGATAAAGGCGCCGCCTCGAGAATACGCCCGGGTGCCCACGGAAGACATGTAGTAGCCTGCTGCCTGCGCGGTATCTGCGGCAAGAAAACCGAGAATCAGCAGGGGTAGGTGGGTGCGCCATAGAGATTGCTTGGCCATGTGGTTTCTCCCTCGTTCGTTCGTCGGGTTCCCGTCTTCTTCCGTGATATAGACCGGGCGCGGGTATAGCACGAGGCAGTGGTGAAATGACTTGGTTTTTTGCGTTGGTTGTTGTGATTTATGTGGGGATTGTGGGGTATCTCTGTCAGAAGTATCCAGAGCCGAACTGGGACTGGTCGTCAATAGATCTGGATGACCTGCAGTTTCCGGAGGGCTTTCTGTGGGGTTCTGCCACCGCCGCACACCAGGTGGATGGGGGCAATGACAACAACAACTGGAGCCGCTGGGAAACCGAGGTGGATGAGAAGGGTAAGCCTCGAGTCCACGGCGGCGTGCCTTGCGGACGTGCGGTGGAACACTGGGAGCGCTACCCGGAAGACATCCAACTGATGCGGGATGCGCTGCACCTGAACTCCTACCGCTTCAGCGTGGAGTGGTCTCGAATCGAGCCGTCTCCTGGCGAATATGATGCGGAGGCGATTGCTCACTACCACGACATGATCGACAAGCTCCTTGAGGCGGGCATTGCACCCATGGTGACCCTACACCACTTCACCAACCCGCTTTGGTTTGAGGACATGGGAGCTTTTGAGCACGAGGAGAACATCGCTCATTTTGTGCGGTTCGCCCGGAAGATGTTCGAGGAGTATGGCTCCAAGGTGTCCCGCTGGTGCACGATTAATGAAAGCGGGCCGTATTCGGTGATGGGCTACGGCCTTGGAGTGTTTCCTCCGGGAGTGAAGAACTACCAGCGCATGGCCCATGTGCTTCACCACCTGATGCTGGCCCACGTGCAGGTCTACGATGCGATCAAGAGCATGCCTGGAGGGGACCAGGTTGAGGTGGGGCTGGTGAAGAACATCTTTCAGTTCGATCCCTATCGCCGCTGGAACCTCGCTCATTGGATCATGTGTCGGGTGATGGAGTCGACCTATAACGACAGCATTCTTCGCTTCTTCAAAGAGGGTGTGTTTCGGGTGGTCATCCCGACCCAGGCGCGGCTGGTTTCCAAGCACCCGGAAGCGGTTGGGAAAGCCGACTTCATGGGGCTGAACTACTACGCCAACCTTCTGATTTCTCCGTTTATGAAGCAGGAGCCGCCCTTTGAGCCCAACCTGCGACCGGGCCAGATTGTTACGGACATGCCCTACGCGATCTACGGGGAGGGGCTGTACCGGGCCATCGAGCAGCTCAGCGAGCTGGGCAAGCCGATCATCATTACCGAAAATGGTATTGCTGATGTCCGGGATGACCGCCGCGCCATCTGGATTCAGCGGTATCTCTATGCGGTGAGCCGAGCGATCCGTGAAGGCTATGATGTGCGAGGGTTCCACTACTGGTCTTTGTTGGACAACTTTGAGTGGGCGGAGGGCTACGAGATGCGATTTGGGCTGATTGGGGTGGATTATGAAACCCAAGAGAGGAAGGTAATGCCAGGTGCGCAAGCGTACGTGGACATCATCGACAGGTTTTCTTCTCATGCATGATGCAGCAGCGATTGTATTGGCAGCGGGGCAGGGCAAGCGCATGCGCTCGAACCTGCCCAAGCCGCTTGTTCCTGTCTCGGGTGAGCCCATTATCCCCCGCTTGCTTCGCGCCATTGAGGGGGCCGGGGTTTCTCGGGTAGCGGTGGTGGTAGGCCACGGCGCTGAGGAGATGCGGGCGGCGGTGGGGGACCGTTATGCGACCCCACTTCAGGCCGTGCGTAACGGCACAGCGCATGCCGTCGACGTGGCACGAGATTCGGTGGCCGGTGCTGCCGAGGTGTTTGTATTTGTTGGAGACAGCCCGCTGCTGCGATCGCAGTCCATTGAGGCTCTTGCCAGTCACCACCGTGCCACGGGCGCGGGCTGTACGTTCCTCACCAGCGACTTCGCTGAGCACTATCCCTATGCACGGGTCATTCGAGATGAGCAGGGCTGTGTGACCGGCTGTATCGAAGAGCGGGACTGCACAGAGGAGCAGTTGCGCATCACGGAGTACCTCACGTCACACTTCTTGTTTGATGGGCCGACGCTATGGCCCATTTTGGACCGCGTTCCGACCCATCCGGTAACGGGAGAGCGGTACCTGACGGACGTGATCGGCTTGATGATGGCCGATGGCCATGGGGTAGAGGCGGTTGCCATTGAAGATTGGCGAGAGTTGGTGGGCTTGAACACCCCCGAAGATGTCGCCTGGGCGGAGGGTGTGTTGGCCGATGGCTGATCGCCCTGCTATCGCGCGGGTCTGTGCGGATGCTTTTGTAGATTGGAGAGGGCAGCAGCCCTCGCTGGTTTGCTGGGCGCCGGGTCGAATCAATGTGATCGGTGGCCACACGGACTACAACAATGGCCTGGCGCTGCCCGCTGCGATCAACTGCTGGGTGGCTGTGGCATTTCGGCCGCGTAGCGATGAGCGCATTCATGTGCGCAGCCTGGACTTTGATGGCCACTATGAAACCACGCTGGGTGCGTGGCCGGCTCCTCAAAAGTCCTGGCAGCAGTTTGTGGGTGGGGCTTTGCAGGTTTTTGAGGCTCAGCATCCGTTTCCGTCTGGGTTTGATGCGGTGTTTGTGGGAGACGTGCCTCATGGTGCGGGGTTGTCTTCTTCGGCTGCGCTGACGGTGGCTTGGATGAACCTCCTGCGAGCTTGGATTGGGGCGGAGGTGGATGACTGGGCGCTGGTGCGGTTGTGCCAGCAGGTGGAGCATGAACATCTCGGAGTGCAGTGTGGCTTGCTGGACCAGGTGGCTTCTCACATGGCGCAGGCCGGGCATGTCATGCGGGTTGATTTTCAGGACCTGTCGTTAGAGCAGGTGCCGGTGCGGCTACCGGATGTCAGCTGGGTGGTCTTGCATAGTGGTGTGCGACGCGAGTTGGCTGAGAGTGGGTACTCGGACCGGGTGCGAGAGTGCGCGGAAGGTCTCTGTGCTGTGCAGGAGCGGGACCCGAGTGTCGCGAGTATGCGGGATGTGAGTGTGTCGCACCTGGATGGAGGTGCTGTTTGGGGCCGCCGGCTCCGTCATGTGGTGACGGAGAACCAGCGGGTGTCGGCGGCTGCAGAATGCATGGCAGAGGGAGATGTTGAAACCCTTGGCCAGCTGCTCTTGAAGACCCATGACAGCCTTCGGGACGACTATGAGGTCAGCTGCCCGCAACTGGATGCCCTGGTGGCCCTGGCTGCGGCGGATCCTGCCTGCTGGGGCGGGCGTATGGTCGGTGGGGGGTTCGGGGGCTGTACGCTCAATCTAGTGCAGTCGGACCAGGCCGATGCGTTCATTCAGCGCACGTTGGAGGCCTACCGCGCTGAGTACGACCTCGCGCCGCGTAGCTTTCGATTCCGATTGGTGGGCGGCTCGGAAGTCGCGACCTAATCTGTTCCGGCTGCCTTCTCGGAATGTAGCTTCACCCAGGCCGTGCCTTCTCGAAGAGAGTCTTTGGTCAGGTAGTTCACAATAAAACCCGGCACGCCGCGCATCTTGATTTGGGTGGAGTACTCAAGCTTGGTAATCGGCGGGCTCGCTTGGATGGACTCGACTCTCCAGTACCCCACCATGTCTTCGACGTCGCTCTTGCGATCGTAGTCGAGCGTCCAGGCCATGTATCCCTGGTCTTTGCGAACGGTGTTTCGGGTGTACAAGCCGAACCCAAACCCGAAGACCGAGCTCTGCATGTCCACGTAAATGTCATTCCCGGCTCGCTTGTAGACGGTGCAGGACTTCACGTTTTTCACCCGGTTCTTGTACTGGCCGTAGTTCAAGATGGTGCTCCAGATGATCTCCGGAGAGGCTTTGATGTACTGCACGGCCACACCCGAGCCGCCGCCATCTCCCTCGGAGTGGCGCTGGATGAAGTCTCCCTTCTTGAGTTTCGCCAGGTCAGATGCGCTGAGGGTCTGGGCGGCCGGTGCGCTGGTAAAGGGGGTCAGGATTCCCTGATGCCCATGGCTCTTGTCTGGATCGGATGCCGATGCGGAGGGGCTCATCGAGCAAACGGCGAGACACAGGAGGACAGGGGCCAGTGAGCGTTGGAGTGTGAGCCGGCGTTTCATATGGGCGTATAACCAGTGAGGGAGTGGGTCGATTCCGGTGGGGTGTTTCTGCTTGAGCAGAATGTCTGAGATGGAAGGGCCGTTATTTCAGCGCACGTACATGTTCAGAGGAGCGGCGGTATCCCAGGGCAGAACAGAGCTTGGGTTGATGAAGGCCGATGACGAGGCGTCGTCGTGGGGACAACCATTGTTGTTGAAGGTGCTCCAAGCGGGGCCGGTGGCGTTGTCTGCATAGGTGCCGTTGGGGTCGCAGGTGGTGTTGTAGTCGCCGTCTTCATCGATTGTGTTGAAGAAGAGAGTGGTCTCGCAGAGATTGGCACCAGTGAATGTGCCTGCGCTCATGTTGTACTTGAAGGAGGTTGTGCTGCCGCAGATGGCGCTGTCGAGTCCGGAAATGAAGCCATAGAAGGTCTCGGCGCCACTGCCAACACCTTCATAGACCGCGTGTAGGGTGCCGTCCTCGAACAGGATGTCTTCAAAGTTCAGATTGCTGAACGCCTGTGCTTTGTAGTCGCTGAGGAAGTCCGGTGAGCCAAATGCGGTGTTGTCTACGATGGAGGTGGTGTTCAGCCCCCCGCCGCTTGTGTTGGTGGCAATGAGTGTCCAGCCTCCATCGGAAAGGCTCATGTTGCAGTAGGCGTCTTCGGGGTCGTCTCCGGTTTCGTAGCCATCGGGGTCGATGCTGTATACGCCGTCGCCGGTGCTGTAGCCCTTGGTCAGAATGTCGTCGCAGGAGGTGCCCAGAGCACAGGCGCCGCTGGTGTCCGGGTAGATGGTGTTGTCGGTGTCGCTGCAGTCATCTCCTCCGCAGGCTTCATCAGCGTACCCGTCTCCATCGGCGTCGTTGTCGACCTGGCCGTCGCAGTTGTGGTCTGTGCCGTCGCAGCCTTCGGTGGCCGCGGGGTTGTAGTCGGTGGAGGTGTCGTCGCAGTCTCCACCGGAAGAAACATAGAGGGGTGTGGGGGCACTGCAGGATGGCCCTGTAGCCGTTGCATCTTCTCCATAGCCATCGGAGTCGTAGTCGAGGTACCAGAGGGTCGCGTCAGCGGCATCGTTCTCGTCTGTGGCGCCATCACAGTCGTTGTCGATTCCGTCGCACACCTCCGTGGCCCCAGGGTTCACGGCCGGGCTGGTGTCGTCACAGTCCGTGTCGTTGCCGGCGTATCCGCTTGGCTGAGCACATGCGGTCGTGCTGCTGCTTGCGTCTCCGTAGCTGTCTGCATCGCTGTCTGCGTACCAGGTGGCTGCATCGGCTGCGCTGTCTTCGTCGACGGTTCCATCGCAGTTGTTGTCGAGTCCATCACAGGTTTCTGTGGCACTCGGGTGTACGCCTGCGTTGGTGTCGTCACAGTCGCTGGCATCGTCGAGATAGCCGCTGGGTTGTTCACAGGATTGGATGGTCGTATTGGGATCGCCGGTACCATCGGTGTCGGCATCCGCATACCAGGTGGAAACATCCAACGATGTGGCTTCGTCTACGGCGCCATCGCAGTTGTTGTCGATTCCGTCGCAATACTCTTCCGCACCTGGGTAAGCGCTTGCGGATAGGTCATTGCAGTCGCTTCCAACGGCCACGTAGCCAGCGGGAGGTTCGCACTCGATCACGGCGAAGAGAGGGTCGCCGAATCCATCGGTATCGTGATCGAAATACCAGGTTTGGGCCCCGCCGATTTCTGGGTTCGTGTCGTCACAGTCTGTTTCACTGTCCAACCCATCGCCGTCTTCGTCGATGACCTCTTCGGCGGTGTCTTCTCCGCTATCGGTGGCGGAGTCTGGATTGGCTGTCTCCAACCCGTCGGAATCCACCTCGCTTGTATCGAACTCTACCGACTTCGAACGACATGCTGGGGCGATCAGCAACAACAGAAAGAACCACCTACCCATGTGTGCCTCCGGGCGAGGTCGCTATGCTACCCCAGGAAGGGTGGGCCACTGCCGCCATCTGTAGAGAAAATCTCGTGCGTTCGGCTGGGGTAAGTGTGTTTGTGTACCTGCCGGACTTAGGCCCTATCAGTTCTGATCGGGTGCCATTCTGGGCGTCTTCTTGTGGGGTGGGAGACACAGAAAGGCCAGGAAGCTTGCACTTCCTGGCCCCTGACATCTCTTTTGTTCTGGATTGTTTAGCAGTCCCAACCAATGCTGGCGGTATTACTGGAACTACCATCTGAGTTGGTGGTGTAGGAAAGCCCGAAGTCGAGGCAGCGGCCGATGAGATAGGCGGCTGGAATCCACCACATGGCGCTGGGGCCGTCGTCGTCTCCAAAGGTCACATCATTGGCCTTCAGAAAGGACCCCAGGAATCCCACGTCGCTGAGCAGCATGGCGGCTTCTCCGTAGTCGGCCATGGACTCCAAGCTCAGTTCTCCAGCGGCTCCTTGGTCGACGATCCCATCACTATCAAAGATTGCTGCGCCGAGCCGATTCGCGAAATATCCGACGATAAAGTCGCCA
>JAYZDK010000228.1:0-10874 GCA_036337845.1 Myxococcota bacterium | reverse complement strand
GGCCGAAAGACGGAGGCAGCCAAGCATGTGAAGCATGCCCAAGAGCTGGATCCCTTGGACCGTTTTTCACGGGGATTGCTGGTTCGTTACAACCGATAAATTTCGGGCGTTCGGCTCGGGCATGATCTGGGTCCATGGGTTAGTTCGTGCCCCCTGTTCGGAGGCACCATGGATGTGCTGATAGTCGGCGGAGGCGGTCGCGAGGCGGCGTTGGCCTGGAAGTTGTCGGAGAGTGAGCTTCTCGGTGAGATGTGGGTGACCCATCAGAACCCTGGCTTTCCGGATAGCGTCAGGTTGCTGCCTGAAGGCGAAACGGCCGTTGAGGCTCAAAAAGCGGGTATTGGGTTGGTAGTAATCGGCCCGGAAGCGCCGCTTGCTGAGGGTCTGGCGGATCGCTGCAGGGCCTGTGGAATACCGGTGTTCGGGCCGTCGAAAGCTGCAGCGCAGTTAGAGGCGTCGAAAGGGTTTGCCAAGGATTTCATGGCTCGACATGGAATCCCCACTGCCGGCTATTCGCGACATCAGACGCGCGATTCTGCACATGCCTCGGTGGACGGGCCCTGTGTGGTCAAGGCCGATGGGCTAGCTGCGGGCAAAGGGGTCTACATTTGCGAGGACGCAGATCAGGCGCATTCAGCCGTGGATGCCTTGTTTGATGGAGCTCATGGTCGTGCGGGTATGGAGGTGGTTCTTGAGGAACTGCTCCATGGGGAAGAGGCCTCGGTACTGGCCCTCTGCGATGGGGAACGCATGGTTGTCCTTCCGGCCGCCCAAGACCACAAGCGGCGTTTTGATGGAGACCAGGGCCCGAATACAGGTGGGATGGGCGCCTATGCACCCGCACCTGTGGTGGATGAAGCGCTAGCAGAGCGCATCCGACAGGAAGTATTGCTGCCTACATTAGAGGGCATGGCACAGGACGGACACCCGTTTGTGGGGGTGCTCTACGCCGGCTTGATGATGACGAGTCGAGGCCCGATGGTGCTGGAATACAACGGAAGGTTCGGGGACCCGGAGTGTCAGCCATTGATGATGCTGTTGGAGGAAGACCTTCTTCCGATTCTGTTGGATTGTGCGGAGGGCCGGTTGGAGAGCCGGGAGCTGCAAATCCGTGAAGGGGCGGCGTGCTGCGTAGTGATGGTTTCTGGGGGATATCCCGGGGATTATCCGAAGGGTCTTGCCATTTCTGGTCTGGAAACCCACCACGACGATGTGGTGATTTTTCAGGCGGGTACACGCCAGCAATCCGACGGAACGATTTGCACAAATGGCGGACGAGTTCTGGGTATCACAGGGCGTGGAACAGATATTAAACAGGCGCGTCAGAGAGCGTACGCTGTGATCGAGTCTATCGATTTTGAAGGCGCAGCTTGGCGCGAAGATATTGCTTGGAGAGCATTGGAGGAACGAAGATGAGTACACCTAGAGTTGGTATTTTGATGGGTTCGTTGTCTGACAAAGACGTCATGATGGGGGCCGTTGAAGTATTGAATGATTTTGGAATTGAATGGGAGATGAAGGTTCGTTCGGCCCACCGGACACCGGAACAAACACTGGATTATGCTCGCTCGGCACAGGACCGAGGCGTTCAGGTGCTGATTGCAGGAGCGGGCATGGCTGCCCATCTTGCGGGAGTACTGGCTGCTGAGAGCTTGCTGCCAGTGATTGGCGTCCCGATTGCAGCTTCGCTTGGCGGGTTCGACTCGTTGCTGGCGACCGTGCAAATGCCTCCGGGTATTCCGGTGGCAACTGTTGCTGTTGGGAAGGCTGGTGCCAAGAATGCGGCATGGATGGCTGTTCGCATCATGTCGCTTTCGGATGAGGAACTCGCGACCAAGCTGGTGGAAGCACGCAAGGCTATGGTCGAGAAGATCCTGGAAGCAGACGCTATTCTGGCCCAGGACCAGTAGGCCCGTAAGTGGAGTTCGAGGCAGCCCTCAAGGCCCTGCGCTCACCGGCTGGGGTAGTTCTCTATCCCACCGAGACGGTGTATGGGCTCGGTTGTCGAGCAAGTGATAGCGCTGGCATTGAGAAAATCAATGCACTCAAGCAGGCGGGACGCCATCCCCAGATTGTGTTGGTGGATGGTGTACCTACCTGGCTTGAGGGGCTCGCTAAAGAGCTTGCCGAGGCATTCTGGCCTGGACCTCTCACTTTGATTGTTCGTCCTCCGGAGGGTCTGTTTGTAGGTGCACGGGCGCCGGACTCCACGCTGGCAATCCGATGGAGTCCCCATCCGGTGGTGCAAGCCTTGGTTGGGGGGGTAGGCCCGATTACCTCCACGTCTGCAAACATTCATGGGAGCCCGCCCGTGCGTATACCCGCAGATCTGGCCTTTGAGGTGGATGCGGTAGTGGACATGGGCCAGCTTCCGGATGCGAAACCCTCCACCCTTGTGGATGTTGAAAATAGAACGGTGTTGAGGAAAGGAGAGCTGTTCGAAACGGTGGAACGCGTGATGAGCGAAGCCCTCTCGGAGAGGCTATGAGTGGGCCAATGGATAGAGTCTCCCGGAACCAACCCTTCCCAGTGAAGCTGCAGGTGCGTGCAGGGGCACGGGATTTGGAGCGGCTCCCTCTCGGAAGAGAGGCGTTGGTTCAGACCTTGTTTACCCAGCTGGAATCTGCAATCGCAAAGGGTATGCCTAGGCCGACCTGTCTGGCGTTGGGGCCTGAATCTGTCCTCCAGTACGATCTGCAGCCGCTGGTGCGAGAGGGCTCGGACCTCCACCGATTTGTTGCTTCGGTTGCTGGCGGCGACGATGTGGAGACGGTGGGGATTGTGGGGGTTCTGCAATCGAGGCGTGGCAAGGTGCCGGGTGCGTTTGCGGTCGTGTTTGTTGGAGAGTCGGATGGCCGTTGGTGGCATGCATGGAAGCCGGTGTTTCAAGGACAGGAGACGCTTCTTGGTGCCCAGCGGTATGCGTCAGCAGAACTCGGGGATCCCAGGCCGCCTGGGCTTGGAGGTTGGTGGGCGAGGTCTCGTAGTCAGGATCTTCGTCTCCGAGTCGATCACCTTGGTGGGACCATCCACTGACCGGTGGCCTCGGATGGGTTAGAACCGCACCTCTAAGGTCGAGGGCGTACCATGTTTCGAGAGTTGGGAGATCCTGTAGAGCTGGAAGAAGAAGTTCTCAGCTTTTGGCGTGAGAACGATGTGTTCGAGAACGGGCTGAAGCTCAGTGAAGGCCGTCCTTCCTACGTCTTCTACGAGGGGCCACCTACGGCCAATGGCACTCCCCACAACGGGCACGTACTGACACGAGCCATCAAGGATCTCTTCCCACGCTACAAGACCATGCGGGGCTACCATGTTCCCAGGCGAGCGGGTTGGGATACGCACGGGCTTCCTGTGGAAGTGGAGGTTGAGAAATCTCTGGGGATCCACGGTAAGGAGGCGATTGAGGCCTATGGCCTGGAGGCATTCAGCCGAAAGTGTTTGGATTCGGTGTTTACCTATACGCAGGAGTGGGAGGAGCTGACCGAACGCATTGGGTTCTGGGTCAATCTGGATGAGGCTTATGTGACCTATCACCGCTCCTATGTGGAGTCGGTCTGGTGGGCGCTTTCGGAGCTGTTCAAGAAGGGTTTGTTGGTGAAAGGCCACAAGATCATCTGGTGGTGGCCTCAGGGCGGGACAGCGCTTTCTGCGGCGGAGGTGGGCTGGGGCTACAAAGAGGTGGATGACCCATCCATCACTGTACGGTTTGTATTGGCAGACGAACCCAATACATCGCTCCTTGCCTGGACCACAACACCCTGGACCCTTCCTTCAAACACGGCCGTGTGTGTTCACCCGGAGTTGGACTACGCCTATGTGCGACATGGAGACGAGCTTCTGATTGTCGCTGACGCGCTCAAGGAGCAGGTGGAAGGTGAAGTCGAGAAGGTGGTCAAGGGTTCCGAACTTGTGGGGGCTCGCTACACGCCGCTCTACGAGTTCGCCGCTCCGGAAGGAGGCGATAGCTACGTAGTTGTAGGAGCCACCCACGTCAGCTTGGATCAGGGTACCGGCCTCGTTCATACCGCGCCTGCATTTGGAGAGGATGACTTCCAGGTGGCCCGGGACCATGGCTTGGGAATGCTTCAGTTGGTCAAGCCAGACGGCAAGTTCGATGAGCGGGCTGGGTTTGTTGCGGGCATGTCGTTCAAAGAATCCGACTCTCACATCATTCGGGACTTGAAGGAGCGGGGGCTACTGTTTGCCAAGAAGACGGTGCGCCACGACTATCCCTTCTGTTGGCGGGCCGATAGCGATCCCTTGATGCAATACGCACGTCCTGGCTGGTTTGTGCGTACGACGGCGCTCAATGCGGAAGCACTGGAGAACAATCAGCAGGTGAACTGGCTGCCCGATCACATTCAAGAGGGACGCTTTGGAGACTTTCTTCGAAACAATGTGGACTGGGCGCTTTCCCGGGAGCGTTTCTGGGGTACGCCCTTGAATATCTGGGTGTGTGAGGCATGCGAAGCCCAAACTGTGCCTGGCTCAGCGGCAGAGATCGAACGTTTGAACCCGGACGCTTTCGATGCCGAGGTGGACCGTGACCTGCAGGTGCATCGTCCTTGGATCGACAAGGTGACTCTGCCCTGTGAGGCGTGCGGAGGGACCATGCATCGGGTGCCGGAGGTGATCGACTGCTGGTTTGATTCGGGCTGTATGCCGTTCGCTCAGCTGGGGTATCCCCATCAGAATGCCGAGGAGTTTCAGCAGGCATTTCCGGCGGATTTTATCTCCGAGGCTGTGGATCAGACCCGGGGCTGGTTTTACTCATTGCTTATGATCTCGACGCTTCTCTTTGACGAGGAGACCTGTGGGCGCTTGGGGATTGAGGCGCCGGGATTTCCACGGCCGTATGAGAACTGTGTCGTGCTGGGACATGTGTGCGACATGGATGGTCGTAAAGAGTCCAAGTCGAAGGGCAATTATACGCCCCCAGATCTGGTGATTCGGGGTCGGATGCGTTTGAAGGTTCAGCCTGATGAGAGCGTGAACCCGGGGCAGGTGGGTTTCAAGCCCGAGCTGGTCCGAGCACTGGATCTGGGCAAGAAGGAGCGCCTGTATGTAGAGCAAGGTTCCGAACGCGTTGAGTTTGAGGTGGTCAAGAGAACTGTAGAGGGCAAGGAAACCACCCATCTGCACCCGTCTGATATCGAGCGTCTTGGGATCGAAGATGTCGTGGAGTTGAAGGCGCCGTTTTCGGCTCCTGGGGCCGATGCGTTTCGTTGGCTTTTTTATGCTTCCAACCCGCCGTTTTCGAATACGCGCCTTTCTCTCAGGGCGATTCGTGAGGGCCAAAGGGAGTTCCTTCTTCGCTTGCGTAATGTGCACTCCTTCTTCGCGATCTACGCGAATATCGCTGAGTTCCATCCCTCAAAGACAGCTCGACGGGACCCCTCAGAGCGTGCCCTGCTGGACCGTTGGGTGTTGCATGAGCTCACCGCGTTGAACCAGCGGGTCACCGAACGCATGGATGACTACCGCCTCTATGAAGCTGCGAGAGATCTGCAGAGCTTCGTAGAGAGTTTGTCGAATTGGTATGTCCGGCGTTCACGTCGACGGTTCTGGGGTGAAGGCGTCGAGACCGAGGACGCGCTGTGGACCCTCTACGAAGTGCTTTGTGGGTTCTCCCGCATGGTGGCACCCTTTGTGCCGTTTATTGCGGAAGCTCTCTACCGGGACCTGGAAGTAGGGTGTTTGGACGGTGCGCCTGCCAGCGTGCACCACTGTAGCTGGCCGGAGGTGGATGAGGGCTTGATCGATGCAAGTCTCTCGGAAGCCATGGCGTTGGTGCGCGAACTCGCGAGCTTGGGTTTGGCGGCGCGGAGTCGGGTGGGGGTTCGGGTGCGTCAGCCGTTGGCAGCCGCGGAGGTCATTCTGGCGCAGCCCGAGCAGGCGGGGCGATTGGGTCCGTTGTTGTCGTTGCTTTCCGAGGAGTTGAACGTGCGAGAAGTGCGCTTCACCGAGCGGGCTGAGGAGTTTGTGGACTTCAGAGTCAAGCCAAACTTCCAGGTGCTGGGCCGGCGGCTGGGCAAGAACATGAAGGCTTGCGCCGCAGCGCTCGCAGCCCGGCCCGGAACGGAGGTGCGCGCCGCGGTACTTGCCGGTGGCTTGGAGATTGACCTTGGCGACTCCACTGTTTTGTTGGGTGAAGAAGACGTGATCATCGAAGTGCAGCCGCGGGGAGAATTCGAGGCAGCCGGGTCGGCGAATGCAGTGGTAGGGGTCCATTCGGCGATCGATGAAGACCTCCGTGAGGAGGGGCTCGCTCGTGAAA
Source organism: Myxococcota bacterium (assembly GCA_036337845.1). GTDB lineage: Bacteria > Myxococcota_A > UBA796 > UBA796 > CAJQPC01 > JAYZDK01. The sequence continues at coordinate 4,597 of JAYZDK010000228.1, read as the reverse complement.
TCGTCAACCGTATACAAGGGCAACGCAAGGAACTGGACCTCGGCTACACGGACCGCATCGAGTTGGGTATCTCAGGAGATCCATCGGTCATGAAGGCTGTGGAGCGCTATCGAGAGCATGTCGCTACCGAGACCCTCGTGGTTCGTTGGGTGGAACTCGGAGAGAGTTCTGATTCGACGGAATTCGATGTGGACGGTCATTCTCTCTACCTGGACATCCACCCAGCGTAGAATCGGAGACGTGCCTCAGGATCTCCTCCCGCCAGAAGTCGCTCGAGTTCTTGCGACACGTGGAACTGTGCAGCTTGTAGCGGTTGGTGCGGGTGTGCATAGTTCTGTTCGTTGCGGTATTGCTCCGTTTGAGGACCTGTTGTTTCTCTTCATCAGGCCGGGAACAAATGTGGAGTCGGCCCTGTTGGAGTCGAATTCGGCGCAGGTGAACGCCAAAGACCCCGATGGAACCTGGTTTGTGCGCATGGCAGGGCGAGGTGTAGCTGGGCTGCCTTTGATGAAGCACGAGAGACGGCTGGAGATGTTGCCTTGGGTACCAGAGCAAGAGGACGCTCGAGGATTGATTGTGATTTCCTTCTGGCCGGAGGAAATCGAGTATGTGCGTGGTATCGGTGGAGATGAGGAGCGCTTCAATGGCAAGACTCCCGCTGGTTTGCCACGCTCTCAGACCAATGTGGTCGGGGCCTTGCCAATGACCGAGCGCTGGCGCCAGCTTTCTTTCCGTGGAATCAACGCGCTGGTCGTGATTTCTTGGGCTTGTATCTTTCTGTACTTGGGCGTTCTTGGACCGGAAACGCCATTACGACTCTTGGCCTTGGGCATCGGTACTCTGGCTACCGTTTCGCTACTGGGTGGCGCACGGCTTTGGTATCGGGCGAAGGCTTTTGTCCGCTGGAGGCAGGGTCGCTGTAGAGCCGAAGACGCAGGCTTGCTGATCGAGGGTCTGCTACCGCTGCGCCGGGCGGAACGGGCCAGTTCTCAGATGCTGGCATTTGGCTTGGCCCTGACATTGGCCACAGCTTCTTGGGGCACTACGTTCCTGGCTGTGACACTGGCTTCTACAGGGCTATGGATGGTGTGGCCGCTATGGGCGATCCATCTTGCACAAAGCGAACCCGAACCCATCGAGGATTGAGAATTTGAAGGTTGTGCTTTCCGGGAACTGGCCCTCGGCCTTGACGGCGGGAATCCTACTTCTTTCCAAGGCCCGCAGCTTTGGGATTCCGATACAGGTAGAGATCCTGGGCGATCCAGAGACGATTGAGCCGGTATTGGGCCCAGTTGTGGTCCACGCACATGTGCTCGCCTCCTGTGGGGTTGGACGAGACTTGGGGGCGGGCCCGCTGGTAGTGGTGCCTGGACCTGCTGTGGACCCCGTGTTGGTCTGTCTGGAGCCGGATGGCTCGGGGAGCTGGTTTGAGGTGGACTCCCGGGGGGCTGGTGTGCACCCGGCGACTCAGGCCTTCGTGCGCCTGGCCAAGGACCAGCGTTCTGATGCTCGCCATGCTTCTCGACTGCTGCGGCGGTTTCTCTCTACGGTGGGAGTACCGGCAGAACCGGCGGTACTCGATTTGCTCTTTGGGGCACCGTGCCCTCCGTTGACTCGTTTAGCGCTGGCGTTGCGTGCAGGGCGTGCGATGACGGAAGAAAGTGGCCGAGAAATTACCGACTGGCTGGTGGGAGGTTCGGTCAATGTTTCAGTAATGCCGCCTACGGGCAAGGAGATCCTGGAGGCCTGGGAGGGCGGAAGGTTGGAGTCTCAGCTTGAACACCTGCGTGGGGGAGCGCGTATTGCGGTGGAGGACTTCCTCGAAACGATGCATCGGCTATCTCATTCTGGCGGAGAGCCTCATCATGAGCTTCTTTCTGGATTCAGTGAGATCGCAGAGCATCTTCTGGTGTTGCCTGAGCAGGGGATTCTCCCGCCGTTGGACGCCACGGTTGATATGGTGGCTGCTGGTTTGGCGAGAGTGCTCGGAGCACCTGTGGTCGCCAAGGATGCGAACCAAAGCATGGGGGAGATTTTCAAGTTCTTAGGTGGGCGTTTCACGGAATATGCCGGGTATGCCATTGAGCTTCAGAACACGCCGGCGCCGGAGGGAAGAGTGGACCGGTGGGTGTGGTTCCTTTCTGCGGTCTGCGATGCGGCAGAGCATGCGGAAGGACTCTGGAAGAATGTTACCGATCCGGTGAGCTGACGCAGGGCCACTGCGCGGTTCAAGTCTGGATTCAGCGGCCAGTAGCGTAGGCGCCGCCGGGCTCGGGCTCGAAGTCGCGGCGTTCACTTGAGTAGCGAAACCTCTGGATGGAGAGCGAGTCTCCCTCGAGTTCGTAGAGGTTGAAGTGAGCGGTACGATCTTGGTCGGGCAGGTGTGCGTAACCGCTGGCGCCGGGATTCAGGATACGTATCGAGCCTTCTTGGTTCTGAAGGTGAGTTTCGAATCCATGATGCTCGTGACCATGTAGGATTGCCGTGATCTTATGTGCATGCCGAAGCAGTACGCTCTCTACATCAGCTGCGTTTGAGAGAGACCGGGTTGCGGGTCCATAAGGCTCCCCGTGTCGGCCGCGCAGCGGGTAGTGGAGGAGAATCAGCACCTGTCGTTGGTCCAGGACATCGCTGGATAAGAGTTCTTCTAGTCTCTGGAGCTGGTCTGGGTCTACCAGGCCAGAGGACAGGGGGTGGGCTCGACACGAATCGATGGCCACAAGTGCCAACTTCTCTGTGGGGAGGTGCAGCCTTGGCCAGGGACCTTCGCCTGTCCAGGGGGAGAACCGATCTTCGATGGGTTTGTCTCGCTGTGCGGCCACGGTGTAGGTGTCGTGATTGCCAGGAATCAAAAAGCTGGGTTGTCGGTGTAGCAGGGGGGAAAAAATATCCAGAAACTCTTCAAACTCCCGGGTGGTGGCCTGGGCAGTCAGATCGCCTGTACAGATCAAGATGTCCGGTTCTGTTCGAGCGACCGCGTTGGGAAGTGCGTTCTGCACGTTTCGACAAAAATGTGCTTTGCGACCGAAAATGTAGAGATTTACGGTGCCTAGGAGACGCTTGGGTGTGAGTTCCCTGACTCGGGGCGGGGAAAAGACGTGTACGTCTGTGATGTGGGCGATACGGATCACATGCACAATGGAACGGACTGGGGAGGTACTGGCAAGTCGTCTCGGTTAGAAGAAGTTCAGGAGGCGCTAGTGAGTCAAGACCCCCGAATGATTTTAGACGATGCGGCTCGCAGTCGTTTGGCGTGTGAGATCATGAGCCGAGAAGGGGGCTGGCTACAAGGGCAGTTCGTCCGTGTGGATAAAGCAGGGGTTGTGGTCGTAGCGCCGGGTTGTGGGTTTGCTGGGGGAGAGGACGTGCGAATTTGTTTTCAGCACGAAGAAAAGCCGTGCACATTCGAGGCGTCAGTGCTTCGTGCGGGCGTTCCGGTGCCCGACCGTTCACAGCATGGTCTGATGTTGGGATTTATTGATGGTTTTAAGTTGGGGGATGCGACCAACCAGGAAGAAGCCGCTTCTCAGGGAGCTTCCATCACGATTCTCCCCCCCATGGGCCGAGGGCTTCAGCTCCTCGGAGGCGAAGCCCGAGTGGTAGAGCTGACGGTCGTAGAGTTGACCTTTACGGTCCCAGTGGATGAACCTCTGAAGTTCGTTGAAGGCGGGCGAGTGCGCTTGCGCTTTGAACAGGCAGAACTGGGGCAGCACATGGCTGCGGGTACCGTTCGTCAGCTGTCGCGCGGGGAAGGGTGGATGCTATATGGGGTGGGCTTCGACGAGGTTGAAGATATGGACAGCCACTTGCGCATGATTGAAGCCATGCAGCTTTCTTCCTAGTCCTGCAGTAGAACGCCGACTTCATCCAAGCTGTTGCGCCCCAAAATCTTCTTGTCTGGGCCGTCGACGTAGAGAATCTCTTCAAACGAAGCGCCTTGCGTGCCATCGGAAACCAACGGTCGTAGCGCCCATAGGCCAGAGAGACGTCGGGGATTGAGGAAACGGATTTGGTGACGTCGGAGCCACGTGCAGGCGTGCGCGGAGCGGGGAAAGTCCCACGCGAGCCTGGGGCTCTTGGGCAGGATGGCGTGTCCGATGGAGCGTGAAGAAGCCAGAACCATTCGATTGTTTGTGGCAAATGCCTGCGCGTATACGAACAGTTCTCCAACCGTTTTCCACTGGGACCCATAGCCGGCAGTGGCCCGAACACATTCGCGCGCTACTCGTACCACCTCTGGATCTGCCGTTTCGTGGGCAATGGTGACTCCTACATCGGCGTAGACTTGATCACTGCCTGGACCCAGATCGATGACCACCAGGTCGCCCGTCTGGAGTCGGTTGCGTTTGGAAGGGAGCTTCCAGACCGCATTGGATTGGGTCCGGCCACCGAACTCAATTTCGGGAGGATGAAACCACTTATTGAATCCGTGGTGAGCAGCACGTTCTCGTGCGATCTCCGCGAGATCCCATTCGGTCATACCGGTGGTCAGGGAAGAGACGACATCCGCCAACAGGCGGTGGCCTCGGCGCTGTGCCTCATCAAAATCGTCGAGCAGCAAGGAATCCATCGACCGACCTATAGCATGTGTCAGGGA
>JAYZDK010000227.1:0-6410 GCA_036337845.1 Myxococcota bacterium | reverse complement strand
AGCTGCACGCCGTCCGTTCACATTCAGGTGCTTGAGCCCTCATCGATTGTTGTACCTGCACACATTCAAAAGGTGGCGTTTGTAGACCGAAGTGAAGCGCAAGGGGTGGGCGAAGGGCTTCTCGGTGTTGTCGAGGGCCTCGTCACCGGAGAGGAAGCGGGCCAAGACCAGCGGGGCCGGGTTTCGGCGGGTGAAGCCTTGGCCGAGTCTCTCAACAACTCTCCAAGGTTTGAGTGGGTCGAACTTGGGCAAACCAATATCGAATCCAGCCTGTTCACCGAACGGCTGGGTTGGGGCGCCGCCAAGAAGGCTTGCAAGCGTGCAGACTGCCAGGGGCTCGTGGCGCTGGAGGCCTTTGACTCGGACTCCCATATCGCGACGAACTCGGAAGACTACACGGAGATCGAGGATGGAAAAGAAATCCACAAAAAACGCTGGAACGCCGAGGTCACCCAGCGAGTAGTGACTTCTTGGCGTTTCTACGATGTGGAAAACAAGCGTGTGCTGCACCAACTCGTAGACCACACCACTTCCGCCAACTGGGAGCGCACCGGCACAAGTGCGCAAGAGGCGATCGACGCCCTTCCCAATCTATCCAACTCCGTGCGTGGCCTGGGCACACAAGCTGGCCACCATTACGGACGACTCATCGCGCCGACTTACATCACGGTTTCTCGAGCCTTTTTCGTTCGAGGTCATCCCAGCCTCAAAGCCCAGAAGAACCGCGTGAAAGCCGGCGCATGGAATAGTGCTGAAGCGGACTGGCTTACCCTTTGGGAGTCTCCTGCCAGCGACAAGGCCAGGGCCCGCGCCGCGCACAATCTGGCCATCCGACACGAAATAGCCGGCGACCTCGACGCCGCACTGGAACTGGCCCGCCAATCTGCCGTACTTTGGCCTAAAGGGCGGATCGGGCGCTACGTTTCCATCCTAGAAGTGCGACAACAAAAGGCGGTCGAGCTTGCCGAACAAATGGCACCAGCGGACATCCCGGAGGCCGACGAAAGCGACACTTCGGATAGCGCTCCGCCCTTACCGAATAGAGACCCTGCGCCCGAGCCCCCCCAAGAGACCAGCCCCACCATGGGCCCTCCGCCTCGTTAGCCACTCTCATCGTTCATGAGGACATGGAATCCAGATCCATGGCCTCAATCACGATGGCCGGTTCGGGACACTCCACCTCCCCCACGATCGCGAGCTGGGCAGCCAGAAACAATTCCATGAGCTCCGGCCGCGAACGCCGAATCGTTGGCCAGCCCAAGACCGCGTCTAGAAACGCAGAATCATCCCCTGGGGAAAGCGTGCTCACCAGAACACGCCCGCCTGGTTTCAAGGCCTGCCGAATCCCAGCCAACATACGAACGATATGCCGGGCCGGGAGAAACTCCAGCAGGTGCGGAACCAGCACGACATCAAAGGGTCCGATGTCTGCTCCTGGGCTTTCGGATTGTGCCACGCTCCAGTCGCGAGCACTCCACTCTTGGCCACTGTTGTAGCCACGGCCCAACCCAACCAGTGGAGCAGACCGCTGTTCTTCTTCTGCCACAATCGTGATCGAGGCGTCTCCCAGGCCAGTGCACTCTGCGAGGCGCATTGCAATACGACGTCCAAGGTGCAGCATCCCGCTGGCCAGCACCATAATCTCCGGTGCTTCTCGCTCTTCCGCGACACAACGCTCAACCAGGGCTGCATTCGTATGATTGAGAACTTCAAGCCCAGGCCGCGCCCTCACCCAGGCCTCCAGCCCGTTCCCAAGCTCATCTCCAGAATCCAAGGCCGGGCGCCCCAAAGCCTCCGCCACCACCGGATCTCCTAGAATAGGGCCGGTGTGTCTGAGCAGCGCCGCTACCAGTGGCGATCGGACCAGGTACGGTTCCAACTCCTCCACCATGAAGTGCACCGCCGTGTGCCGAGACTCCTCTGGCATCCGGGTAGAGTCCCAAGCCATCAGATCGACCACCAGCCGGTCCAATACCGAATGCAGGCCTTCAAGGGCGGAGGGCTCGCGTCCGCGCAAAGCTGCGTCAGCCATACGGAAGCCGTGCTTGGCCTCCTCAACTAGCTGTCGAATTGAATCCCCGTGTCCGTGGTGGGCAAGACCGCCGAGGGAGTCCACCCCCGCCCGTACCGACCCCCGTTCCGAACCAAGCTCCGCAGAAAAAAATGCTCGAGCAATCTGTGCACTTCCCCCGATGATTTCCAGAAACGTTTCCCGGTCCCAACAGGCCAAGAGCGTCTCGGAACTGGCGCGTACTGCCACAGCGTGTGCAGCACCCCGAACACAGTCCAGAGCACCTACGACCCGCCCTTCTCCCAAGAGCTCTCCACTCTCGTCTTTCAACAGTCCATCTCGCACCATCCAGACCGAGCCCACCGCCTGCCCTCCTTCACAGACAAGGCCACCGGACTCCAACGCCTCTTGGCGCGAGCGGGCCAACAGCGACGTGCGTGTGGCCGAGTCCAGTTCCGGAAAAATCACGTTTCACAGCTCCCGTTGAACCAGGACAAAGGACAGCCCTCGTCCCTGCCCGCATCATACTGGAGCACACCGCAGGCACCAAGACAGGAACCCCATTACGATGGCGCTACTTCGATCTTGACGGTCGGGTAGTCGACCCCATACGGGAAGTAGCGGGTTGGCGGTCTTGCCATGTCCTGGCGTCCGTTCTAACATTCCGCGTTCTACAAGTATTTGCCGGAGTCTGGCTCATGAGTTTCAACAACGCGATCTTAATCGGATCAGTGCTTCTCCTTCCCGCCTGCGGTGGGGATTCATCCTCTACAGAAGACGGGCCGACACCCGAACCCGCAGCACCTGCCGCTGAAGCGCTCCCAGACCAGATGGATGCGGGCGCATTAGCCGGTCAGGCTGACAATGTGACGCTGGTGCCATCCCCGCTGGAGACTCAGCGTGTGCTTAGCGCGGCCGGCATTGAAGCGAACCTTGCCCAGTTCATGAGCGAGCGTGAAGTTCAATTTCCGGACAACACAGACGAGGACCGCATGGCGGTCACAACCGGAGTGGTGCTCGCGGACATGCTCCTGACGGTAAAAACCTCCAATGATGAACAACTGCTGACACAGCTCATGCAAATTCAATCCGGCATGAACTCGCTCAAGGCCGGAGATGACATTGCGGCGACTGTGGCGGACATCGCCGAGCGCGTAAAGGCCGGCGCGGTGGATCGCGAGAACCTGCTCAAAGAACTCGATGAGCTCAGTGGAGTGGTGATTCCTGAACTACAGTTTGAAGGTCGCTCCCGAATCGTCCCTCTCATTCAAGCCGGCTCCTGGCTGGAGGGCGCGTTCCTGATCTCTTCCGCAGCCATGTCCGCCGACAAAGCCGAGGCAGCTGACCAAGTGCTCAAGCAGCCGGATGTTGTGGCCTATTTCCAGGAATACACAGCCTCCAAGACCGAAGACAACAGCCTCGTGGGCAAGGTGCTCTCTGACACACTCCAGAAGCTCCATGAGCTCGCACAAAAGACCGAGCCCTTGCAGGCCAGCGAAGTCGAAGAGGTCATTTCTCTCACCGGCAGCGTCCTCAAACTTCTGTAGGCATCCAATGACTGCATTCCGCAACGCACTGGCCTCCACCTTCCTTCTTGGCGCTCTGCTTGCATCCGGGCAGGCCGTGGCTAGCGGCGAGGCAGAGGCCTGCATACAAACCAAGACCTGGAGTCACTACGACTCTGGCTGGGCGCTGCGCACCTCTACTACGGCGAGCATTGAGGTCGGTAAGTTCAATTCCTTTTCCGCAACCCTCTATGGAGGACGCAAATACCTGGTCGAGCTCTGTGGAGATGCCACTGCCGAGCAAGTGGACCTCGTGTTTTATGACCGAACGGGCAAAGAACTCCACCGCGCCAAAACCAACGGACGTGAACCGATGTTGGAGTATTCCCCTGAGAAAACCCAAGGTGTGTTCATTGTGGCCCATCTGAGGTCTGCCCAAGGCCCGTCTGCCGAAGTCGCTCTCGCCATCCTGCACCAGTAGTCATGCACCCCGAGGAGTCTAGACCCCAGCATTCCACTCCAGTGAATGCCTCTGGGGACCTGGCACGCTCCTTTGTACACCTCTTGGTGGGCGTGCTCTCAGATGCCGACGACCCCCAGAGAGTGCGAGAGCCCCTTCGGCGAGCACTGGGCGCAAGATTCGACCTCGAAGCGCAAGAAGTCGATACGATTCTTTCCGAAGCCCTAGCTCCAGAAAGGCGCCTGCGAGTCACCGAGGTGGAAAGCCGGGCCTATGCCGCCCTTTTTGGAACACCCGCAGCTGAGCTCCTGCGAGAGGAGCTTGCCAGGGAGCCCAGCCTTCATTCTTTCCAAGCCCAAACAGGCCCGTCTGAGGCTCTACTCCTATTGGACGCGATGTTCACGATCAGCGCTGTCGATGGTGTGATTGCCCAGGATCGCGTGGCCCGACTGCAAACCGCCGCCGAAGCGTTGGAAGTAGACCCACAGCTTGTGGCCTTTCTGTTTCGTAAGCACGACGTGCGGCACGCAAACGGTGACTTCTTTTTCTCACTGGACCAACCCAACTACATCCTAGGCCGAGGCCCCGAAGCCACTGTGCGGCTTCCCGACCCCCAAGTGGCGTTGGAACACGTCGCGCTTGTGCGCCGCGGTCGACAATGGGAAGTCATCGACTTGGGAAGTGGTCGGCCCACGCTCCTTAATGGCGAGCCCGTCCGCCGTGCCCCACTCAACCCAGGTGACGACCTGAGGGTCGGACCCTACGCCTTGTCACTCGACCAGAAGGGCCGCTCTCTCGTGGCCTTCGGCATGAATGCCTTCTCGTCCCTTTCGATTCGCAATATTGAACGGAAGATCGGTGACGTACACCTACTGAACGACGTGAGCTTCACCGTCTTCTCAGGTGAAGTCATTGCCATCGTAGGGCCTTCCGGCGCTGGAAAGACCACCCTGCTCAACGCCATTACCGGAATCGCCCCCGCCGATACCGGAGAAGTGTTGTTTGAGGGCAGAAACTTCCACCGGCTACTTGCCGTCGACAGCACCTATGTAGGGATGGTCCCCCAGGACGACGTGGTGCATGCCGAACTGGAGGTCGGCGAGGCGCTCCACTATGCCGCCCGACTTCGTTACCCCAAGGACATCGGTGACGACATCCTCAGTGGCGAGGTCGATAGGGTCCTGGAGAGCCTGGGCATCGACCACGTCAAATCCTCTCGTATTGGAGATGAGGTCCGCCGAGGCGTATCCGGAGGACAAAGGAAGCGAGTAAACCTAGGCCAAGAACTCCTCACGCGAACCACCCGCGTCATGTTCCTGGACGAGCCCACCAGCGGACTTGACCCTCAAACCGCCATCGAAATTGTTGCCTTGACCCGGCAGTTGGCCGATGAAGGCCGGATCATCTTCCTTGTCACCCATGACGTCTCCTCAGACCTCATGGCTATGATCGACCACCTCCTCGTGTTGGCTCCGGGCGGACGCCTGGCATGGTTCGGCCCCCCCAAACGCGGCTGTGAGCACTTCGGCGTGGACTCGGTAGGTGAAATATTCGGGGTGCTCGCCCAAGAGAGTCCCCAGGAATGGTCCAGCCGCTATCGCTACAGCGAGTGGTGGAACACTTTCGTGGGAATGCGCGAGCACCTCCTTGGGCTTGTTGAAACCCAACAGAGCAACACAGCCAACCAGGTAAAGAAGCGGCACAGCCGACTGCAACAGTGGCTCACCCTGTGTAAGAGAACTACGGTGGTGAAGCTGCGGGACGCAGCCGGTACAGCCGTCTTGCTTGCGCAGGCACCCGTGCTGGGCCTGGCAATGGTCCTGGCCTTTCCCAAGCCCGACGTGGCCTGCATGTTCATGCTGGCGCTCTCATCGCTTTGGTTCGGCGCCTCGGACTCCGTGCGTGAGCTGATTGCAGAGAGGTCCATTTGGCGACGAGAAAGCCGAATCGGACTAGGCCTCTTTCCCTATCTGGCCTCCAAGGTGTTCGTTCTTGGGGTGCTGGTCACCATCCAGTGCTCCGTGTTGGTCGCCTTCAACTATGTGGCCCTGGACATGGCTGCCTATGGCTTTTCCTTTTTCGAGCTTGCGGGAGCCTGCACCCTCACGGGTCTTGTGGGCGTCACATTGGGCCTTTTGATGAGCTCGGTCTTTCCCACCAGTGAGGCCGCCATCGCATCCCTACCCCTCTTACTGATTCCTCAAATTGCCTTTGGTGGGTTGATTGTGACGGTCAAGAAGATGGGCGTCACCGCAAAGCTCATCTCGTATGCCATGATCACACGCTACGCGTTTGAACTCAGTATCAAGACCGGCGAAGAACTCAGTATTCCAGGGGCTCGGGGTTCGGACACCTATCAGGCGCACATCAAAGGCCCCCTTTGGGACCTCGGCTTCCGAACAAGCGGCGCTGAAGACATGGGCCTGTCCATGCC
>JAYZDK010000226.1:0-16042 GCA_036337845.1 Myxococcota bacterium | reverse complement strand
ATCCCGTTGAAGAGAGAGCTCCACAAGCTCATGGTAGTGCGTAGCAAAGATGGCGCGCGCACGAATGTCGTCACAAATCGACTCAGCCACAGACCAGGCGATGGCCAACCCATCATAGGTGCTCGTGCCTCGACCAATCTCATCCAAAAGAACCAGGGAACGGTCGGTGGCATGCCTCAGAATGTTCGCAGTCTCCGACATCTCGACCATGAATGTAGAACGGCCCGATGACAGATCGTCCGAGGCACCCACACGGGTAAAAATCCGATCACACAAGCCGATTCGAGCGGTCTTTGCCGGCACGAAGCTTCCCATCTGTGCCATCAACGCTATCAAGGCCACCTGGCGCATCACCGTGGATTTACCCGACATGTTGGGACCCGTCAGGATGACGAGCCGCCCATCCTTTCCACCCAGCACCAGATCATTGGGAACAAAGTCCTCATCGATCACCTGGCGCTCCACCACGGGATGCCGGCCCCCGACAATGTCGAGTTCTTGGGTCAGGTCCAGCTCTGGACGCACGTAACGATACTCAACAGCCAGCTGAGCCAAGGAGCCCAGGACATCCAACCGAGCAATCGACCTGGCGAGCTCCTGCAACCTGGGCAAGTGCCCCACCAGCGCGGCCCGAAGTTCCGTGAAGTGGTGGTATTCGAGGCTCTTTCGACGCTCATCCGCGCCAAGCACCTTCTCTTCAAACTCCTTGAGCTCCGGCGTCACAAACCGCTCGGCGTTCGTGAGGGTCTGCTTTCTCATGTAGGAGTCGGGAACCTTGTGCAGGTTGGCCCGAGTGACCTCGATAAAATACCCGAACACCTTGTTGTAGCGAACCTTTAGAGAAGGGATCTGCGTCGCATCCCGCTCTCGGTCCTCAATCGCCGCTATCGCTCCCTTGCCTTCACGGCACAATCGCATCAACTCATCCAAGTCCGGGTCGATACCGGGCCGTATCAGCCCCCCTTCCATCAGCTGAATGGGAGGCTCATCCACGAGCCAACGACCAATCTCTGAGGCCACATCCTCACAGAGGTCCTCCGGCAGTGCATCCTTGAGCGACGCATGGGAGCGCAGCGGTTCCACTAGCCCCGGCAAACTCTCCAAGGACAGCCTGAGCGCCACAAGGTCTCGGGCACTCGCCGTCTGCTGTGCCAGCTTTCCCGCGATGCGTTCAACGTCTGACACTTCTCGAAGGCCACTGCGCACGGCTTCCCGCAGTCCAGTGGTGTCCACAAGGGTCTCAACCGAGTCCAGTCGTCGCTGTATCCGCGCACGCTCTACCAGCGGATAGAGCAGCCAATCCCGAAGCAACCGCCCACCCATGGGGGTGCGAGTCTTATCCATCAGCCCAAGCAACGTCCCCTTGCGTCCGGCACCGCGTAGCGGCCGCACCAGCTCCAGGTTCCTCCGGGTGGTCTCATCGAGCACCACATGCCCGGAAACTCGGTAAGTCCTGGGAACCTGAAGGTGGGGTAACTCTGTTCCCGCATTGGAACGCGCATACTCCAAGAGCGCGTGCACAACCCCCAGTGAAACGCTTTGGTCCTCACATCCGAGCCCGCTCAAGTCGACCACCCCGAAGGCCCGGCAGCAAGCCTGGCGCCCCAGTTCGACATCGAACGATCCATCATCTACCCAGGTTGTAGCCAAGCCAGACAATGCATCCATCCAGATGGGTTCGTCCTCGAGACTTCGAGGCAAAATGGCCTCCGCTGCCCCCGCTCGCTGCATCTCCTCAATGGCCGCATCTCGTTCTTCGAGTTCAGTGAGCCGCAACTCCCCGGTAGACACGTCCAGAAACGCAACGCCCCATTTGTCAGCCGCTCCAGCAAGCCCCACCAGCCAACAGTTCTCTCGAGGGGCCAGAGACTCGGGATCCAATCGAACCCCCGGACTGATGACCCTTGTGACTTCTCTTTTCACGAGCCCCTTGGCCTTTCTCGCGTCCTCTACCTGCTCCCCAATCGCAACCTTGTGACCCGCATCGATCAAGCTCTGGATGTAGCCCCCAGCCGCATGATGTGGCACACCGCACATGGGCACCGCATCGGGCTTGCCTTTGTTTCGAGACGTCAGGGTTAGATCCAACGCCTCAGCCGCTACCTGGGCGTCCTCAAAGAAGAGTTCGTAAAAATCCCCCATCCGAAAAAACAACAGCGCATCCGTATGAGCTGACTTCAGCTCCAGGTACTGCCGGAACATTGGGGTATCCACACCGCTCACGTCTGAACTCGCCTCAATTTTGCCGCGAAAAATGCATCCTCATCCTGCTGCGGGGGCGCCGTGAGGATTTCCTCTTCCAACACATAGCCCGTCGTCGCATCCAGGAAACCCCGAACCACAGCGCTTCCCTCCTCTTCCATCGGAGAACACACCGAATACACCAAGAGGCCCCCTTCCCTCACATGGGTCGACGCAGCTTTCAAAATCCTGGCTTGTCGCAGTGCCATCGCGGCCGGATCCGTCGCCAAGACACGCCATCGTATCTCCGGGTGACGCCGGGTGGTTCCCAGTCCAGTACACGGGGCATCCACAAGAACCCCGTCAAAGAGCGCACCCTCAAGCTCCGCACTCGACTCCCAATCCATCACCCTGGATTCCACCTCAATACCCGTTCGCCGCACCGAGTGCTCCAAGCGTCGCAGCCGGGGCCCCGAGCGGTCCGTAGCGAGCACTTGTGCACCCTTGGCCGCGAGGCGCAGACTCTTGCCACCCGGCGCCGCGCATACATCCAACACGCGGTCACCCGGCTCCACCTCCAGTAAGTCGGCACAAAGAACTGCGGAGGGGTCCATGACCCAGAATGCTCCCGACTCAAAACCCGGCAGTGTCTCGATGGACCCCTGGTGTCCCTCCACCCAGAAGGTGTTCTCCAAAGTCCTACCACCGGACCTCGCAGGCGTCAGTTCCAGGCCCTCGACATGCCGCAACTCGGCTTCCAATCCAGCTTCTTGAAACACCAGGCAGAGCACGGGCTCGGTATCATTCAGACGACACCAGGCCTCCACAGGTTCGGCACCAAACCGGCGTGTCCAATCTTCTATTAGCCAGTCCGGATGATTGATCGTCGCCGGAAACTCCTTGGACTGTCCAACCCTCCGTAGCACCGCATTCGCAAACCCCTTGGCCCGCCTGGCCCCCAGGGCTGCAACAAGTTCCACACCCTGATGGACAGCCGCATGGGCACTGGTACGCGACCGACGAATCTCAAAACTCGCCACCCGCAACGCCGCGCGCACCGGTGCATCCAAACCCTCCACCGACCGCTTGGAGGCCGCTTGAATGCAGGCATCCATCTCACCTCGATGCCTCAACGCTCCCAAGGCAAGGTGCCAGGCCAGGCCACGGTCACGGGAGTCCTTGGGAGCAAGGCGGTCCAGTGCATCCTCAACATGGGCGCCGTCCACCACCGCCCGGAGCGCTCCCCCCGCGGCCAATCGACCGGGATTCAAACGACCCATCAGGGTTCCAGGTCTCCGATTTCGTTGTTCAAAATCGTTTGAAGAAATTCCAGACTCCGCACTCCAACAACCGGATAGCCATTGATCAGCGTCGCCGGCGTGGCCTCAATCCCTAGTTCGACTGCGAGTTGAGCGTGCCCCTCCAACACTGAAGTAGTCTCCACGGCATCCCTCCGGGCAGCCCAACCAGCTTCATCCAAGCCCAACTGACTCCCAAGCGTTTCCAATGTGGCCACTTCTTTCTTCAGAAGCGCCCCATGCAGTTCCCCAGCCGTGCCCCCGGCCGCCACCACTGCTCGGGCCAAACCTTCCGCTTCAGAATGCCGTGCATGCGGGAGGTGTAGCAGGTAGACAGCAACCGGCTTGTCTGCCAACAGAGTGCTCCAAACCTCTTCCATCTGCCGCGAGAACGGGTCCGAATAATCCACGACCAACACCACAGAAATCGGCGCTGAACCCTCTCCCCAGGTGGGACCTCCAAGCAGAGAAGTCCAGGCCCCCTCGGTTCCCCTAAGCTTGTTTCCCGCTATCGATGGCTTCCAAGGATCGGCGTAGGTAACGAGAGGCTGGATCTCGTGTCGGCTCTTGCCCACTCTCGCCGCACCCACAATCCGTTGAGCCAACGTTTGCAGGTTTCTGCAAGACGTTTCAGTGCGAATCAAACAATCCGACACGCTGACGCCATCCTCCATGCAGGGCGAACATGGGGCGGTCGTGGAGTTGAACACAGCCATGGCCTCAGCCTGCATTGGAGAGGTCAGCGTTGAAAGGCCCGGCACGGGAAGATCCTCTGCCCTAAGAACCCCAAGCGTCAGCAGTGCTCGCCCATCCGGGCGCTGACCCCGACCAATATCCAGTGCCACCAGGTTTTTCTCTGGAGACTGAGTGATCTGACTGGTCACCGGTGGCGCTTCGGTCCGCTCGCAGCCGCCGAGCAGCCAACACATCACAAGCAAACTCATCTGGGAAAAGGTGCGCATGACCGAACTCCAAGGTCACAGCGCATCTAACCCACTGTGTGCCCCCTAGTCCCAGGCATCCTCGGTTTCGGACTCATCCAATGCAACAGACGGCGTAATGGAGCGTTCTCTCTCCAAGCGATTTTCCCGTTGACTGCGAACGGAAGAAGCAATCGCTGCCCGGACCACCCCCAACAAAAGGCCCAGCGAGAAGCTTCCCAATACAAGCAACGCCACCGGCTGCGGCTCGCCAAAGCGCCAAGCCGCAAAACCAAGATACAAACCCAACCCGGCCATCGCGTCGGCGTTCTGGACGACAAAAAGCCACCCCAAACCGACTGCAAGAAGAACCAGAACCAAACGTAGAATCATAAAGTTGCGATGCATACGAAATCAGGGGCCCCTTGGGACCCCTGAAATCATAACTCAATACGTCGCGGGACTATACCGACGCAGGTTGCTCATCCGAGTCTGCAGCCTCAGCTTCCTCAGCAGCTTCCTCGGCGGGAGCAGCCTCAGCTTCCTCAGCAGCTTCCTCGGCGGGAGCAGCCTCGGCTTCCTCGGCGGGAGCAGCCTCGGCTTCCTCAGCGGCTTCCTCGGCGGGAGCAGCCTCGGCTTCCTCAGCAGCTTCCTCGGCGGGAGCAGCTGCCTCGATTCCTGACATCTGGGAAGCAATGTCCCCCATCAGGTCACCCAGGCGTGCACTGGTCTCGGCCGGTGCTGGCGGCGTGTAGGTTCCGGCTTCGTCCGAACCATCCCGATCTTCTGCCGCTTGTTGGGACAGAGAGATCTTCCGGTCGACCGCATCAATACTCAAGACCACCGTGCTGAGCTTGGCGCCCATTTCGTAGTGGGCTGCCCAGTCATCGCCGCCTTCTGTGAGCTCAGAGATATGGACCAGTCCTTCCACGCCCTCTTCCAGCTCCACAAAGAGCCCGAACTCGGCCATGTGAACCACAGCACCTTCCACGACCTGGCCGAGGAAGTAACGTCCTTGGACGGAAAGCCATGGATCATCAGTGAGCTGCTTGATGCCCAGAGAAATACGCTCGTTGTCACGATCGATGTTTAGCACGCGTGCCTCTACATCATCACCCTTCTCGAAACGCTCCCCTGGATGCTTGATTCGCTGACCCCAGGAGAGGTCTGAAATGTGAACCAGGCCGTCAATACCTTCATCGATACCAATGAAGATACCGAAGTCCGTGATGTTGCGAACCTGGCCGTTGACAATGGAGCCCACGGGGTAAGCCTCTTCAAGCTTGTCCCAGGGGTTGGCCTCGAGCTGACGCATACCGAGAGAAATCCGCTTGTTCTCCATGTCGACACCCAGCACCTTGGCCTCAATGGTGTCGCCGATCTCGACCAACTTCGTGGGTTGCTTCACCCGCTTGTTCCAGGTCATCTCGGAGATGTGTACCAAGCCCTCGATACCATCTTCGAGCTCAATGAACGCACCGTAATCGGGAATGGAAACCACCTTTCCACGAACAATGGCACCGACAGGGTACTTGTAATCGGCCTCTTCCCAGGGATCGGGACGAATCTGCTTGTAGCCCAAGGAGACGCGCATGTTCTCCTCATCGAACTTCAGCACGATGACCTCGATACTCTGAGACACCTCGAACATCTCCGAAGGATGCTGGATGCGCCCATAGGACATGTCCGTGATGTGGAGCAAGCCGTCGATGCCGCCCAGATCCACGAACGCACCGTAATCGGTGATGTTCTTGATCTGGCCCTGCATGATCACGCCTTCGCGGAGCCCCTGAACGGTGGAGGAGCGCTTCACCTCGCGCTCCTTCTCCAGCAGCACCCGGCGAGACAGAACAATATTGCCACGACGCTTGTTGAACTTGATGATCTTGAAGTCAAACGCCTGGCCTACAAGGTAGTCCAGGTTCTTCACGGGCCGCAGGTCCACTTGAGAACCCGGCAAGAATGCCTTGACGCCGATGTCCACAGACAAGCCACCCTTGACCCGTGCGACCACCGTTCCTGTCACCGTCTCATCCGCTTCCACCGCACGAGAAATCTCGTCCCAAGCCTTCATGAGGTCGGCCTTCTGCTTGGAAAGCATCAGGTTGCCAGTGTCCTCGTGCATGCTGTCGAGGTAAACATCGACCTTGTCGCCTTCGGCAACGCTGAGCGTGCCATCCGCATCCCGGAACTGGTTGGCCGAGATCGTGCCCTCCGCCTTGTAGCCCACATCTACTGTGACCCAGTCGGAGCTCACACTGAGCACGGTTCCTTGAACAACGGAGCGCTCTTTGACCGAGCCCTCCTCGAGGAACGTGTTGAAGAAATCTTCAAATTCGGAACGGTCCACATCGGCAAGGTTGTCGTTGAGGTTGGGATCGATTGCTGTTGGTGTCGTCATGTAGTTTTTTCGCTCACGGTTGCCCGCTTGCGCTTTGATCTTTCGATTGGGGTTGGGATCATGTCATCCAGTTATCGAGAGGACCTCGACGGACAACGCCTCGCAGAACAACCCCTGTTGCCCGCAAAGCCTACGAATTCCGTTGAATTCGCGCTGGAAGCGCAAGTAGCGCGGCCGCAGAGGCCCGTCAAGCCCCTCGAATGCGTGCCAGCTCAAGAATTCGGGCAACCACCTGCCCTGGGGTCAACCCCGTGCTGTCCACGGTGATGGCATCATCGGCCACCATCAGAGGCGCCACCGTGCGGTTGCGGTCCTGGGTATCCCGCATTTCGATATCGTTTCGCACCTGATCAAAGGAAGCTTCCAGGCCACGCTCCAGCATTTCCTCGGTTCGCCGACGGGCGCGAACATCCAGGCTGGCATCCAGGTAAACCTTCAGATGGGCCATCGGAAACACCACGGTTCCGATATCTCTGCCATCCATCACCACTCCCCCACCCGCTCCCAGGTCCCGCTGCAGATCCAGCAATGCATCCCGAACTGCAGGCCAACGGGAAACAGCCGAGGCGCCTTGGCCCACAGACTCCGCACGGATCTCCTCAGAGAGTTCCTCCCCATCAGCCCAAACCCGAAGCCGCCCTTCTTCCCAGGTCATCGACAAGTCGAGCTCGCGAATCATCGAAGCCAAAGCATGCTCCTCATCGTGAGCAATCCCACGCCGCGTTCCCAACAAAGCCACTACGCGATAGAGCGCGCCCGAGTCCAAATAGGTGTAGCCCAACTGAGTGGCCACCAGCTTCGAAGCCGTGCCCTTCCCAGAACTCGCCGGTCCATCTACAGCGATGACAATTCCTTCAGCTGCCATTCATGGCCTCCTCAAGGCACGTAGCAAACTCCGGAAACGAAGTCGCCACGTTCTCTGCATCTTCCACAACGGTCTCACCCGTTGCAGCACAACCTGCCACGGCAAATGACATGGCAATGCGGTGGTCGCCCGCTGCATGGACGCGCCCACCCGTGACCGCTCCCCCTCGGACCACCAGTCCATCGGGTGACTCTTGGGCGTCCACTCCCATCTGTTTCAAGCCGGTAACCGTAGTCGCAATCCGGTCCGACTCCTTGACTCGGAGCTCCGCCGCATCTGAGACCTTAGTGACTCCACGGGCAAAGGAAGCTGCCACAGCGAGCACGGGGATCTCATCAATCATCCTGGGGATCATCCCTCCCGAGAGTTCTGTCCCCGACAACTCCGACGCCCTCACGTGCAGATCCGCAATAGGCTCTCCGGACACCTCTCTCGCATTAATCACTGCAATATCGGCACCCATCGAATCGAGCGCATCGAGAATCCCGGTGCGACTCGGATTGACCCCGACCCCCCGAAGCACAAGGTCCGAACCGGGCGTAATCGTGGCTGCCACCAGGAAAAACGCAGCTGAAGATATGTCGGCAGGCACACAGACATCCGTGGCCTGAGCCACCTGCGCAGAAGGCACCACCAGGACATCGTCTTCCCACGCCAGATCAATCTGCATTGCCGCCAACATCCGCTCCGTGTGGTCTCTGGATCGGTGCGGCTCGCTAAACCGAAGTGTTCCACCTCCTGCGCCCAGGGTAGCCAGAATCAAAGCACTCTTGACCTGTGCCGAGGCCACGGGTGAACGATACTCCCCCGCAGTCAGCCCCCCGCCTCGAATCAACAGCGGCGCAACTTCTCCACCCTCACGGCCTTGAAAGCTCGCACCCATTTCGGAGAGAGGTTTCATAATGCGACCCATGGGCCGTTCCCGCAGATGCTTGTCGCCATCCAATACAGCCTCAAAGGGCTGTGACGCCAACACTCCGGCCATCAGCCGCATCGTAGTTCCAGAGTTCCCGCAATACAGATCCTCGGAAGGTGGAGTCAGACGCCCTCCGCACCCCGTCACAATCACGGAGTCCCCGTCTTCCCGAATCCCCACCCCCAGAGCCCGCAGGCAGTCCGCGGTGGCCTCAACATCCTTGGCGCGCAGCAGCCCCTCCACCTTGGCCTCTCCTGACGCCATTCCATTGAAAATCAAGGCGCGGTGGGAGATCGATTTATCCCCAGGAAGATACAACTCTCCACGCAGCGGCCGCCCGGAGCGGGTGACTATGCGCTTCACGCTCCAGCCAGTGCACCCAGCTTCCGGAACCGATCGTAGCGGTCCTCCGCCAGCGCTTGTCCATCCAGCTTGGAGAGTTCCTCTAAGTGGCGCTCCAGTACACCGTCCAACCGCTCAGCAGTCGCCTTCCAATCCCGATGGGCGCCACAGGCAGGCTCCTCAATCACCTCGTCTGCAATCCCGTTTCGCAAGCAGTCGGTTGCCGTAATCTTCAGTGCACTGGCCGCCTTGGGACCTTCCGCCCGGTCACGCCATAGAATGGCTGCACACCCCTCTGGGGAAATCACCGAGTAAATGCTGTTTTCGAGCATCAAGACCCGATTTCCCACGCCCACAGCCAGCGCACCCCCACTGCCTCCTTCACCGATCACCGTACAAATCACCGGTACCTTCAAGCTGCTCATCTCAAGGATGTTGCGAGCAATCGCTTCCGCCTGTCCTCGCGCTTCGGCTTCAATGCCCGGAAAAGCACCCGGTGTATCGATAAACGTGAAAATCGGACGGTTGAACTTGTCTGCTAACCGCATGGTTCGCATGGCCTTTCGATAGCCTTCTGGCTTCGGCATGCCGAAATTTCGAACGATATTCTCTTTGGTATTGCGTCCCTTCTGATGACCCAGCACCGCCACAGCCTGGCCCTTGTACCGAGCCATGCCGGCCACAATGGAGTCATCATCAAAGCCCTGCCGATCCCCGTGCACTTCCTCAAAATCTGTGAAGAGGTGCTCCACATAGTCCAGAGTGTAGGGACGAGCCGGATGCCGAGACAACTGCGTTCGCTGCCAAGGAGTCAGAGCCGAGAAGATTTGCCGATGCAAACCCGCCGCCTGCTGCTCCAGTTGGAGAATCGAAGCAGATAGATCGAGGCCTTCGTTAGCCTGTAGGGCCTGCAAGGAAGAAATCCGTTTTTGGAGCTCAACCAGGGGCCGTTCGAAGTCGAGGACCAGTTCCATGTGGCGAGAATTATCGGCGAATGACCAGACACGCCACTGTGAAAGACTTTGCTACCGCCGCTTCTTGCCAAACGCCGCCTCTGCGGCCTCCAACACCTGCGCTCGGTCCGAGGCCTCGACTCGTGGAAACCCAAGAGAACGTAGAAAGGTGCGCTGCTTCCGAGCAAACTTCCGAGTATCGCGCTGGGTTCTTCGGACGGCTTCATCCAAGTCCAACCCTTCTTCCAGCGACTCCGCAAGGTGTCGATACCCCAAAGAACACATGGGCTTTTCTCCTCGGCCCACCCCTGCATCTAGCAGCCCTCTCACCTCTTCCAAATAGCCGCGCTCCATCATCCGCATCACGCGAGCATCGATTCGGGCATCAAGGTCCTCGCGGTCCAGCCAGAGAGAAACCGCCTCGTAACGCTCATCTGCAGCATGCTCGGCATGCAGGTCGGAGAGCCGTCGATTGGACAAGCGAAAGACCTCCAATCCCCGAATGATCCGCACGCGATCATTGGGGTGCAGGCGCGCAGCCAGCACAGGATCCACACGAGCAAGCTCCGCATGGGGATCGGGCATCGCCTCGAGTTCCGAGCGAAGTGTTGGATCGGCCTCGGGGGTCTCCACAAGCCCCTGGAGCAGCACGCGCAGATAGAAGCCTGTCCCGCCGGCAACCACCACAGGCCGTCCGTCGTCTGAAGCGCGTTGTATCGCCTGGTCTGCCATCGCCGAAAAATCCGTAGCGTCGAAACGCTCATGCGGCTCTCGTACACTCACACAGACATGAGGGTACCGGTTCAACACAGAGGCCGGTGCCTTGCCGGTCCCGATATCCATGCCCCGGTACACCTGCATCGCGTCCGCAGAGATGATCACCGCATCCCACAAACAAGCCACGTGGATAGCCGCCTGTGTCTTACCCGTTCCCGTCGGGCCACCTAGAACCAGTAGTTTCATGGTTCAGTTCCGATGGAAGCGGTGCTCCAACTCGTGCTCGGAGAGTCGAATAGCGACCGGACGGCCATGTGCACACACACCAAAGTCAATCCCATCCAACGCAAGCAGTAGCTGTCTCATCTCGTAGTCCGACAGCACCTGGTGAGCCCGTACCGAACCATGGCAGGCCATTGTGGCCAGAATGTGGTCCGCGATTTCCTGACCGGCCGTAGCCTTACCCCCCTCCGCCAGTTCATCTGCGATGTCTTCCAGCAACCGAGCGATATCCACCTTCCCCATCGCAGGAGGCACGCCACGCACAGCAAAAGAGCCTCCTCCATACGGCTCTACTTCCACCTGCAGTCGCTCCAATACATCGAGGTGCTCTTCAAGCAGTGCGGCTTTGGCGAGTGGAAGCTCAATCACCACAGGAGTCAACAACCTTTGTGGAGCACCGAGCCGCTGCGCGGCATCCTGCTGAAGCCTGTGCAGGGTCACCCGCTCATGAGCCGCGTGTTGGTCGATCAAGACCATTTCCCCCGCAGCTTCACAGATGATGTAGGTCTGAGCGAACTGACCGATGATTCGCAAATCCGCAAACCTGGGTACCGGCAATAGAGCGTTTTCCTCAATAGCCTCCGAACCAACCGGCTCAGACACACTGGCCACCGACTCCACTGGACGGGAATGGGGTTGCTCCGACACGACCGGCGCAGCATCCGGCGAAGCCACTGGTGAAGTCCAGCCAGGCGAAAACACCGGTGCAGCCTGCGGCAGTGGAAGAGCTGGTTCTGCGTGCGAGCAGCCATCGTGCTCGTCAGGACGAACCTCGGCCCCTCTTCGCGGGTCTACCGGACGCCGTATGCCGTGCTGCTGCAGGCCCTCTCGGAGCCCATCGGAGAGCGCACCCACCAGCTCTCTTCCATGGCGGAAACGAACCTCAACCTTGGACGGGTGGATGTTCACATCCACATGGTCAGGTGGCAAACGCACATCCAACAGGACCAAGGGGTATCGACCTTTGGGGACAATGTGTCGATAGGCGTCCCGCACCGCCTGACGCATCAGACCATCTCGCACATATCGACCATTCACATAGAGATACATCGAGCCCCGTGCGCTGCCTTGGTGAACACCCACCGGAGACAACAATGCCCGAACCGACAAGGGCCCACCCTCGAAATCCACAGGTACCAGCGCCTGGCCATGCCGCCCCAGCAAATCCGCGGCCCGCAACCGAACTTCTTCACGCCGGGGCGCTCGCACCAGCTGAGTGCCAGCGTGTTCTACCGTGAAGTCCACTTCCGGGTGCACCAGGGCCTGCCGCACCACCGCTTCCGTGCAATGACCCAGTTCTGTGGGCACCGTCCTCAGGAACTTGCGTCGAACCGGCACGTTGAAAAACAACTGCCGAACCTGAACCTGCGTGCCTTCTACACACCCTGCAGGCTCCGGTGCTTGAAGTTTGCCACCTTCCACTCGCACACGGGTCCCCTGCTCTTCTCCACGAGCACGAGTCAGAATCTCAAACCGGCTGACCGAGGCAATGGACGGAATCGCCTCTCCTCTAAACCCCAGAGTATCCACCGAGAAGAGATCGTCCTTGTTTCGAATCTTGGAGGTCCCATGCCTCTCCAGGCACATCAATGCGTCTGAGGCATCCATGCCCTTGCCATCATCCGCCACGCTAATGAGTTGCCGGCCCCCAGACTGCAGTTTGACCGTAATGTTGGAGGAACCCGCATCCAGGGCGTTTTCCACCAACTCCTTCACCACCGCGGCGGGTCGCTCAATGACCTCGCCCGCTGCAATCTGGTTGACGAGATGGTCCTCAAGAATCCGAATGACCGCCACTATCCGTCCTCCGCCCCATCCCCTGCGCGTCGCTTTTGCAAGAAGAACAGACGCAGTGGAGTGCCTTCAAAACCATAGGTGTCACGAAGGCGATTGGTGAGGAAACGCTTGTAGCTGTCGATGACGCCCTCTGGGGTGTTGCACCAGATGTTGAATGTGGGCGGCCGCACGCGCACCTGGCTCATGTAGTTCAGACGCACAGGCCGGCTTTGCTTCTGTGGCGGAGAATGGGTAGCCAATGCCGACTCCAGAAAACGATTGCAGTCCGCAGTGGAAATGCGGGTATCAAACTGGGCATAGACACGGCGAACCTCATCAAGCACCCGATGTGTTCCTTTGCCTGTGAGCGCCGAAATGTAGAGCACGGGCGCCCAGGAAAGGTGCGGTAGTTTTCGTTCGAATTCTTCTTTGACTACTCCGACGTGGCGTTCTTGATCCTGCTTTACGAGATCCCACTTGTTCACCAAGATGACCAAGGCTCGCCCACGGCTCACCACCAGTGCGCCCAACCGAGCATCTTGCTCGGTCGGCCCTTCGGTACCATCGATCATCAACAAAGTGACATGGCAACGTTCAATGGACCTCACCGCTCTGGAGACAGCAAAGCCCTCCACATCATCATGGATTCTAGAACGGCGCCTCACCCCCGCGGTGTCCACCAACAAGAACCGATCCCCATTGTGTTCCAAGGGAGAGTCCACAGCATCCATGGTGGTTCCTGGCGCGTCATCCACCACATGTCTGTCCTCGCCAATCAACCCATTGACCAGCGTGGACTTGCCAATGTTTGGCCGACCAATCACCGCGATGCGGACTTCACCGGAGTCTTCCTCTTCTTCCTGGACCGACTCGTCCATCGGAAACAACTCCAGCACCCGGTCCATGATCTCGCCCACTCCGCGGCCGTGCTCCGCCGATAGCGCAAAAACGTCCTGCAGCCCCAGGCCGTGAAAATCGTGCACGTGGTATTCCTGCCGTCCTGTGTCGAGCTTGTTGACCGCCAGCAGAACCGGCCGATCCGAGCGTCGCAGGAGTTCAGCAACCTCCCGGTCCAAAGGCGTCACACCAGCGCGGCCATCTACGATGAGCACCACAACATCGGCTTCCTCCACGGCTGCCAGTGCCTGCACACGCATGGACTTGAACAAGTCTGTGTCGGGATCGGGCTCCAAGCCTCCGGTATCCACCAGCAGGATCTCTCGCCCCCCCCATCGTTTCGTCGTCTCGTAGTGCCGGTCCCGCGTGACGCCCGGTCGATCGTGCACAATGGCACGGCGCTCACCAATCAAACGATTGAAGAACGTCGACTTCCCCACATTGGGTCGACCTACAATGGCTACAACAGGCAGCATTATGCCGGTGTAACCCGGAGGAGCGACACGCTCCGCCCATGCCCCCATCAGAACGCCAAAAGCGGTTAGAAAGTCTCTCTCGGAGCCTGCCCCATGGCCATCAACCAGCATTCGGTGCCCCAGCTGTCCGAGGCCGTACGTCTCGACCGCTATGTAGCCCACGAACTGGGCTGGTTTCCCTCTCGAGCCGCTGCAAGAAAAGCCATCAAGCGAGAAGAAGTACTCCTCAACGGCAGCCCTGTGGAGGGCTCGCGTTTTCTCCAAGAAGGCATGCTTCTTGAGCTGCTGGCCCCCACGCGTCGGGCTCCCAAGGTCTATGAGAGAGCCATTTCCATCGTGTACGAGGACACCCAAATGGCAGTGGTCGAAAAACCTCCGGGGCTCCCTACCAGCGGCAACAAACACCGAACCCTTGAGCACGCCCTACCGAGGAACCTTCAGCGCCCTTCCGAGCCAGATACGCTGCCGTGGCCACGGCCCGTACATCGCCTGGACGTCAGAACCGGCGGGCTGGTGATCTGTGCAAAAACCGCCAGCGCCCATGTAGCACTGGGTCGTATTTTTGAGCACCGAGAAATCCAGAAGAACTACCTGGCGCTCCTCGTCGGACGACTGGAGGGGCAAGGCGAGGTGCGAGACCCCATCGAGGGGCGAGACGCATGTTCTCGCTACAGAGTGCTCTCCCACACCCCCACTCTCCGCACTCGCTGGGTCTCCCTCGTAGACCTTTCACCCCATACCGGCCGAACCCATCAACTGAGAATCCATATGGCTGGACTGGGCCATCCGGTACTAGGCGATGACCTCTACGGACAAGCCCATCCGGTACTGCGAGGCAAGGGCCTCTATCTGTGGGCCACAGAGGTTCGATTCACCCACCCTTTCAGCAACGAACCCATGCATCTGAAAAGCAAACCTCCTACACGGTTTCAATCCTTCCAAGAACGAGAAACCCGACGCTGGGAAAAGCATCACGGGTGAGCTCTACTGGCCTACTCAACCGCCCAAAGCCGAAGTGCCCCTTCGGTCAACACAGGTTCACCCAACACCCAACTCAACGCAGCCGGGATTTCCTCCCGGCAAGCTTGCTCTCGACCGGTGAAGGGCGGAATGCAGCGAGACGGATCGTACAGCACCCAACGAACACCCGAACTCTGGCGC
Organism: Myxococcota bacterium; assembly: GCA_036337845.1. Taxonomy (GTDB): domain Bacteria; phylum Myxococcota_A; class UBA796; order UBA796; family CAJQPC01; genus JAYZDK01. Next base: position 857 of record JAYZDK010000226.1, on the reverse strand, counting down.
ATCGCCGCGGTGGGCGTGCTTGTGGGAATCTCACCGCGCCCAAGACTGTAGAGCCACTGAATAAACGGTAGGTTGTTGGGGCCCTGTTCCATGCCCCCAAAGGGATTTACACGCTGCAGGCCTGGGACCTCCAATACAGAGATCAGCTGGGCATGACTGTCAAAGGGGAGCTCCGCGATCGGACCTGGCTCCAAGTCTTGAATCAGCGCACTGCTTTCCAGGGTAGGCACCGCTTCCCACCGATCTGCACGCAGCGCTCGAGCATTGGCAAAAGACAGGCTCTGCCCCATCACAATCAACGCGAGCAGGGTTCCACATACACGTCCCACTCTCTTCCAACGAGTCCCCAGCGCCTCTACGCCCAACCCGCTGCATACCGCCGCCAAGACCAAAGAGGCTGTGGTGTATCGACCGAAATCGTGGAGAGCCGAGGTATTGCACCAGGTCCAGTTCAGAGCCGCGCCAAGCCCTGGAGTGCGTACTGCCCACCCGCTGGGCTGCCCCCCAGGCCCTGCAGGACACGGCCCCTGCCCCAACAAAGCCAGAAAGAATCCAGCCCCCAACCACGCCAAAAGCACCCCTCGCCTACGCGATCCCAGCAGACAAAGGCCTGAGAGCGCCCAAGCCCCCACAGCGATGTATCGCTCGGATCCCACCGTGTGACGAGGCTGGATCCCAAGCCAGTCAGTCAGCTGGGGCCCCACATCAAACATGGTGATTCCACCGCCCAGACTCGGCGGAATACCAATGGTCCCGTCCTGGCAGAACCCCACCCAACTGCCAGCGGGACAATGGAAGGTCCAGGCTCGCTGAGAATGCAGCATGACGGACAGAAGCGGCCATGCGAGGTACAGCGC
>JAYZDK010000225.1:0-21359 GCA_036337845.1 Myxococcota bacterium | reverse complement strand
CAACGGGATTTTGGTTCGGTATGAAGATGTGACCTCCCACCCTCGGATCATTGACGACATGATGGGGCATGTGGGGCTCGACGGCTGGGACCGAAAGGTGCTGGCGAGTCGAGTTCGAGGGTGGAAGGCCCCCCCCACGAGGCTGACCCCAGAAGAACTGGTCAAAATCAGGAATCTGGCGGGTCCGATTGCACAACGATTGGGGTACTCGGGGCCTGAACGCGGGGCAAGTAATCGCGCCTTGCCCCTGAAACATGCTGGCTGAGCCCGCGCGGAGACTGGTGGGGCTGCTGTCTATGCCTTCTCGGGCCAGTGTTGGGCACCGAGAATCCCGAAACGAAGGCCGCGAATACTGACTGTCGTGGCTTGCAGGTCCCAATGCTGGAGTATGGCCTGTATTACCAGCGCTCCAGCGGCGAGGAAGTCGGCTCTTTCGGGTGAAACATGAGCCAGTGAGCGTCGACCTGGCGCATCCAGAGAAAGCAGTTGTTCAGCGATACTTCCCAGTGTGGTGACCTGGAGGGAGTGGCCGTGGACTCGTTCGGAGTCCCAATGAGGTAGCTGAAGATCGATTGCAGCGAGTGTGGTGGCCGTGCCAGCTACGGCGATGGCCTCGGTCGCGATGTCCTTCACTTGTGAGGACACTGTCTGTTGGATGAACTCTCGCAGGGCATCGGCGGAAGCCTTTGCTACTGGTTCCTGGCCGAGGAAGCGTTCTGTGAGACGAGCGGAGCCAAGCTCCAGCGATACCCGTGAGGTGATGGCTTCCAAAGTTCCCGTGATTACCTCGGTGGACCCACCTCCTAGGTCGATGACTGCAAGTTGAGTTCCGGTCCTGTCCGAAATGGCGCCGTGCCAGGAGAGGCGGGCTTCCTCCGCGCCGGAAATGACTTGGAGCACCAGGCCCGTTTCCACTGCGATGCGCTGGGCAAACGATTGGATGTCTCGGGCTCGCCTTGTCGCGGAAGTGCCGCCTAAGCGAACGTCCTCAGCCGGAATTCCGTATTCAGAGGCTGTTTGGGCGTAGTCCGAAAGGGCTGAGAGCGTGTGGGCGACGCGCTCCGGATCGAACTCTCCGCCATCTCCCAGGCCTTGACCCAAGCCGACCACGCGGGCCTCATCGTGCAGGATTCGATTGTTGGAGTCGGTGACTGTGAGCAGAACCGAGTTGCTCCCCAGGTCGATTGCGGCACGGTTCACCAGTCTAGTACCGGTGACCAGGCTGGATTCGTAAACGCGCCCGGGCCATCTGTGATCTGTACCTGGTGGGTTCCATCTGCCGTGGAAATCCAGATCTGAGGGGTTCCGGTTCGGTTGGAAGAGTAGGCCAGGTAGCGCCCATCGGGAGACCAGGTGGGGTCCTCGTTATCTCCCTGGTGCTGTGTGATGCGAATGGTGCCACTGCCATCCGGACGTGTTGTGAATACATCGAACGTTCCGTCTCGGCTCACGAATGCGATTCGGTCTCCCTTGGGCGACCAGGCCGGGTCGGTGTTGTGATTGCCTTGGAAGGTCACTCTCTTGGCAGCTCCACCCTCTGCGGGCATCACGTAGATCTGAACGCCACCGGAGCGCTCCGAGGCGAAGGCCACCTGCTTCCCGTCGGGTGAAAAGCTTGGGGAGACATCAATGCCGGGAGCCTTGGTGAGCCGGGAGGTTTTCTGTCCGGTCAAGGGATTGATGAACCAGATGTCGGCGTTTCCTCCACTGGAGAGGGTCAAGGCCAGGTCTTGGTCTTGGGGTCCAAAGGTGGCCCCGACGTTGATGCCGGGACGAGCGGAACGCCGGGTACTACGCCCGTTGACGAGGTCGAATACAAACAGGTCGGGGTTGCCCGTGCGGTAGCTTGTGTAGGCCACCTTTTTTCCATCATGGGACCAGGCTGGTTGAAGATTGATCGAGCCGTTGCGGGTAATGGGCCTTAGCTGAGCGCCATCGATATCTACGAGGGCGATTTCCTTGTTCTTGGAACCCTTGTAGACACAAGCGAACCGAGTGTTGAAGATTCCAGGCTCACCGGTGACATATCGGAGAACCTCATTGGACAGCCAGTGAGCGAGCAGTCGGATCTGGGCTTTGTTGGCATTCAGTCGCTTGGCGCCCAGCTTGCGGCGCCCGGGTACGTCGTAGACCCAGACCTCAGCGGTATAGCTCCCATCTTGTTCGCTCAGGATCGTCTTGGCCAGTGCGGTGGCCCCCGGTACGTCCCAATCGGTAAACTTGAATTGACCGGGCTGTATGCCAGCGGTGGCCGGCTCGATATAGGCGGCCGTATCCAGGATTCGAAAGTATCCGGAGATTTCCAGATCTCTTTTTACGATGCCCCAAAACTCTTGGGTGATCGGGTCGCTCCCCTTGGTCATCGGGAGGGCCAGCGGCAGGTCTCGACCACCGGGCTTGTTCACATCCACAACCATGCCCTCGATGGAGGGAGTGGGGTCCGCGAGAACGGTATTGGACTGAGCGAGGGCCACCAGGGCCAATAGAACACTCACAAAAACACGTTTGTTGACCATGGTTCTCAGTCCGCGTTTGAGAGTCGTATGAAGAAGGTGGCCGTGGGGCCGGGCATCAAGTCGGCTGGGGGCGGCGGAACCCGTCCCGTGCGGCGCACGGCGGTTCTGGCGGCGGCATCGAAGGAGGTGTCGCCGCTGGTCTTGGCGATTCCTGAGTTGAGGATGTTGCCTCTGGCATCGATGGTCACCTGAACCACCGCCACCTTGGCGTCGGTCTGAATCGCGCTGAAGTTCGCCATGGCAGCAGCCCGAACCTGCTCCTGGTAGGCGGCAATCCTGGGGTCTCCGGCAATACCACGTTGGCTTCCTACAGCGTCCTCTACACCATTGGGGTCAGTCTTGGCCTGGTCTTTGGGGCCGTCTGGGACCAGCGCGTCGAGGGCTTGTTGCCGGCGAAGGTCTCGCAACAGTTTTTCCCGTTCCTGGCTCCGGTCGACTGTAGGCTCCTCGGTTTCCACCCCTTGGGTTTCTGGGGCTTCCTCAACATGCTCAACCATGTCTGAGGCTGTTGGAGGTGGAGGCTTGGGCGCGGGCTTTGGGGTTTTGCCCTTGGGGGGGTCGGGTCGCTTCATTTCCTTTTGGGGTAGCCGCGTGGTTTGTTTGGGCATGGAAACCAGCGAGACTTGAGTGACCTGCTCGGGTCGAATCAGACTCTCTGCGGCCGGCTCCCAGCTGCCAAAGGCGGCGACGGCGGCCAATAAGGCGAGGTGCATGCCCACGGAGAGTGGGATGGCGCTACCGGGTTGAAACCGGTCCGGAGTCAGAGAACTCTTCACGGGGTAGGCGCCTCTGGTTGCGTGACGAGCCCCACCCGGGGAATCCCCGCGGCTCGGGCGGCAGCAATCAGGCGAGCTACCTTGGCATAAGGCACTGTGCCGTCTGCTTTGACAAAGACTTCCTGGCGGGGGTTGGCTTTCGCGATCGCCAGGAGCTTCTCGTCGAGGTTCTCCAGCGGAAGGGCCGTCTCGTTTACGAAGTACTGCCCTTCAGCGTCAATGGATAGCACCATCTGGCTTTCCGATGACTCCAGAGGAGGGGCTTCGGCTTGAGGAAGCTCCACTTGCATGCCCGTCACCATCAAAGGAGCGGTCACCATGAAAATCACCAGCAGCACCAGCATCACGTCCACGAAAGGCGTGACGTTGATCTCGGCCATCATGCCGCCTGGCTCGTTGGGGCCAATGAGTGCCATGAGTCTATCCTGCGCGGAAGTGACGCTTCACAATGTTCAGGAAGTCGTTGCTGAAGTTGTCGATTTCACCGGAGAGGACTCGGAGACGATTGGAAAAGTAGTTGTAGGCCATGACGGCTGGAATGGCTGCTGCGAGTCCAATGGCCGTGGCGATCAGGGCGTGAGCGATGTCGGGTCCCACTGTCTGCATACTGGCCTGGCCGGTGATTCCAATCTTCTGGAAGGCGCGCAAGATCCCCCATACCGTTCCGAGTAGACCGATGAATGGCGCGGTGGAACCTGTTGTGGCCAGGAATGGAATTCGTCGTTCAAGCTCAGTCAGCTCAACGCGGGTGGCTCGCCGGAGAGACCGGGCCACGTTCTCTGTCGCGCCCAGGTCTCCGGCCATTCCGCTGCCCGCTCCAGTCGTGGAGAGCTTGTTGAGCTCGATGTAGCCGGCTTTGAAGACCTCGGAGAGTGGGGAGTCCGGGTACTCGCTGGTGCGCTCGAAGACCTGTGCGAGCTGGCGGCTACTCCAGAACAATTCCAGGAAGGCGGCGGATTGTTGGGTGGCTTTCCCTATCGCAGCCTGCTTGGCGAGAATGATGACCCAGCACCAAACCGACATGCCCAGCAGTATGAACAGCACGAGCTGCACCACAAGGTCGGCTTCAAACAGCAAGTGGAGGATGGAGGGAGATTCAATGGAGGAGGTGGGTGCGGGCATGAGAGACCTGTCTATTGGAGAGGAGTTTGAAGGCGTTCGCCGTCCCAGCTGCTCATACCGCCCCCAACGCTATAGATTTCACGAGAACCGATCGAGGTCATGAACTCGCCAGCAGCTGCAGATCGTCCACCGGCTTGGCACACAAAGATCAGATGGTCGGTCTGATTGAGCTCGTGATAGCGGTGGGTGATTTCGTCTACGGGGATGTGTATGGCATGGGGAGAGTGGTCGGCGTCGTACTCGGAGCGGGTGCGGACATCCACCAAGAGGTAGATGGAGTCCTCCTCTTTGAGCATCTCAATGGCTTGTTTGGAGTCGATGTCCTGTACCCGTTCTTGAGGCTCCCCAGGAGCTTTGGCGCGCACGGGTTCTTCTGCGCTGGAAGGCGGTGCGGGTTCTGGAGCTGGGGCATCTACGCCTTCCAGGCTGCGGCAGGTCTCAAGGATGGCCTGGGCACTGGATACGCCTCGCTGGGAAAAAGCGATGTTTTGCTCTTTGTCGATAAGGAAGGTTGCATTGGTGCAGCGGGCTCTGACAAGGCTGGCAGACCCAAACGCCCGAGCCGTGAAGGCCATGGGGTCGTAGAGCAAAGAGAAATCCAAGGACAGCTCCGACTGAAGGGCGCGAAGTTTCTCGGGACGCTGAGCAGAGACTGCAAATACGCGGGTGTCGAGTGATTCAAGCTCTTCGCGCAGGTCGCTGAATTCTTGCAGTCCAGATCGAGTCTCTGACTTCTGTGAGCAGCCTACAAACACCAAGGCCACATTTTGATTGCCTGCAACATCCCTAATTTTTATCCAAGTCCCGTCACTCGCCGTCAGAGAAAGTGCGGGTGCAAGGTGCCCGACGGGTAGGGGTGCAAACCTCAATAATTCGCGTAGCATTTCCGCCTCCCGAGGACTCCAGTAGCGGATGTGCAGCGCCTTCGCCATGGTGTGCGAAAGCTATGTCTGTCCTCAGACCTCTTCGGCCTCTTCAATCGGTGCGTGTGTGGCCGGCTCCTGGCTTGTAGCGCGTCGAAATACAGCCTTCATGGATGCGCCTTGACTCTTGGTCTGGCGGAAGGCGCCTCGAGCAGACAGTCCCACTGTCAGGCCCGGTATCCAGCGGGTGAACTTCCGTGTTGTGTTCCGAATGGCACGTCTCACAATCTGGCGTACCATCCACGCTGCGGCTTCTCGGGTGTCTGGCTTCTGAGCCCCCAGTGCTCGAGGTAGGTCTCGAAACCGGATGTCGAGACTGCCTTCTTTGGGCAGTGTCACTCCATGAGCCTCGGCCATCGCGTGCCATAGCAGCATGGCACCTAGCTCGGTTTCCGGGTCGAATCCATACAGTACTGCAAGCCGTTGAGCCAGTCGCAGGCTACCGACGAGTTGGGCCATGATTTCTGGGGGTATAGCGACAATACCTCCCACCCCTCCCACGGCCCCGACTGCCATGGAACGCTTGGCCGAGGCGTTTATCAGATCGTCGGCTGCAGCGTCCAAATCATAGGCTGAGGCCTCGCTGGGCTCCATGGCGTGGCCAAGGCGCTCCAGTTCATCTCTGAGGGTCTGAGTTGAGACCGACAGGGTGGCGTAGATTGCGGGAAGCAGTTCTTCGTCAAGACGCTCTTCAAGGCCGGCGGTCAGGTTCTTCCAGGGAGATGGCATGGCAGCAGGCTATCGTTCCGTGCGCATATACGCAGCGCCGAAGTCGGTTTCGGCCAGCAAACGCCATGCTTTCGAGTTGTTTACCGCGGGAATGAACCACTCCTGGTGGTGGTCGACCGTGAGCAGTAGATGGGTGACGCCGAGTGCGTCGAGCCGTTCTTCCCAGTCGTCGGATGGTTGGGTGAAGGAAAGGTAGATGTTCCAGGTGGCGTCGTCGTAAATCCAGGTTCGAATATCTCCGGATGTTTGGAAGTCTGGGTAGAGTCGCTGCGTGATGTATCCGCCGTATTCAGGGGGGTTCAGGACTCTTCCCGAGCGGGCACTCGAACGAATGGCATCCACGAGTTCAATGGGCGTGTCTTCAGAGAGCGTTTGTTCACCGGGCGTGAGCCCTCGAACCAGAAAGATGCACCACAGAGAGGCCAGTAGCAGGGTGACGGGCTTCCCGAGCCGGGTGGGTATGCCGTGTTCAGGCGCCATGGTTCGGGAAAGTCGCATGGCAAAGGGAAGCGCTGTAGCCAGCCCGAACCAGGCAATGAATCGGGAGCCTGTGGTGGCTAATACCCCGAATCCAAGCAGGAGCAGCAAGTGAGCAGGTGGCGTGCGAAGTCGCTCCCGGTAGAGGAGAACTGCCCAGAGCACAAAGGCGCCGTATAAACGAGCGGATTTTACAGACCATAAGGGCGCGGGCATCCACTCAACGAATAGCCGGGCCTTGGAAAGGCGGGAGTTTTCCAGTGCATAGGACCAGATCTCAATGCCGTTGGGTCCGAGGCTCACGCCGACTGCCATGGCGGCAGCCAGTAGAAGGGGCGTGCGGCCGGAGTTGAGGTTCTTGTGTTCCCAAGCGCCTCCCACGGCCAAAGCACCCAAGAAGACAATTCCCGCCGGAAACGAGCCGTGGAAGTTGGACCAGACAAGCCCGATCAACAGTCCGGCTGGGACCAGGAACCGGTTGGGCCGGGGCTTGGCCGTGATCCAGGCGAGGAGGCTCATCCCTACGAAGACCCAGGTCTGCCCGCGTATGACTGTATTTTGTAGTGTCATTGCCCACGTGTACAAGGCGGCCATGGCTGCGGCTCGAGGATCGGCTCCTGCGGACAAGCTGGCTCGGGCCATCAAGCCGACGGCTAAGGTCAGAAGGACTCCGTTGAAAATACGAAGCCCATCGAGTCCAATGGTGTCGAAGAGCAACCAGGAACAAATGGAGAACGCCCAGGTTGCGTTTGCGAACTCCGTTCCTTGGGCGGTCCAGGTATAGATCTCCTCGGTCATGAGGGTGCGGTGGTCTGCCATCCACTCGCCCATGGCAAGAAAGATGTAGAGATCATGAGTGGGGACTGCACGTGAGCCTGCGTACAAGAGAGCGATTGCCATGGCGCTACACAGCAAGAGCGGTGCGGTGCTCATCGTTTTCGAGGAGATGGGCTTAGAAGCGGGCAAGGAGTTCCATTGTAGGGGTGATCCGGCCATAGATCGGTACCTGACCGCCGCCACCGATCTCGGATGGGTCAAACCCGAGGATTAATCCCGCATGACTCCCGATGTGAACCACGATCCACTCTTGCAGGATGATTTGTAGACCAAGTTCTGTCTGGAAGCTGGGTTCTACGCTGATGGTTTGGATTCTCGTATCTCCCTGGGGGGCGGGCACATCCAGAGTATTGCGGGAGTGAATCGCGCCGATACCCCAGCCCAGCACTCCGGTGACCCGGGTTTGTTGATTGCCACCGAGGTGTGGGTTCCATCTCAGGCCGAACCGACTCCATATTTGCCGGGCAGTTCCTTCAGTCGCTTGATGAGTCAAGGGGGTCTCTGTACCTTTTCTGAATGCGCGGCCCGTGTTTTCCAGGATGTGTGCAGATCGATCGAAAGCGAGGTGCCATGCCATGCGCGGACCGGATCCTCGAGCCAAAGACACCCCAAGGCTCAGGCTTTTGGACAGACTCCCGTGGGCGGAACTCGTGGGCAGTACCGCAGCACCACTGACGCCAGCAGCCCAGTTGAAGTCTCGAGAAAAATCGCGGGGAGCTTCAGATTCCTGTGCGCTGGCTGGGGGTGCAGCGACGCTGAGGAACAGTGCAGAGAGAAAAGAGAACCACATCCTCTTCAGCCTACCTCGGAAGTGTGGCTTGGCGTGCGATAGCTTGGGTTTCGGTTAGGGGGTCGCCCATGCGCGTATTGGTGACCGGAGGAGCGGGCTTTGTGGGCTCGGTAACGGTGGCTGCTCTCCGGGAGAGTGGCCATGATGTTGTGGTGCTCGACGACCTCTCGACGGGAAGAGCGGATCGTGTGGGAGACGCGACGCTTGTAGTGGGGGATGTCCGAGACAAGGAGATTGTGCGCGAGTCCATGAGCGACGTTCAGGCCATTGTGCACCTGGCGGGTCGTTCTTCTGTTTGGGAATCGTTTTTGGACCCGCTTCTGTGTCATTCGGTCAACGCATGGGGAACGGAGGTCCTGCTGGATGCGGCTCTTCGATTGGGCGTACAGCGGGTGGTGTTGGCGAGTTCGGCGGCTGTCTATGGCGTTGGGGGGGGGCGCTTATCGCATGAGGACGACGCTCCGGACCCGCGCTCACCCTACGCTGCGTCCAAGGTAGGTATGGAGGCGACTGCACGGGTGTATGGGCTTCAGGGGCTCCGGGTTTCCGTGCTCCGGTATTTCAACGTCTATGGTCATCCTCGGGTTGACGACCCGTCCGGTGGTGTGGTGGCACGGTTTCTGAGTGCCTTTGAGCGGGGCGAGGCGATGCCACTGGAGGGAACAGGTCTACAGGGTCGCGATTTCGTCCATGTTCGAGATGTGGCTCGGGCAAATGTGCTGGCGTTGGGAGGGCCGGTGGACACCTACACTGTGGGCACGGGTCGTCTGACTACGATCCGTGATCTTGGCTTGTTGATTGGGGCTGTATCGGGAAGGCCGGTGCGATTTGATACGCTGCCTTCACGCGCTGGAGATGTCGATCGCAGCGTGGCCGATATTTCGAAGATCGAGCGACGGTTAGGCTGGTCTCCAAGACTGACTCTGGAAGAAGGCTTGCGTGCCGGACAGGGTCGGGCGCAATCACTGGTCGCCCGAGTTGGGTGACTAACGGTCTTCAGAAGCTGGGTGGTTCTCCAGCGTTGAATGGGTGTCTGTGACTCGGTAGCGGTTCTTCTCGTCACGCTCCACCCGGCCCATGGCCACGTGGGGGTCGTGGGTGAAAAACAGCCAGCCATTGCGAGATTCAAGGTCGGCGAGCAAGGCTTGCTTCTCGTCGATCAGCTTTTCGGGCCAGCGGTCATAGCCCATGGTGATGGGCACATGAACCCAGGGAGCCCCGGGAATGAGATCGGCTGCGAACACAAGGGGTCCAAAGGACGTGTTGATTTCGGTGAGTAGTAGCCCGGGTGTGTGACCGTGAGACCGGTGAAATCGGAAGTTTGGGCCAAGAGTCGAGCTGTGCTCGCCTTCAATGATTTCCAGGCGTCCGCTTTGTTCCAGCAGAGGTTGGAGGTCACCAATATAGGAGGCCCGGTCGCGGGGGTGGGGATGATTGGCTCGTTGCCAGGCCTCCTTTCCCACGATGTATGTGGCATTGGGGAACAGGAGTCGTGGAGCCTCGTCTTCTTGGAATGCGCTCAGCAGCCCGCCCGCGTGATCGAAGTGGAGGTGGGACAACACGATTACATCGATGTCCTCGTGACTCAGGCCCAGGCTCGCGAGGTTCTCCAGGAGAACGTGTCGTTCTTCGACCACACCGAAACGCTCTCGAAGGCGCGGCTCGAAAAACGCGCCGATGCCTGTCTCCAGAAGGATGGTTTTGGCACCTTCTCGCACCAGCAGTGCGCGGCAGGCCAGCGGGATTCGGTTTTGATTGTCCGGTTCGGCCCAGCGAGTCCAGAGTGCCTTCGGGGCATTGCCGAACATGGCGCCTCCGTCGAGGCGTTGACTGTTTCCCATCACGGAATCGAGGCGTGTCTGCATGGCGTCTGGGCTATCTCGGGGGCTCGGTCTCGTCTTCTCGTATGACGAGAGAAAAGCCCGAGGGTCTGGCATGGATTTCCAGAATTGGCCCCGTGTAGCCTGGCTCATCGTGCCACGGGGGGCTGACCCAATGTCCGGGGATGGACTCCACGACTCCATGGTCTAAGAGCAGCAGGCTCTCCGCGACGTCACCGGTAGCCGGGTGGGCGGTTTGTTCCAGGAAGGATGCGAGAGCATCGTTGGGCAGGTTGCCTGGGTACTCCGTGGATTGCAGCACGTTTCGCTGTATCCAGCCGGAGGTCTCACTTCTGCAGCCGACACACCGCACACGGGCCTTCTGATCCAGCAACTGCTCCACCTCCAAGCGAACTCCAACGGCTTCCATGACCATCGATACCTGAGAACGTTCGTCCACCAGGGTGGCTGGCGCCCCGCGGGTGCGAACCATGTAGGGAAGGGTTGCAGGCATCGGAAGTGGTTCGAGCAGTTCGGGGTTGTGTGGGCTCGCACGACTCTTGGGAATCGTTTCTTCTTCAAGGACTTTGAACGTCAACAGGCGGAGAAACCGATCGGCGAGGCCTCCACTACTTTCAGTCGGTTGGGGCTCCGGGGGCATGACCTCCGGGGCGTCTTGAATACATGCCAATAGAAGGATCCACACGGATAGACGGTATCATTTCCAACAATGACCCTGCAGCTTCCAACATTGTCCCCGGGTGCGAGAATCGGGGTGTTCGCGCCATCGGGGATTTTTACACCCGAGCGCTTGGATGCAGGAATCGCTGTGGTTGAAGGCTGGGGCTACGAGGTGGTACGCGGCCCGGCCTTGGAGGGTAGACATCGATACCTGGCAGGTACGGATGAAGAACGGTTGGAGGGCCTCAACTGGGCGCTCACGAGCTCTGAACTCGATGCGTGCTGGATGGCGCGTGGCGGGTACGGGCTGTCTCGACTGCTGGACCGCGTTGAGTGGGAGAACGTGGCGAACCGGCCAGTCCTTGGGTTTTCAGATGGTACGGCTCTTCACAGTGCGTTGTACAACGCTTGTGGTCAGTCCAGTATCCACAGCCCGGTCCTCCACTCATTGGCTGACCATGTGGATTCGGGGTCTCGTGAGTATCTTCGCTCGCTAATGGATGGTTCCAACGCGGGGCCACTCTACGGTCGGTTGTTGTTGAAAGGACGGGAGCGGCTACCAGTTGTGGGACCCCTCGTTGGTGGCAATCTCTGCATGCTGGCTTCTTTGTGTGGCACGCGGTGGCAGCTCAATGCAAGTGGGTGCATTCTGCTTCTGGAAGATGTGGCAGAACCTCCTTACCGGGTGGACCGTCTCCGGCAGCAGTTGAAGATGTCCGGTGTGTTCGAGGGGGTTGTGGGGGTGGCGGTTGGCTCTCTGTTGGGGTGTGAGCCGCCCGAGGGTTCAGACTGGCGGCAAGAGGACTTGATTCGTGAGCATCTGGAAGATTTAGGTGTGCCGGTTTTGGTGGGGCTACCGGTGGGTCATGGCGCGACAAATCTGGCCTTTGTGCATGGTGGATTGGTGCGCTTGGAAGAGGAAGGATTGGTTCCGATTCGCGGATGAGGCTGGATTCCAGGCGCGAGGCTGAATAGACTGGGCTCGATGAGTGAGAAGCGCTGGTTTGAGCAGCCGCCTCCTGACCCACAATCTCCGGGTCGGAAGCGGGAGGAATCCCCCGCAAAGGATCTTTGGATCCGTTGCCCGGGTTGCGAAGAGATGTTGTATCGGCCGGACCTCGCCGAGCAGCACCGGGTGTGCCAGCATTGTTCGTACCACTTTCGATTGTCGGCCGGGGAACGTATCAGCTTGCTGGTGGACCCAGGCAGTTGGGAGCCACAGGACGAGGACCTGGCACCCATAGATGCGCTGGGCTTTGTGGACTCCAAGTCCTATGCGGATCGAATTGTGGCCAGTCAGTCCAAGGTGGGCCACAACGACGCGTTTCGATCGGGCTCCTGCACCATTGAAGAGATTCCCGTCGAATTCGGTTTGTTCGACTTCAGCTTTATGGGCGGGTCGATGGGTTCGGTGGTGGGTGAGAGCATTACTCGTCTCTTCGAGAGAGCCTTGGAACGCAAGCACGCAGCGATTGTGTTGTCGGCGTCCGGTGGGGCTAGAATGCAGGAAGGCGCCCTTTCATTGATGCAGATGGCCAAGACCTGCGCCGCGCTTTCCCGATTTCAAGAAGAGTCGGGCAAGCCCTACATCTCGTTGTTGACGGACCCGACCACTGGAGGTGTGGCAGCCTCGTTTGCCATGTTGGGAGATTTGATTCTGGCGGAACCCAAAGCGCTTATTGGCTTTGCGGGGCCTCGAGTGATTGAACAGACCATAGGCGAGTCGTTGCCCGACGGCTTTCAGACCAGTGAGTATCTGCTTGAGCACGGCATGCTGGACCAGATTGTGCACCGCTGGGATTTACGTGCGGTCTTGGCGCGTCACATGCGGTGGCTTGGCGGGGATTCGTGATTTCTCACCCGGTGCTCTCCCGCCTGGCAGCGGGTGGGATTCGACTGGGTCTGGAACGTATAGAGAGCTTCTTGGAAGACCTGGGCTCTCCCCACCTCGCTTTTCCGGTCTTGCACGTGGCTGGAACCAATGGAAAAGGCAGCGTGTGTGCCATGGCGGCTTCCATGCTCCAAGCCCAGGGCCTCCGGGTAGGGGTCACGACATCTCCGCACCTCCAAGCGGTCAATGAACGCATTCAAGTGGATGGGGTCTCGATTACCGATGCGGAGCTGGATGTACTGATTGCGGAAGTGGAAACTCGAGCATGCGATTGGGCCGCTCGTTTCGGCGAATGGGAGGCCGATGATGGCCCTCCGTTGACCTACTTTGAGGCGGTTTTGGCGGCAGCCTTTCTGCATTTTCAGCGGAAAGCAGTTGAAGTGGCTGTTGTGGAGGTGGGCCTGGGGGGGCGCTTGGATGCCACGAGTGTGGTGTCGCCGACGGTGAGTGTGATCACTTCAATAGGGCTGGACCACATGGAGCAGCTCGGGCCCGACTTGGCCTCGGTAGCTGCGGAGAAATGCGGAATCATGCGAGAAGGCGTGCCGGTGGTTGTGGGCGCTCTTCCTGCAGAGGCGGCCTTGGTGGTGCGAGCTATGGGTTCGGAGCGCGGAGCGCCCCAGCTGGAGTTGGGGCGTGATTTCGGAGTGAGCGGGGGCCATGTTGGCTTCAGCTATGAACGCGGAGCCGTGAGCCGTGAGGGGCTTGCCCTCGGGCTTCATGGCTTGCATCAGGTCGAAAATGCGGGTGTGGCGATTACGGCTGTCGAGTTGATGGGTGAGCGAGTTCCGCAGCTTGCCGTCGGAGAGTCCGCGCTACGCCGTGGCTTGGAGCAGGCCCGTCATCCCGGGAGATTGGAGTGGGTTGAGGACGGGGTGCTGGTGGATGGTTGTCACAACGCACACGCGGCCGAGCGTCTGGCCCAGTACCTCCGAGGCTTGTCTCGGGACGGGAGCCGCTCGCTGTTGCTGGGTTGTAGTCGGGAAAAGGATGTGCGCTCGATTGCGGCTGTTCTGGCACCGGAGGTGGATCAGATTCTAACCACCTCCTGTGCACACCCCCGTTCGCTGGAACCCGATGCCTTAGCAGAGGCGCTGGAGGGGCTGGGGTGTCCAGTTCGGCCCTCAGGTCCGGTGGAGCAGGCGCTGCCTTTTGCTCAAAACCAAGGGGGAATCGTCATTGCAGCCGGAAGCTTGTTTTTGGTGGGCGCTGTCCGAGATTTGCTGGCTCCGCAGTGATTTGGCACTGACTTGGGGCTCCAGTGGAAGAACCGGGGCTGTGGCTTGGGGTCGCCAGCGTACTCCCGGGAGGCTAATCCATGACATCCGTGGCTGGATAATCTGGAGGTACTGATGCGGCTTTCACTGTTTCTTTCTGCTCTTTTCCCGATTGCGATTTTACCGGCTTGTGTGGCTAAGCCGCCGGCTGCGGATGATACCGCTGTGGTGGTTGTCGATGAGGATGCAGATGGTGATGGCGTGCTTGTCGGTGATGACTGTGATGACACCGACGCGGAAGTAGGCGCTCCGAGCACCTGGTATGAGGATGCAGACCTCGATGGCTTTGCGGGGGGGGCACTGACTCGAGAGGCCTGTGATGCTCCAGAGGGCTACTACGCGGAAATTTCCGACTGCGATGACCTGGATGCCAGCAGCTATCCGGGAGGTACAGAGACATGCGATGGGGCTGACAACGATTGCAATGGCACTGTGGATGATGATCCGGTTGACCCCAGCTTGTTTTTCGCCGATGCCGATGGTGATGGGTATGGCGATCCTGCCACACAGGTAGCAGCCTGCGAGCTTCCCAGCGGCTACGTCGCCAATGGCGATGATTGTGACGATGCGGATGCTCAGTCCACACAGGTTGCTTCTGATGTGGACTGCGATGGCAGCCCCACCGATGAAGACTGCGACGATGATGCCCCCCTTATCTACCCGGATGCGCCGGAGCTTTGCGACGACATCGATAATGATTGTGACGGGGAAGTGGACGAGGGACTCTACAAGGTTCAGCACTACGAGTGGGACGATGGGCCCGACGGTACGGCGGATTGGATTACTGACTACCACTACGATGCCGATGGCAACCAGGTACTGGTAGAAGTCGATAATGACGGGGACGGAGTGGTTGACTTCACCATTTCCTACACCTGGAATGCCGACGGCCAGATGGCGGGTGCTGGTCAAGACTTGGATATGGACGGCATCGATGACTACGTCTACGAGTACTACTACGACGCGGATGGCAATCAGATTCGCGTAAAAGAGGTCATTGATGGTGTGACCTCGCAGGTGGAGGATTTCACGTACGATGTGAACGGCAACATGACCGAGCATGCCTACGATTCCGATGGGGATGGCGTGGCGGACCAGCGATGGAGCTACACCTACGATGCCCTGGGCAATCAACTCATGGAGGAGTACGACTCCGATGGAAACTACCTGGCCGATGAGATTACGACCTGGAGTTACGATGCCGATGGCAACGTTCTGGAGGAGGCCACGGATTCGGATGCCGATGGTGTGGCAGACTCGATTGTCTCCTACACCTACAGCACCGACGGTCTGCTGATTCGTGCAGACTATGACCAAGATGGTGATGGCCAACTTGGCGGCTCTTCGGACTACTCCTTGCTGTACACCTGGACGGCAGATGGCAGCGAAGCCAGCCTGATTCAGTTTGATTCGGACTCAGATGGCGTGGGAGACCGGGTTTACCTGGAGCGCACCTACGATGTGGATGGCAATCGTCTGACCAGTACCTACGACAAGAATGTGGACGGCGCTGTCGACGAAATCTATACCTACACCTACGATTCCGATGGCAATCTGATTGCGAGCACGT
This sequence comes from Myxococcota bacterium, assembly GCA_036337845.1. GTDB lineage: Bacteria > Myxococcota_A > UBA796 > UBA796 > CAJQPC01 > JAYZDK01. The sequence continues at coordinate 5,950 of JAYZDK010000225.1, read as the reverse complement.
CCGATGAAGACGGCGATGGGAACCCGGAAGACAGCTACCAGTACGATGCCTGGGGCAACGAAATCGTAGATGAATGGGACACGGACAGTGACGGGATTATCGATTCGGTTGAAACCAGAACCTACACATGTATTGACGGCTCATAGGCCGCTGATTCAGGAGAAATCAATGAAGCACTACATCGCACTGGGCCTTGGCCTTTCGGTTTTGTTTCTACCGCTCACCGGCTGTATGGGGGGGAAGGATTCGGATGACACGGGCAACGCCGTGACCGACATTGATGGGGATGGTTTTTCGATAGATGAGGGGGACTGTGACGACGAGAATGCAGAGGTGCATCCGGAAGCTGTGGAGCTCTGTGATTCCGTCGACAACAACTGCGATGGGGATGTGGATGAGGAGGGCGCGGAGGATGCGGCCACCTGGTACCGGGATGCCGATGGCGATGGCTTTGGAAATGGAGAGAACACACGCGTGTTGTGTGAGCAGCCTTCCGGGTATCTCGCAGACGGTTCGGATTGCGATGACCTTGATGCTGAGGTGAGCCCGGAAGGGGTCGAATCCTGCAATGGGCTGGATGACGACTGCGATGGCGAAATCGACGGAGAAAATGCGCTGGGAGTGACTCCCTGGTATGCGGACACCGATGGCGATGGGTTTGGAGATGCGGCGGTGTCTCAGATGAACTGTGAGGCCACATCCGGGTACGTTGCGGACTCGACAGATTGTGACGACACGAACGCAGCGGTTCATCCGGAAGCGGTGGAGATCTGTAGTGGCCTGGATGACAATTGTGATGGGTCGGCAGATGGTGCGGACGCTGTGGGGGCGACGCCTTGGTATTCAGATTCGGACTCGGATGGGTATGGAGATGAGGCCTCCGCGCAGGTTGCTTGTCTGGCCCCGTCTGGAATGATTGCGGATGGAACGGACTGTGATGACTCTGATGTCCTGGTGTTCCCAGGGGCGGACGAGTACTGCAACGGGTCGGACGATGACTGTGATGGCAGCGTGGATGAGGACGATGCTTTGGATACCCTTACCTGGTATGCCGATTCTGACGGCGACAGCTACGGCGATACTGCGGTGTCGAGCTATGCATGCAACGCTTCGTTCGGCTGGGTCTCGGACGATACCGATTGTGACGACACCAATGACGGCGTGAACCCCGGAGCGTGGGACTGGTGTGACGACGGTGTGGATAACGACTGCGATGGCTCGGACGAGACCTTGAACCCGCAGAGAATGCAGCAGGAAGTCGATACTGACGGTGATGGGGTGGTTGACTTCTTTGCCTACTACACCCTGGATGCGGATGGGAATTCTGTCAGCGCAGATGTCGATAGCGACGGCAATGGAACCGTGGACTACGTCTACTACTGGGCTTACGACGCGGACGGTAATCGGACGAGCACGGACATCGACATGAATGGGGATGGTGTGGGGGACTACGACTATACCTACGTCTACGATTCCGACGGCAACCTGACGTCCTACACGTTCTACTACTACGGGATTCTCATCGAGGCCTACACCTATGTGTATGACTCAGACGGCAACATGACCGACCGGTTTGTGGATACCGACGGCGATGGAGTCGACGACCATATCTCTGCGTGGACCTACGATGCGGATGGAAATCTCCTGTCTCAAGAGATTGATTCGGATGGTGATGGCACAGTCGATGAGCGCACGACCTGGGGCTACGATGTCGATGGCAATGAAGTCGAAGAGCATCAGGATTCGGATGGGGATGGTGCAATTGATTTGAGCCAGTGGAGGAACTACGACTCGGATGGAAACATCTCATACGAGGCCTACGACAACGATGGGGACTCGATTGTGGACATCACCTACACCTACTCCCGGGATTCCGATGGCAACGCGTTGAGCGCGGACAACGACACCGATGGAGATGGCACCATCGACCGGCAGTGGATCTGGACCTATGACACGGATGGAAACAACACTTCTATCGATGTGGACACAGATATGGATGGCATCACGGATGTGGTCTACTACGAGGCCACTTTCGATGTCGATGGCAATCGCACCTGGTATGCGTATGACTCGGATTTGGATGGTGCCTGGGACGAGACCTACACCTACACCTATGACAGTGACGGTAACGTACTCAGCGCTGCAGAGGATACGGATGGAGACGGCAACGCCGAGGTGACCTACACCTACAATTCGAACGGAGACACCACCAGCAAAGCCAACGACAGCGACAGTGATGGGGTGGTCGACGACACCTATTGGTACCTGTTCGCCTGCGATGACTCTATCTGAGCTATTTCGGTAGCTTCAGCCGCTTACGTACTTTGCGGTCTCCGGCGAGCTTGGACAGCCGGCTGTCGGTGAGGTCTTCGCCAGGGCAGCCCCCGAGTGAGGCTGGATTGGCGCAGATGCCGACGCTGCCGCCTTGTTTTTCCAGTACGGGTGCAATGGCATCGAGGATTTCGCTGCCGACTGCGGCCACAGCTTGTTCGTATTCTGCTCTCAGTGCCTCGGCCTCGGCGAGTGCCTTCTCGGGTTCGGGGCCTTCAAGCTGGGGTCTGAGGGGGGCCAGTGATTCTTCCAATGAGCTCCCCAAAGCTGTGAACCGTCCAGGAGCGAGGTTTTGAAGTAGTGCGCTCATTCGCAGGTAGTTCTGGTCTCCGGAGAGTGGGATGACACTCTGTTCGCTGGGGGGGAGCTTCAAGTCAGGCCACTCAATGGACAGAATCTCTTCGATATCCGCAGCGAGTTGTGCGTCGGCATCCAAGGCCTCGGCTACCTTGACGCTCATGTCTTCTCCCTCGCAATTGGGGCCCGATCGACCGGGGCCCATGGCTGCCATGCCGGTCGGTCGTACACATTCTTGGAGGCTGTGGGTCTCTGCGAGTGCCAGGAGAGCCCGCTCCAAGGCGCTGCCAAAGGTGTTTGCAGAGTCTTCCTGAAGGGTGTCTACGTAGGCCTGGGCCACGAGATATCCGTGGGCCGCCTGGCGGCGAAGGGTATCCATGTGGCTGACCAGTTCAGGGGAGGCCCGCTCACCCACTGCCAGAACACCCATCTCAAGTTGAGCGAGCGCACTGCTTGCCTGAGACAACTCTGCTTGCAGGGCATCGAATCGGGGGACGGATTGTTCTGAGAACCCGGCAAAAGCACTCGACTGTGAGGCCACCCTGTTCGGGTCGTACCAGGCCGGAGTGGGAGAGGCGAGAGCAGAGGCAACGATCCAGATCAGCATGTGAGTTCCTTATGGCAGGCAGAATACTGGTACCACACTAGCGCCTCGAGTGACGTTACCCAGAGCACTATCCGAGAGTCGGCAGAGCAGGCCAGCAAGCCGCCCGTGGATGATGAACGGATCCAGGCCCACCATTTGTTCCCTCAAATCGAAGTTTTCCCGTGCGTCGGGAAACAGCATCCGCACCTCTCCGACTCGCCGCTGAACCACGTGTTGATGGGCCTGGGCGATGGCGTGTTCCCAGTGTTCTCGAGAAACCTCCCACCCGAGGACTACGCCTTGACCGCCGTGGCCTGTCGAGGGCTTCAGCACCCAGTTTTCAGGTTGTTCCAGCACCTCGCGCATCAGGCCAGGGGGGGTCAGTGGGCCGGGTTCCTGTCGCAACCGTGCGGTGTAGGGCACGTGCTCTCGAATCACCTTTCGTTCTGAGGCTGTGAGTTTGTCTTGGAAATCTTCGCTGTGGAGTAGCGCAAAAAGTGTCTTGGTGTGCAGCAGGCAGGTGCGCAGCGAGTTCACCATGCAGATAGCGCCTGCCCTGTAGGCATCGACCAAGGCGCGGCAATCATCCGGGCGCTCCAGAATGTCTCGAACCAGGAGTCGACGGTATACCAGGTCAATCCGAGCCACACCGTGGGTCAACACCTTGCCGTCGAACTCCAGTGCCCTGGGGTCAACAACGCCACAATCCACTCCAGCGTTTCGGAAGTGCTCCACGAATAAATCGAATTCCGGAGCTGTGGGTACATCTGCAAAATCGACGATTGCGACCCGAGGTGCGGTGCCTGTGTAGCCCTGCCAGGACTGGTAGGTCTGAAGGAGGGCGCGAACCACCGCCGATGAATTGGAGAAGGAGGTCAGGTGCTTGAAGCGGTCCGTGATGGGGTCTTTCTTGAACAGATTGGTGAGTGCGTCGGTATAGGCGAACCCGGCGGGAGATTCTCCGTTGAGTTCCAAGAGCCAGGGGTGCCCCTGGGGTGTAAAGCAATCCACTCTGGCCAGCACGGCAGCGGAGCTGTACCCCGGTTCGATTCTGGCCAACTCCAGAGTTCTGGGGTCCAGGTCAACCTGTTGAGCCAGAGAGCCTTCTTGGCCGGAGAGACCCTCCTCGAGCATAGCGGCTCGTACCTTCCGGATGAGGCCATGAAACGTGGCCAGAATGCGCGCGGTGCGTTGAATCTGAGGGCCTGTGACGAAATGGGGCCGCCGATGAAAACATAGAGGTGAGTCCCGATAGACTGCGCCCGAGTCGCGCACAGAATCAAAGAACGCCTCGGGGCTGACCGGGTGTTCTGTCAGCAGGTGGTGCCAGCGGGTGACCGCATCCATGCCAACCATCATAGGCGGGTTACACATCCGACATGGAAACAGAAGCCCTACTGGGTCAGGAACAGACGCTGGCGCCCTTGCTGGAGGCGGCCAGTGCAGGGCGTTTGCACCATTGCTATTTGTTTGAGGGGCCGGGAGGGGTTGGCAAACACACGGCGGCTGTTCGTATTGCCATGGCTGCAGCCTGTAGGGGTACGGTGGGCGTGATGCCCTGTGGTGAGTGTCCAGAGTGTCGGCACATGTCCCGAGGCACCCATCCTGATCTTGTGGAGATCGGGTTGGAGTCGGAGAAGAAGACCCCGATCATCAGTGTTCGACAGGCTCGTGAAGTTGTGGCCCAAGTTCGAATGCAGCGGTATTCGGCTCGGCGCCGAACCATCATTATCGACCCGGTGGACCGATTGGGGGTGGAGGGTGCGAATGCGTTGCTCAAGACACTTGAGGAGCCCCCAGATGGAACGGGATTTGTGTTGGTGACTTCCCGGGTGAGTGCGTTGCTGCCCACGGTGCTTTCCCGCAGTCAGCGAGTGCGGTTTTCGGCTGTTGGCGTTGAAGAGTTGCGTCAATGGCTGGAGGGTCGCGGGATTCCGAACGCTCAGCGAGTTGCCCGGGTTTCGGAGGGGAGACCGGGACGGGCCCTGGAGCTCGCCGGGGGCGAACTGGAAGAGCTGGACCAAACACGTAAGGACTTGATCGGAGTGCTGGGACAGGGGCCCGGTGAGTTGTTTGAGTACGCCAACAAGCTCACTACTGGCAAGTCGAGGTTGGAGTGGCTTGTGGGAGTGGAACGTTTGTTTGTGGTGGTGGAGAGCCTAGTGAGAGATGCCGCATTGGTGGGGAGTGGTAGTAGCGGAGGCCTGGTCCATTCGGACCAGCGGGAGATGGTGACTCGTTGGTCTGTGGCTCTCTGGCCCAGCGGTGTAGAGCGTTTGCAGCAAGCGCTGGATGAGGCGAGGCTGCGACTGACTCGAAATGTGGCCGGCCGCCTGGTGGTCGAGAGTTTGCTGTCAGACCTCGCCACAGAGCTCGGGCGTGCGCGGAGAGCGGGATGATCTTCGACTCTCATTGTCATCTGGACCCCGAGACCTATGGAGGGGATGCTGCTGTGGATGCTGTCGTGGCTACTGCCAAGGCAGCAGGTGTACAGCGGATGCTTACGGTGGGTTCCGGCTACGGAGATGGCACCGCGATTCGTGCCGTGGAGGTGGCCAATCGACATCCAGGTGTGGTGTGGGCCAGTGTAGGCGTGCATCCTCACGATGCCCGGTTTTGGAGCGATGCATTGGAGGTGGAGCTCCGGTCCTTGGCGGCTCAGCCTTGCGTTGTGGCTTGGGGGGAAATGGGGCTGGATTTTTTCTATGACAACTCGCCGAGAGACATCCAGCGTCA
>JAYZDK010000224.1:0-13037 GCA_036337845.1 Myxococcota bacterium | reverse complement strand
GCCCCCTACTCTTGCTAGTACCGAGGTCAGCCCTTCTCTGATTTACACAGATACGAGTGTTTCTTGTAATCCCGGTGTGTTTTCGGATGCCGATGGAGATGCGGAGGCCTACGACGATACTCAATGGGCTGTAAACTCGGTGCTTGTAGCGACCGGGGCCTCGTTGGACGCCAGCTTGTTTTCCAAGGGGGACTCCATTGTGTGCTGGATGACTCCCCACGATGGTACTGAGCCAGGAGCGATGGTGGCCAGTCTTCCCGTGGTCGTGGCTAACAGTGCTCCGGTCTATACGTCCGCTGCGCTCTCTACAACGGCTCCGGCGGAAGGAGAAACCCTGGTAGTGACGACTCAGGGTGGAACGGATGCGGACGGGGACGCGATCTTGAATTCAGTGGTCTGGTCGATCAACGGCATCTACTTGCCAACGGGCTTGCAGGCGACGCTCAATAGCTCACTGTTTGGGAAGGGAGATACCATCTATGCGCTGGTTCAACCGACTGATGGTACCGATACAGGCGTGGCGGTTCAGAGCGATACAGCAGTGGTTGTGAATACGCCGCCGGAGGTGTCCAACGTGACGATTGCTCCGACTCTGGAGCTGTATACCGACAGCGTGGTGAACCCGGTGGTGACCGCATCCGATGCGGATGGAGATTCCATCACCTATGATTTGTCCTGGTCTGTCAATGGCGTGGTGGTATCCGATGCTTCGGTTCTCTATGGAGAGTTGTTCTTCCAGCGAGACGATTCGGTCAGTCTCGAGGTCACACCTCATGATGATGAGGTCGCTGGTAATGCGGCCAGCATGAATGCTCCGGTTGTGGTGCTCAACAAGCCACCGGAGACTCCAGGGGTTGGTATTGAACCGTCCGATGCAGTGGAAGGGGTTGATGATCTGGTTTGCGGCCATACCGATGCTGGAGATGCGGATGGAGATCCCGTGACTCATTCCATCATATGGCGGGCAGATGGTGCCATTTATACGGATGCGACGGAGACTCATGTGCCCGGCGATACGATTCCAGCGCTCGATACGGTTGGGGTTGCGGAGTGGACCTGCCATGTGACCCCTCATGATGGGTTCGAGGCCGGAGAGTATGGAACGGGGGTGCTGACCTACTGAGCCCATAGGGGCACATGCGAGCTTCCTGGGCATCAAATGGGCACGCAAGGGAAGGAGCGAGGTGGGTTGGGCGGTTATAGTCCCCAATCCACCAGGAGAAGCTTCATGCAACGAATTTCCCTATGTGTACTTGCCGTTATGCTGCCCGGTCTGGCTTGGGGTGGGGCTACAGCCTCGGCATTCAAGAAGGAAACCCGAAAGGGAGCCAACTACTGGAACGCCCAGGCGGCTATCGATGGCAACCCCGCTACTGCTTGGATGGTGCCTGGCGAATCGGCGAATCGAGGTGAGTGGATTCTGCTGGAGCTGCCGAAGTCAGAGATCGACAAGATTGAAATTCTGCCAGGATGGGGCAAGTCGGATTCCACGTTCAAGGACTACGCCCGGGTCAAGACGTTGAAGGTGGAAGTACTTTGTTGTCTGGACTCGACACCGATGGAGCCCGTTCACACCCTTGAGTTGTCGGTGGCGGATGAGAACAAGCTCCAGGTGCTGGACATGGAAGATGTCAAGTTGGGCAATGAGCTCTTTGGAGGCCGGATTCGCCTGACGGTGACCGATGTCTACTCGGGGATGGACTATCCAAACATGGCAGTCTCAGAGGTCTTGGTTCATCTCAAGGAATTCGATGTTGATTCTGCGGTGATCGAGGGAGTCTCGGGGGAGTCCGAATCACACCCTGGCGACCACCTCAGAGATGGAAGTACGCGTAGCTTCTGGGCCGCGCCTCAAGAGGGTGCGAGCTTCACTGTGGGTGCGGAAGGCTTTGGCCTGTCCTCGGTCGGTATCCAGACGGGTCCAAGAACCCATGCCAGGCCCAAGAAGATCCGACTTGTAGCCAACAACAAGGAGTTGGAGTTCGAGATGGCGGACAAGACCGGGGTGCAGTGGTTCCAGGTACCTGCATTGACTGGCTATACCGGCTCTGCTTGGGGGGCTGTTGAGGTTCAGGTGGTCGAGGTGTACCCGGGCTCTTCCTCGGAAGACGTGGCCATTTCCGAGGTTCAGGTCAAAGCGACGAACTACGAGGGGATCTAAGCGAGGGTTTCGGCCAGGCCCGAATAGATCTCCAAGTCTCTGACGATGGGTTGCATGGCCATCTCCCAGGTGTCTGGGTTGGTCAGGTCGAGACCGAGGATATCCGTTGCGATGTTCTCGGCGTGGTCCCAGCCTGTTCGCATCAATAGGTCTCGGTACGTTTGCAATGATTCAGAGGATCCGTCTTTGAGTTGTTCGTAGACGAGCGCGGAGAAGAGGTAGCCGAACGCGTAAGGGAAGTTGTAGAAGGAGCGGCTGCCAATATAGAAATGGAGCTTGGAACACCAGAAGCTGGGGCTCCAATCTGCCAGGGCATCCCCAAAAGCGGTTCGTTGACACTCGACCATCTTTGCATCGAGGTCTTTGGGTGCCAGAGCGCCGTTTGCTCGCATCTCGTAGAGGGCGAGCTCGAAGGCGAAACGAGCTGGAATATCCATCAGAAAGACCACGCCGGCCTGAAGTCTTGCATCGAGAAGAGCGAGGCGATGTTTATCTGACGTGGCAGTATTCAACGCAGCATCCCGGACCACGTTTTCCGCGAACGTGGAAGCCGATTCTGCGAGTGTCATGGGAATATCCCGACGGGAGATGGGTACGTCTCGGAGAACTTCATTGTGGAACGCGTGGCCCAACTCGTGAGCGAGGGTCACCGTGGATAGAAAACGGCCCCCGTGGGTCATGAAAATCCGTGACTCCTTGGATTCAGGGAGCCAGGTGCAGTAGCCCCCCATGCGTTTGCCCGGGCGGTCTTCTGCCTCAATCCAGCGACCCGCGAGCGCCATGCGTGTAAATTCTCCCATTTCTCGGTGTGCGTTGTCGAGATGGGTGGTCACAAAATTGCTGGAGGTTTCCCAGTCATGGGCGGGGCCGGCATCCCCGACAGGGGCTTTGACGTCTACCCAGTGGAGCTTCTCGACGCCGAGTACCCGAGCCTTGGTGTGAAGATATTGCACCAGAGTTGGCCGAAACCGTTCAATCGCCAGATTCATGGCGTTCAAGGTTTCGGGCTTCATCCGGGATTCACTCAAGGTATCTGCCAGAGGCTCCACATTCCGCAGCGTGTTCAGTGTCCTCCTTGTGCCGGTGATGTGAGTCAAGCAGGTGGCCCAGGTGTCTTTATCGACGCTCCAGGTCTGTTCCAGTGCTTGAAAAGCTTCTAGTCGAACGGCTCGGTCGGGGCTCCCAGTTCGGTTGAAGGCCTGTCCGGCCGAGAGGGTTTCTCCTCCAATAGAGACCTCCAGTCGGCCGCTGAGCTTGGTGTACAAGCCCGACCAACCGTTGATGCCATCTGGACTGATCAAATGAACGAGGCCTTGCTGGTCGGGAGGCAGCAGCAGGTGGGCTTTTTCTCGGATTCGATCCAGGGATGGCCGAATGTCCTCCAAGGATTTCAGGCCGGCTAAAGCCTCAAAGTCTTCGTTACTGGCGTTTACGATCGCTTCTTCGACCCGAACCCATGCACGGCTGTACAGGGCGAACAACTCCGTGATCCGTGCTGCGCTGGCTTCAGCGAGTCGGTCGTTGGTGTCTGTACTGGCTTGGCAGTTTGCAATCACGCCGAGTTGCCAGATCTTTTCCACGCCTGAGATCAGGTCTTGAAGGACGTCCTGCCAGTCTTCCAGGCCAGCGGGGAGATCTTGTAGGGCATCGGCCCGCTCGACCAGGCTTTGCATTAGCGTCAGAGCGTTGTCTTTTCGTTCAATCCAGTCCGCTGAAGCCACGCCTCCCGGTTGAATCCTTTCCATGTCCCAGGTTGGTGCTTGGCTCATTGGACCTCCGGGAAGTACTTTAACGTGGATTGAACATGGGACTGCGCGGATGTAGCCCTCCAAGTAGACGGTTTTTACTGGGTCTCTGGACTTTAGAAGGCCAACTAAAGCCTTTGAACGCCACGGTGGACTGACCATTCCAGTTTGTGGCTGAGTAGACCTGGACTTCGTTGGTACTGAGGATGGGGGCTCCAAACAAGGCGTTGAACACCTCGTTGTATCCCTGAACCATTTGCCAGAGATCCGTGGGTACGAGTTCTCGATCGACGACAAAGAGACCCAGACCATCTTCAATCAATGCGCTGAGATCTTCGGCTTCGAACACCACCTCATTTTGGCTTGTACCTTGTTCAAGAGAGGCCAGTTGGGCGAGAAACGTGTTGGACTGCACCATCTGGTCCCAGGCCTCTGGGCGCACCCGATCTACCCATGGAGCATGGCCGTTGAGCATGGGTTTCTGGTGGTAGAATTGGTAGATTAGAGGGGCTTGTGATCCCGTCGCACCAGCAGTGAAGGGCACGGAAAGCAAGACTTTTTCCGGACGAGAGGCCAGCTCAGGGTAGACCGGGGGTGGCGTTCGTACAGGGGTGGTATCCATCTTGGATCGGCTTTGTTGGAGGGACAACGAGAGCGGGATGGAAAGCGCGACCAGAATGGCAGTAAGAGGCTGATTTCGCCCGGTGTTCCTCAATGCTCGTGCCGCCAGTATTCCCAGGCAGGGGCCGATCAGGACGACGTGACGATAGGGCCACCAGAAGCGCTTGAGAGGCTCCGCCGACCCATAAAGCCAGGTCCATAGGCCACCGGCCGGTCCCAAGGCCAGCCACCAGAACAGCACCACGACACCCAGCAGGCCGGCCTCCAAGAGAGGAGCTTCACTGCGTCTTTGTGCCAAACGGTAGGTTTGTAGGAGGGCGAGAACGAGTATGGGGGCCGCCACTGTTTGACTGGCTTGTTGAGGAGAGCCTTGGGGGCTCAAGAACAAGGAGGGGCGAATCGAGTCAAACGAAACCATGGGGTGAGGAAACCCCTCATTGGTGCCCGGAATGGAGGACCAATGGGACATAAACAGCACCAGAATCGGTGCGATGAGTACCGCCGCAGTAGCGCCGGTGATGACGATCTCTTTCCAGGGCAGGGTGGCCTTTCCCACACGATGGACCGCGCCAATCACCACCAGGGCCAGTAAAAGAAACAACCCGTAGTAGAAATAGAAGAAGGCACAGAGAGCAAAGAGAATGCCGGTAATGACAGCCAGTCGTACCGAGGGGGTGTTCAAGAGCTTGAGGAAGCAGGCTATCGATGTCAGCAGCCAGAGGAGGTCGCCTTGGGAAAATCGACCTGCGCTGAGCTCCAGGTTGACGTACACCGAGCATCCTGTGGTAGCTGCCACAACCAGAGAGGCCCAAGGCCCGGCTCCGGCGCTGCGTCCCAGGTAGTAGCCGGCGAGTCCGTTGCCCAGGAGTAGGGAGAGGACATACGCATTCGCTGAGGCGGGCCAGTCGAAGAGGAGGTGGAAGGGAAGGTATAAAAACCCTTCTGAGCCATTGCCGGCCAGCCAAGGAGCATCTCCGTGTGGCCAATAGTAGAGGGGGTTGTGGAGGAGGCTTTCGAACGAGAGAATCCGCTCAGCCATCCAGACCAGCAGCCAGTGGTTGCCCAGGCAATCCGGATGTCGCCAGTCTCCAGCCAGCGTGGACTGTGGATCCAGAGCCAGGCCGGGTGCAATCCACAGAGCCAGGGCGATGCACAGAGCTACAGCGGTGATCGTAGAACGAGCCAAAGGTCGACCTAGTTTTGTCGGATTTCCTGGTACTCGGTATCCGTGTTCACCGACCATACATCGTGCGTAGCCCCACCGATATTTTCCACGGATAGCAGCGCGGTCAGAATGGAATGGTCCGCGTTGTTGTATTTGAACATTCCGTACCGGCCCATAGCCTGTAGGTTTTCAAAGGACCGGATGTACTCGGTGATGCACTCTAAGTGGGATTCGTACCCGGTCTCGTATACGGGGTAGGCCTTGGGAACACGCTGAACCACGCCCCATAGCACCTGGCCATGGTCCAGGAGCCCGGTCTGGCGGAGTTCGCGAGTCGCCAAACGGACAAGCTCATCGTCGGAAGTGTTCCAGATGTCGTCGCTGTCCCAACAGAAGTACTCCAAGCCCAGGCTGGTGGTCGAAGGATCGGCCACCATGTCCGGCGACCAGTTCTTGAAGTTCTGGATTCTTCCTACTTTCAAGCCGGGTTCATGGATGTAGATCCAGGTGTCTGGAAAGAGATCTGGCTGGTCTACAAGCAAGTCCACGGTGAGGAGGTTCCGAAATCGCAAGGACCGTGCCGCTCGGATGACCTCGGGTGGGGCTGCGGGCTCCAGGGCCTCGATAAGAAGTGTAAGGGGCATGGACGAGAGGACGTGGTCCACTTCAAACACTTCTTCGGCACCATCTGGGGTTTCTGCCCACACCCGCTGTATTCTTTTCCCATCACACTCGAGCCGTGTGGCTTTGTGTTCCAGCAGCAGGTTGCCGCCTCGCGCGACGGTCTTTTCTGCCATCACATCGTACATTTGGCCTGGACCACGCCGGGGATAGTGAAATTCTTCGATGAGTGAGGTGACCACTCGTCCATCCGAAGATCGACCTCTTGTGATGATAGGACGCAGTAATGCATCTTTGACCGCTGTAGAGAGGTCCAGGTTTTTGATTCGTTGTGCAGCCCATTCGGCACCGATTTCCGAGGTGGGGATGCCCCAGACTTTTTCGGTATAGGTGCGGAAGAAAATGTCGAACAGTCGATTACCAAATCGATTGGATACCCAGTCTTCAAAGGTCTGCTCATTGCCTTTGGGACGCAACCGGGACCGACCGTAGGACGCCATGCAGCGAGCAGATTCCACCGGGCCCAATCCTCGAAGTGCGTTTGTTGCTCGCAGGGGGTAGTCGAAGAACGCTCCGCGATAGTAGATTCGAGACATCCGGGGGCGCAGGAGGAATTCTTCTCCGAGCACCTCTTCCCAGAGCGCTTGAACTTCATCGAACTTGGTGAAGAAGCGATGCCCTCCTAGATCGAAGACGTTTCCCTTGTGGGAAACCGTGCGACAAATCCCACCGACCCGGCTTGTTTTTTCCAGTATGGTGGCCTCATCCCCTTGGCCCGCCAGCGTGTAGGCGGCTGCGAGCCCTGCGGGGCCGGCACCGAGAATGAGTGTTTTCATGAAAAAAGCCTAATACGATGCATGCGCTTCTGCCTTGCCTTGGTTGGACTCGAACCGCACTTTGGGAGGGCATTGCATCGGCTGTATTGTAGACGGGTTTGGTGTTCGATCTGCCTATGGGGCTTCATTCCAGGGGGTGTGCTCGGCTATCCTTAGAGGTACGGAGCGGCGTTGATCGACGACAAAAGACTTCACTGGATCCTCGACTTGCTCGTCGAGAATGAGATCCTACGAGATGGGCAGCGGCAAGACATCCTCAATCGGGGACGGGATGCTGCACGCCATATTCTCTTGGACAAGAGAGCCGAGCTCAGGAAGCTTCTGGGTAAGCAACGGGTGGCCTACCAGGTCTCTGAAATCGAGTTGATTGCATCATTTCGTTTTCGAACACCGGGTGAAGAGGGTCAGCTTGTAGACGAGCGTTTGCTTACTCGTCGGGTAGCAGAGAGCCTGGAAATTCCATTTCGAGAAGTCGACCCTTTGCAGTTGGACTACCGGCTTGTCACTGAGGCTTTTGGGGGACCCTTTGCTGAGCGGCACTTGATCATCCCGGTCGAGGAGACGGATGAAGAGTTGATCTGTGCCCTCGCCGCTCCCTGGGACCGGGAAGTACTGGAGCAACTCGCGCGGCTCAAACAGAAGAAAATCCGACCGGTCATGGCCATGAAGTCTGTGATCATTCAGGTCATCGCCGAGTTTCATGGGTTTCGGCGTTCGATGAAGGCTGCCGCACTCGAGCACCAGGGGGCGTTGCCGGACCTGGGCAATCTGGAACAGCTCTATGAGGTCAAAGGGGTCAATGAGATTGATGCCACGGACCAGCCTGTGGTTCAGGCTGTCTGGTACCTCCTCAACTATGCTTTTGAGCAGAGAGCGAGTGATCTTCATGTAGAGCCCAAGCGAGAAGAGTCGGTTGTTCGCATCCGAATCGATGGGATTCTTCACACCATTCATCGACTTCCCAAGGTGGTTCATGCGGCCTTGGTTTCTCGGCTAAAGATGTTGGGCCGACTTGATATTGCGGAGCGGAGAAGACCTCAGGACGGTCGGTTCAAGACCCATTTCAAGGACCAGGAGATTGAACTGAGGATCTCGACCGTGACGACTGCGTTCGGTGAGAAGGTGGTGGTGCGGATTTTCGATCCGGACATCTTGCTTCAGGACTTGGGAGATTTGGGCTTCTTTCGCAGGGAGTTGATGTTGTTTGAGCGGTTCATTCGCTCCACCTCCGGTCTGATTCTGGTGACGGGCCCGACAGGGTCGGGAAAAACCACCACTCTGTACTCAACACTCCATCATATTTCCGAGCCCAGGCTGAACATCTGCACCTTGGAAGACCCCATTGAAATGGTGCATGAGAGCTTCAATCAGATGGCGATTCAGCCCCGTATCGGGTTCACCTATGCCAATGCATTGCGTACGGTTCTCCGACAGGACCCGGATGTCATCATGGTAGGTGAGATCCGCGATCCGGAAACAGCCCAGCATGCGGTGCAAGCAGCACTTACGGGTCACCTGGTCATTTCCACCCTGCACACGAACGATGCAGCCAGTGCGATTACCCGCATGATCGATCTGGATGTCTTGCCCTTCCTGCTGTCATCCGTGTTGCTGGGTGTGGTGGCTCAGCGCCTGGTTCGAAAAGTCTGTACCGAGTGTGCAGAAGAGGACTGGTTGTCCGAGGAACAGGCTGTGGCACTTCGAATTCCCTGGCAGGAGGGTCGAAAGCTCAAGGTGTTTGTGGGGGCCGGTTGCGTGCATTGTCGGGGCACGGGGTATGCCGGAAGAACGGGCTTGTTCGAGGTGATGCCACTGACGACACGAATCGCTCGTCTCGTAGAATCCCGCGCCAGTGCCGCTGAGGTGCGAAGGGAAGCACTCAATGATGGAATGCTGACCCTCCGAGAGTATGGGATCAAGAAGTTGGGTCGTGGTGAGATTACCTATGAAGAGATTCTCGCGGGTACGGACGACCCAGGCCACTACTGATTAGGCCGGCGGCGATAGCAAACCGACGGACTGTTCTATGACGCTGGCAGCCGCAAGCAGTCGCCCTTCCTGGAGATGTGGGGCCATGAGTTGCAGTCCTACCGGAAGCCCATTCGCCAGCCCGCAGGGCACCGAGATGCCGGGGATACCCGTCAAGTTGGCGGTCACGGTGTAGACATCCCCTAAATACATCGACAAGGGGTTGTTGGTCTTTTCTCCTTTTCGAAATGCTGTGGAGGGGGTGGTTGGCAGCAGCAGCAGATCAACGGTCTCAAACAGGGTGTTGACCTGGGTGCGCAACAGAGACTGGACCTCACGAGCTTTCTGGTAGAACGCGTCGTAGTAGCCGGCGGAGAGGCAGTAGGTCCCCATGAGGATGCGACGCTGTACCTCGGGCCCGAATCTTTTGCTCCGAACCTGGGTGTATAGACTGTCGAGTTCCTTGGCTGGTTCTCTCGGTCCGTACCGAATCCCGTCAAAACGGGACAGATTGGAAGAGGCCTCGGAGGGTGCCAGAACGTAGTAGCAAGCGACAGCATGACTTGAGGCCGGCAATTCGACCTCTTGAACAGTCGCACCGGCTTTCTCCAGCAAAGCCGCTCCTTCACGGACTCGCTGGCTGACCAACGGATCGTTGCCCGCCGCATCTACATCGGAGAGAATGCCGATTTTCAGACCCGCCACACCCTGGCGAGCTGCGCGAACGAAGTCGTCCACCGGGGCATCGATTGACGTGGAATCCTGCGGGTCCGGACCCGCCATGACCTGCAGGGCGATTGCGGTGTCTTCCACCGTTTTTCCCAGGGGGGCTACGACGTCCAGAGAAGAGGCATAGGCAACGAGTCCCCAGCGGGAAATTCGGCCATAGGTCGGTTTGAGGCCTACAACGCCGGTAAAGCTCGCCGGTTGTCGAACGGAGCCACCCGTGGAGGAACCCAAGGCAATAGGGACCAGGTTCGCAGCAACAGCCGCTGCAGACCCACCGGAAGAGCCACCGGGGACGCGGTCGAGGTCCCATGGATTGGAAACACAGCCAAATGCGGAGGTTTCGTTGGAGGAGCCCATGGCAAACTCATCCATGTTTGTACGGGCGATCACAATGGCTCCGGCTGCTCGGAGTTTTTCTACAGCACTGGCCGTATAGGGTGCCTGATAGTCTTCGAGAATACGGCTGCCACAAGAGCAAGGCTGGCCGGCGTCGCAGAAGTTGTCTTTGATGGCCACGGGCACCCCGGCCAGAGGGCCGGGATCGAGGCCTTCGTGAATGCGCTTATCTATCGCCCGAGCCGATGCGAGTGCGTGCTCTGGATCGCAGTGTGTGATGGCGTTGAGGTGGCGTGTCGTTGGAAGCCGGTCCAGAACTGCTGAGATGACTTCTTCAGCGGTACGCTGTTTGTTTCGAACCGATTCAGCGAGGGAGGAGGCTGTTTCTCTCAATGGTTCTTGTCCACGACAGTGGGGACTTGTACGAACTGGTCCCCGTCTGCGCCTGCGCGAAATCCTTCTGAGCGCACCAGTAGGTCTGGACAGGGAGGCTCTCGAGAGGTGTCTGGCCACCGTCGCAGCGCTTCTCGGTCGTCGGTGTAGCTTGTGGTGTCCAACTCGGAGAGCGTGGCGACGTGTTCGAGTATGGTTCCAATCTCATCGCTTAGCACGGAGATTTGATCGTCTTCGATTTCCAGACGAGCCAATCTTGCCATGTGTTTGATCTCTGTCGGATCCAGCCCCATTGAAACGATTCAGGACCGTACGTTGGAGAAGAAATTCGACAGGAATCCAACCTTGTGAGATTCGTCTTCTCCGGCCAGTTCCTCAAGTTCTCCGGGATCCAGAAGTACAGAACCACAGCCGGGACAGATGTCGATTTCAACTCCTTTGAAGATCTTGGCCTCCATCTGTGTCCCACATCGTCCACAGCGGTTTTTCACCAGGGATTCGAGGGCGGCGCGCTCTGCGGCCTCCGCATCGGACTCAAGCAGGGCGCGTAGCTTGGCCTTCTTCTCGGCATCGATACGTTGGACGTACCGCTCTTCGGACTCAATCTCAGACGACATGGGCTATTCCTCAAAAAGGTGAAGTCACTGGCAAGAAGCGCCAAGTCCAGAAAGACTCGCGTCTATCTCTCGCTTAATAGAGGAGCCTGAGTTCGCCAGCCCGGATGCTTTGCAGTAGTAGCGAATCGCCGTAGCCAGGTCGCCTTGTTTCTGGGCTGAGAGTGCTAGACCATGGTTTGCTTCTGCGCTGTTCGGAGCCATGGCGACCGCTTCGATAAACTCGTTTCGAGCCTTTGAGTAATCTCCAGCCTTGAGGGCTTGGCGGCCTGCTGAGATGAAGCCATCCGCAGTATTGGGTCGAGCCGGGGCGGCTCGGGGGCGGGGTGTGGCTTTTTTGGTTCTAGGCTTGGGCTTTGTGGTCTTCTTGGGTGTAGGGGTCGCCTTGGGTTTCTTGGGTTCGGCTTTGGCAACAACTTCAGGCTCTGTGGGGGTGGGCTCGTTGTTTTCTTCGGTTACCGCTGGAGCGTCCTCTTCTGGTTGATCGGGTACGTTTGCCGCGACCGCCTCCTCTTTTTCGGGAGTCTCATCAGGGGGAGGAGTTGGGTTGTTGGTCTCGGGGCTGTCCTGTGCCACTTCTTCGGAACCGGCTGTGTCTGCGTCAGAGCTCTGCTGGCTCCACCAATATGCGCCGCCGAGCGTAGCGAGAAGCAAGAGGAAGACCACTGTGACCTGCTTTCGTCGAGAACTCTTGTCTGAATTCCAGGCCAGGTCATCATCGTCGTCAAACCCCCAGTCTTCATCTGAGTCGGAAAGCCCGAAGATTTCATCATCGAAATCTTCGGTGTGGCTATCGTCCGTGCCGGGGAACACAGTCTTTGTTTCTTCCTGAGGTTCCGGGAAATCGGAGTGGAATTCCTGAGCGGGTTCCGCATCCTGAGGTTCTTCCACACTGACCTTGTGTTGCAGTGGATAGTCCTGAGAATCTGTTTCTGAGGTGTGGGCGGGTTCGGAGTGTCCTTCTTCATCGCCGAGGTCATCGAACCCTCCTGGAGGGAGGGTGTGGTCGTCGAAATCTACAGGAGGCAGCGTGTTGTCATCGGATGAGTCTTCTGCACGATGGATGTCATCGAATGAAGGAGTTGGGATTGTCGCGTCATCATCCCAAGTGTGTTCTGCTGCTGCCACGGGCTCGATGGGAGCGTTGGCAGAGGCCTCCAACTCTTCGATTGTTTCGGCTGGGCTTTCTTCTTCTACAACCACGACCGGGTGAACTTCTTCCGGAGGAGCTTGAGACGGACTAGGTGGTTCAGGCGCGATGGGGGTTGGTGTGCTCAAGCTCGGCGGTGGGGGGGCGCTGGTGGGTGGAGGTGGAGCATCGAGGTGATCTTGAGGCACCAGTGTGTCTCGATTTGACACCGGGAGTGGGGCTGCCACAGGGGTGGGCGCTGCCACAGGCGTGGGTGCTGCCACAGGCGTGGGTG
The DNA here is from genome assembly GCA_036337845.1 of Myxococcota bacterium. Taxonomy (GTDB): domain Bacteria; phylum Myxococcota_A; class UBA796; order UBA796; family CAJQPC01; genus JAYZDK01. Next base: position 424 of record JAYZDK010000224.1, on the reverse strand, counting down.
CTGCCACAGGCGTGGGCGCTGCCACAGGCGTGGGCGCTGCCACAGGCGTGGGCGCTGCCACAGGCGTGGGCGCTGCCACAGGGGTGGGCGCTGCCACAGGCGTGGGCGCTGCCACAGGCGTGGGCGCTGCCACAGGCGTGGGCGCTGCAGGCGGAGGCTGTACTGGAGGGGCGGCCTCCGCAGCTTCCATCTTGCTGACCGTCTCAAAAAACAACGTGAGTTCAGGTCGGCTTCCGAGTGGGTCCCACCACTCGCCATCACCGCTGATCAAATCCTCAGGGCCTAGGCGTCGCTCCAGAATCCACCGTTGGACGGTAGCCATGTCTGCGATTGGATAAACCGTGTCTCCTTGCTTGAGTTGCAGCCCGGTGGTGGCGGGTGCTTGTCTCACTGGAGGTGCTGGGGGCGAGGCCTGTGGAGGAGG
>JAYZDK010000223.1:0-7085 GCA_036337845.1 Myxococcota bacterium | reverse complement strand
CTTTGTGTGTCTGACAAACGCTTCTAGACCTTCTTCCCACGGAGGTAGATGGATCTCAGGCGAGCGTGATGTGTCCAGAATGGAGTAAGCCGGCCGGGTGGCTGGGCTGGGAAAGTCCGATGTTTTGGCGGGTAGCAGCTTGGTTTCGAACCCCATTTTCTCGTACAGGCAACAGGCCAGCTCGTACCGGCTGGCTCCACCGCTTCCGGCCAGGTGAACCGTGCCCCGCAGCCCAGACTCCACCACGCGCTCGATACCGCTCACCAGGTGTGGCACGTAGGTAGGAGAGCCGTATTGGTCATTGGAAACACCCACCTCGGGCCTGGAGGCCAGGCTCAGTAGCAAGTGCAAGAAGCTGGGACCTGTGTGGTCATACAGCCAGGCCGTTCGAATGATGATGTGCTCTGGGTTGAGCTGCATCACGGCTTGTTCGCCCGCGAGCTTGCTTCTGCCGTAGACAGACAGAGGCCCTGCGGGGTCGTGTTCGGTGTAGGGCGTGGATTTCTCTCCGTCGAAGACGTAGTCGGTGGAGAGGTGCACCAGCAGGCTTCCGGCGGCCTCTGTGGCTTCCGCGAGGTTGTAGGGCCCGATTGTATTCACGTCGCGAGCGGTATCTACGTTGCTTTCTGCAGCGTCCACATCTGTATAGGCGGCGCAGTTGAGCACCATGTCTGCTCCACTGACTGCGGTCTCGACAGCCTTCTTGTCGCAGATGTCCAGTTCGGAGTGAGAGCGGGCGTCGAGCTCCCAAGAAGGGTTCGTGTGTTCGACAAAGGCTCTTCCGAGCCGACCGCTGGCACCGGTGAGCAGTACTTTCAAGGCGTAGTATCGGGCTGTTGGGCGGACAGTCGCGCCCGATGTTCGGACAGTCTGGGGGCCTGTCGGTCTCGTTCTGAGAGTATGGGCTCGGTCACCGGCCACTCTATGCCCAAGTCCGGGTCGTTCCAGGCGATGACCAACTCGTCGGAGGCATCGTAGAAGTCAGTCACCTTGTAGGCCACTTTGGCTTGGGGGCTCAGCACACAGAAGCCATGAGCAAACCCCGGCGGAATGTAGAACTGCTGGAAGCTTTCGGCAGACAAACGAACGCCATCCCATTGGCCGTAGGTGGGCGACCCGACTCGGATGTCCACGGCCACATCAAAGATTTCCCCCTCGGTCACGGAGATGAGTTTTCCTTGGGGGTGGGTAAGCTGGGCGTGCAAGCCTCGAATGGTGCCGAAGGTCGACTGCGAGAAGTTGTCCTGCACAAACGAGGCTTTGAGGCCCTTTTCGCCATAGGCGCTTGCATTGTAGGTCTCGAGAAAGAACCCTCGAGGGTCCCGGTGAACCCTAGGGGTGATCAAGACCAGGCCGGGGATTGGCCTGGGCGAGAAAGTCAGTGGGTTGAGGGAAGCATCTGCCACGGATGCGGGTCTCCTGTTCCGGCTCCTCGTTGAACCATGATCTACATGACTGTTCTTATGCCACAACTCGGTCACTGCCATCCACCGTGTTCCCGTGAACGGAGGTGATGTGAGAGCCAGGCGCACTCGAGATTTCACATGGGTCCTGGAGGTGCAGAGCGCTCTGGGTACTTGTGAACTCCGGGCGTATAGGGTTGGCGGGCCTACCCGTGATAGCGTCGTAGTCGGGGAAGGGGTGAGAGCATGCGTTGGTTGAGTTCCTGGTTTGGACTCGAAGGACAGGTGGGGCGGAAGTTCTACCTGGGCAGCGGTTTGTTCCTCATGGCTCTGAAGTACACCGTGGACCAACTGGTCGCGAAGGCCAATGGTGGGAGCTTCATCGACCCACTGACCTACCTCAATCCCTTGTTGTCGGTTCGCTTGGAGGCCTTTGGGCTGGACGAAGGTTCTCTCGGGGTGTTGTTCATGTCCCTCTGGGCGCTGCCGTTTATCTGGATTGGCGTGAGCATGAGCCTGCGGCGAGCCAGAGATGCCGGGTGGTCGCCCTGGATTTCGATCCTGTTTCTATTGCCCGTGGTGAACCTGATGTTGATTCTGGCGCTCTGTGTGGCGCCTGGCGGCGCACTCAGAGAGGTGGCTGGAGAGGAACAATCCGTAGCGGGCTCCCTGATGTTGGCTTCCATTCAGGCGATTGGCATCACCGCCTGCCTTGGCTTGCTGACCACTGTGGGCATGGTCTTTGGGCTGGGGGATTACAGTTCGATCTTGTTCGTGGCGACTCCATTCGTGATGGGTGTGGTGAGTTCCTGGGTATTGGCTCGCCACGTACGGGTGAGTGTGGGCCGGGCGATTATGGTTGCGATTCTTGGGCTCACCTTCTGTGGCGGAACGCTTCTCTTGTTGGCACTCGAGGGGATTCTTTGTCTGGGTATGGCGGCTCCTTTGGGGTACTTGCTCGCCATCATGGGGGCGATGGTTGGCGTGGCGATGACCGGTGGGCCCCGCTCACCCGATTCTTCTGTGACCGCCATGGTGGTTGGTTTGCCGTTGTTTGGAGTGGTCGAGGGAGCAGCCGATGTGGAGCTGCCTGTTCGTGCGCTGACCACCGACATTGTGATTGAGGCCTCTGCGGAGGAGATCTGGCCCAATGTGATTGGCTTCTCGGAGCTACCCGCACCGGAGGACTGGATGATGCGAACCGGTGTGGCCTGTCCGATGCGGGCTCGCATTGATGGAGAGGGTGTGGGAGCGGTGCGCTACTGCGAGTTCACCACGGGTGCTTTTGTGGAGCCGATTACCGTGTGGGAGCCTCCGCACCGCCTGGCGTTCGACGTAGTGGAGCAGCCACCTTCCATGGAGGAGTGGAGTCCCTGGAACGTGGTGCATGCTCCGCACCTGGTGGGCACCATGCAGAGCCAGCGGGGGCAGTTCGAACTCATAGCGTTGTCTCCCAACCAAACTCGGCTGGTGGGCACTACCTGGTATACCCTGGACCTGGCTCCTGGAATCTACTGGAGCAGATTTTCCGATTTGATTGTTCACCGGATTCACGGCCGTGTACTGCGGCACATCAAGGTTCTGAGCGAGGGGTAGTCTATGTTTTTTGGGGAGGCCTCTCCGTTCAAGTCTCGGTTGCCTACAATGGCGGAAGCGCTGCCTGGTCGGGTGGAAGAGGTGCCTGTGTCCCAGGCCCACTACGTGTATGGCACACCCATGGACAGCGGGTTTGAGGAGTTTGAGTACGCGCTCTTTGGGATGGGGTGTTTCTGGGGTGCCGAGCGCAAGTTCTGGGAAGCACCAGGTGTGATGGCCACGGCCGTAGGCTACTCGGCTGGCCTCACTCCCAACCCCACCTACGAGGAAGTCTGCAGTGGGAGAACGGGACACAACGAAGTGGTTCGTGTGGTGTTTGATCCGACTGTCACGAGCTTTTCGGAGATGCTCCGTATTTTCTGGGAGAGCCACAATCCCACACAGGGAATGCGCCAAGGCAATGACGCTGGGACCCAATACCGGTCGGGTATTTACGCCTACACCGAGGCACAGCAGGTGATTGCTCGTGCGTCGATGGAGGCGTTTCAGATTCGCCTGTCTGCGGCGGGGTTTGGTGCCATTACCACGGAGCTTCAAGAGGCCGCGGAGTTCTATTTCGCAGAGGACTACCACCAGCAATACCTCGCCAAGAACCCAGATGGGTACTGTGGGCTTGGAGGCACAGGAGTGAGTTGTCCCACGGGTATTGAATGAACCCACTCGGGCTCGACGGGCCCGGGGTTTTTGTCGTACTAATGGAGGGCTGGGTTTCGTGGAGGGCATCATGATTTTTCCCCTGCTCATTGCGTTGGCCGGGTGTCAATCAGACGAAGAGGTTGTGCCGGTTGGATTGCTTGAGCCTCCACCGGAAGGAGAGGGCTTTCAGCTGGAGATGACCGGTCACGCTCCGGCCTTTACCGAGGTGTGGCAATGCGAGGTCTATGACGTGCCCACCAACCTCATCTCCTATGTGAACTGGATTGAGTACACCCAGAATGAGGGCACCCATCACATGACTCTGTCGGTGCCGAATCTCGGGACCACGATTGATATTGAAAATGGCTCCTATGACTGCGCTGAGATCTATGACTCCACCATGGGGGCCTGGACCATGATTTATGGAAACCAGGGCACGCCTGAGGGAGAGATGCACCTGCCCGATGGAGTGGCGGCCAGCCTGCCACCGAACATGAAGATGCTGCACGAAGTGCACTATGTGAATGCCTCCAGCGAGGCTGTGGACCTCTACTCAAGGGTGAATGCCTGGACCATCCCGGAAGGCCAGGTCGAGGATGGCATTTGGGGCGGTTCTGTTCGCGATGAGAACATTTTCATTCCGGCACAGTCTGAGCACACCGAGTGGTCGCGCTGCGTGTTCAATCGGGATGTGGAGATTCTTTTTCTGGCATCGCACACCCATGAAAAAGGCGTGCTCTTCGAGATTGCCCCCTTTGATGGAGAGCAGGTTGGCGATGTGTTCTACACCAACGACGACTGGCACGACCCCAAGATTGTTCAGTACGAGGAGACAATCTCCGTTCCAGCGGGCGAGGGGTTTCATTGGGCCTGCACATGGGCGAACGATACCGATGAGGAAATCACCTACGGCTTGAACGCCACCGACGAGATGTGCAACCTCGCGGTTGTGCACACGCCCTTTGATGTTTCTTCGGCCTGTGAGGTGGTGGAAACCAGCGACGGAGTGCTGTGGGAAGAATGAGCGAGGCTTTGGTAAGCTGGATGCTCCTAAACCCTGGATGGCTGGCATGAAGCGCTGTGTTTGTGAGCACTCCAGCACCTTTCCGCTGTGTGATGGCAGCCATGTCTCCGAGGGCTGGACGTGTGCGGCACAGGGAGAGCAATCGGTGCCGATGGTGTTTGTCGCCTCGGGTAGCCTGGGCAGTCTTGCGGAGCGTCTGGCTCATCGGTTCGGGGGGGCTGTCGCGGATACACTTGGGGGAGGCCGGTCCGCAGACCGGCTGATTGTGCTTACCGATGGACATGACATTTCGGGGCTGCACGAAAAAGTGGCTCGCGTGGATGCGCGAGAGCGCGTGTTGATCACTGTGGGCATTGAGCCGGCTGTGGCTTCCTGGGCCTTTGAGGGCTGGAACAGTGTTCACATTCCGGAGAGTGGGCCCGCCATGCTCTGGAGAGCGGCGGAGACGGCACTGGAGCAGGTGCCGCGGCCGGCGTCGACGAGGGGTGAACCACCCCGGGTCTTTCTTTCTCACTCCGTAAAAGACGAGGGGAAGATCTTTGAGGTGATTGACACACTGCGCAAGGACTTTGGGATTCCCATCTTTGTGTGTGCGGACTCTATAGCTTCGGGCACTGATTGGCTGAATACCATCCGCACGGAGCTACACGGGTGTGACCTGGTGCTCTTTTTGGCCTCATCGGATGCGAACAACTCTGCGTTCTGTGCGTTTGAGGTGGGGTTCGCCAGTGCGCTGGGCAAGCCGATTCATGTGGTGTGTCTCGACGCGAGCACACCGCCTCTGCACTTGGAGAACCTCCAGGCCATTCAGACGGATCGTCTGCGTGCACGCAAGCCCTGGCTGGGGGCCTCTGATGCTCTACTTGAGGCTTGCCTGGAAGCGTTGCGGTGAGGGATTGGTGTGCAGCGCCTGGCTGTGTTCAGCGGGGCTGCTGTTGTGATAGGTGTAGAACGTAAGGTCGATTCAATGTTGCTGATCTGTACTGCGAGTAGTGGAAAGAATCTCGAGCTGGCGGCCCGTCTGCAGGAGCTGGCGAGTGAGCTTGGGCTGACCTCGGAGGTGCTCGACCTCACAGACACTGGGCTTCCTCTCTACACGCCCAAGGCGGAAGCGGCGGGTACACCGGAATCTTTTGAAGCGATTGAGGCTCAGTTCAAACGTGCACGTGGGTTTGTGTTCTGTGCGCCCGAATACAACGGCTCTATTCCCCCGGCGCTGACGAGTGCGGTGGCCTGGTTGTCTGTGTCGGGTAGCGACTTTCGATCGCTGTTCAACGGCAAGCCGGTGGGGCTCGCTACCCACAGCGGCGGCGGGGGCCAGAAGGTGTTGGTGGCCATGCGGCTTCAGTTTGGGCACCTCGGTGCCAATGTGCTGGGTCGCGAGCTCCAGACGAACCGAAACAAGGCCTTGAACGAGGAGTCGGCTCGCAACGTGTTGAGCCAGCTGGCCGCGCAGCTCGGCTAGTCTTCTATTCGGCTTTGGCGAACTGGTGCTCCACCAGTCGGCGGTAGAGCCCACCTTGTTCCACCAGAGACTGGTGGTTTCCTTCTTGAACGATGCGGCCGGCGTCGAGCACACACACCCGATCGGCATCTCGTACGGTAGACAGTCGATGGGCAATGATGAGCGTTGTTCTGCCTTCCATGAGTCGGTCGAGTGCCTCTTGAACGAGATGTTCTGACTCCGCATCCAGGGCAGAAGTCGCCTCGTCCAACACCAGCACCCGCGGGTCTTTCAGCAGCGCCCTGGCGATGGCAACGCGCTGTTTCTGGCCTCCTGAGAGTCGTACACCGCGCTCGCCCACGCGGGTGTCGTAGCCCTCCGGAAATCCCTGGATGAAGTCATGTGCATTGGAGGCTTTGGCCGCCGCCATGACTTCTTCTAAAGAGGCGTTCGGTTGGCCATAGAGGATGTTGTTCCGAATGGAGGTTGCGAACAGAATGGGCTCCTGCGACACCACGCCAACCTGCTCGCGAACCCAGTTGACGTCGAGGGTCTCGTAGGGGTGGGAATCCATCTGGATGTGGCCGGCCTGGGGGTCGTAGAGCCGAGAGAGCAGAGCGGCCACCGTGGACTTTCCGCTTCCGGAGTGGCCCACGAGTGCAACGACTTCGCCGGGACGCAGTTCGAGATCCAGGTCTTGGAGAACCGGGAGATCCGGGCGGCTTGGATAGGCAAAATCCAGGTGTTCAAACCGGATGTGGCCTTTGATTGCAGTGGGTTTTTCGGTACCGCTCTCAATGGTGGGGGTGCGGTCCATGAGCTCAAAGACTCGCTCGGAAGCCCCGAGTGCTTTCATGAAGTCTTCGTAGAGGCTGGAGAGTGCGCTCAGTGAAAACGCCACGGTCAGGGTGTAGAGCAGAAAGCTTGTGAGTTCACCGATGGAGAGAGTGCCCTCCACCAGCATGTTGCCACCGAACCACAA
>JAYZDK010000222.1:0-3616 GCA_036337845.1 Myxococcota bacterium | reverse complement strand
GCTGCGGTGATTGCCCTCTTGCTGCCGGTTCTGTTGATTGCCGCGCCTACAATCGGTCTCGAGTCTCGGGCGCTGGCCGTGGTCTTGTCCATTGCGACAGGAGTGGCCTTTTCGCTGCCCGTATCTACGCCTGCTTTGGCGATGGCCTGGGGGACAGGGTACGTCCGAAATCGAGATGGTCTTGTCTATGGCGTGCTGTTGAGTCTCCTTTCCATTCCTGTCGTGGTCATCGTAGCGGTATTCTTCTGGCCGCTACTTGGGCTGGACCCCATTCTCCATTGAAGAGACAATTGTGCGAACAATCCTCATAGTTCTATCGACTTCCCGCTACTCCGAAGAGATGGTGGACCGGGCTATGACGGAAGCCGAACGGCGGCGCTCAGCGGGCGAGCCGGTGAGCATTGAGGTGGTGTACGTCATCGAAACCGGAGAACTCAACGAGATCTACCGGTCTGTGGGCGAGGTGGGTTTTCTGGGAACTCGGGCTCAGAAAGAGGTCATCGATACACTGGCTGCCGAATACCATCGAACTGCAAGAGAGCGGATGGGAATCATTGCGGATCGCGCTCGAGAAGGCGGATTCGAGACGAAGACGACAGAACGGGAAGGAGCGTTCGTGCAGGTCATTCATGAGTTGGCCGAGACGGAACGTTTTGATGTCATCTACCTCACACGAGCGGAGCGGCCGTTTATTTCGCGTTTCCTGTTTGGAAGCAAGTGCGAGACTGTGGCCCGGCTGGTGCGGGAGGAGGGCTTGAGTGAGGTCGTTATCGGCGATTGAATTCACTCGCTTGGAGCTGGGTTGTTCGGTGCCGATAATCCTGTTCGTTGGGTGCCGCGCGGTGTTGAAGCTAATGCCCGCTTCCCAGGGCTTGGGAACCCCTTTCGAGACGTTGTTGCTGGGAGGGAGCCGCTGGCTGCTGCTGGGCGCATGTCTTGTAGCGCTGCTGTACGGGAGGTCCCACCGGCGTTGGGGGCGGGCCTTTGTCTATGGGTTGGTGGCCTTGGTGCTGGCGGGCGTGCCGGAGGTGGGAGCACCTGAAGAAGGGCTGCGATTGGTCTCGGCGAACCTTCAGGCCTATTCCGAAGAGGGCGCAGCTCCCATGGAGGAGGCACTTTCAGCGTTGGAAGCCGATGTCCTGGTGACACTGGAGAAACGGGCGGAGACGCTCACGGAGATGGTGCGGGTTGCGGATAACTTCGAAGAGGACCTGGCTCGCCCTTCTCACGGTACTGCGGTGTTCTGCCGAACAGGGGTGTCTTGTGAGGCGGTTGTGACGCCGGCGTATGGGATCTCCACGTGCGTAATGCCGGTGGCGCTGGTTCGTGTAGAAGAGCGCTTGTGTGTGGTGGGGTTGCACCTGCCACCGCCAGTAGGGCTGTGTGATGCGGGTCGCCGACCGTACATGGATGAGGTCGTTAGCCATCTCCATGAAGGACGGCTTTCCGGCGATTGGGGTGTGTGCCGCAAGTCGGATCCGGTGGTGTTGGTAGGAGACCTCAATACTCTGGAGGGGGGAGACGTTTGGCGGGAGTTCATGGCGTTGGGGTTCCAGGATCCTCAGCGTTGGAGAGGGATCTTTGGGACGAGTTGGCCTGCAGGAGGAGGCTGGCCCAACTTGCCGATGTTGCGCTTAGACCACCTGTTGCTGGGCAAAGGGTTGTCTGCAAACCACATTGGCTACTTGAGAATCCCCGACTCGGACCACAAAGCACTGGTGGCCTGGTTGGATGTCTCGGCCTTGGGCGCCGTGACAGGCAGTGCGGCAAGCCCATAGCTTTGGCGGTGTCCTGGTCTCCAAGGGGTTAGGGGTTTCCCATGTTTGGATTGCTCCTTTGGCTGGGAATGGGTTGTACGGGGGAGCCGGGTGCCGCTGGCGAGAATGCGTATGAGGGCTGGACAGAAGGCTTGTGGTCTGGCCAGGCCCTCACAATTCGCGCGGGGATGGATGAGGCGTTGTCTTTGATTGAGTCCGGAGAGCTGGAACGAGGAGCGGCTTTAGCGCTCCAGGTCTACGAGGGTTCTTTTGAGCCTGAAATGGAACCGGCCATCCGAGAAGTACTGGGGCCTCGGGCCGCGACGGAAATGGAGTTTCGCTTTGGAGTGGTGGTGGATTCCCTGCGTGCGGGACGTGGGGGAGCGAGCACGGCAGCGGAGCTGATGGATGCTTTGGATGAGGCTGCTGCGAGGTTGGATGAGCAGCGCGTTGAGATTCGCTGAATGGATGAGGTCAAGATGGGTGGGGCGGTGGGCTTTGCGGGGCGCATTTTACTTTACGACACCTGGAAATTCAGGCATCATCTTGGCCGTGGCACCACCACGACCGTTTTGAGGTGTGTGTGATTTGGTTTCTGGTTTCTGCAGCGTTCGGCAATGTGGACTGCAATGCCATTCAAGAGCCATGCACTGAAGACCTCACTGAGGTGCTTGAGTCCATAGAACTGGAGCCGGAGGAAGAGGAGGCTCCGAGTGTAGAGCCATATGCCGGTTTGCCGGCCGGGCCGCTCACCGCGGATGATTTGGAAGAAGCCTGGGCGTATTTTCATGAGCAAGGCACAGGGCTCACCGGGGTGTTTTCAGCCTTGGCGGACGGGCAGGAGCGTTTGCTGCCGGGTGCGGTGGTGAAAGAGTTGATTGAGCGGGCAGGCGCTGACATCGGGCTTTTGCCCTTGGACAAGCTGGTTGATGTCTACAGCGATGGGAGTGTGATGGACTTCCAGTTCGATTTCGACGGGGAGTCCACCTTTTCTACGGAAACACCCGAGACCACTATCTACTACTTGAAGAATGGCGAGTTGTACTCAAAGGAGCAGTCTTCGAGAACGGTGAAGGTCAAGGAGAACCTGCAGATCGAGATTTCGCCCAACGGTATTGAAGGCATTCGTCGAGGCGACCTCAAGATCTCCGGCTTCAAAGTCGGAATACGCACCGAGGTTGAACCGGGGCGGGTCTTGACCCACAAGGGATACCCAGTGGTGGCGGTGGATGAGAATGGCGAGCCAATCGTAAATGACGCAGGTGAGTACGTCGTTCAGGTGTACGACGACTGGATGGTCATAGACCCACCCATGGGTTCTGATGTCTGGATTGGTGTGCCAACGATCTGAGGTCTACCAGTCGCTGGAGAGCAGCACCACGACACGTCCGTTGCCGTCATCGTAGCCCGATTGATGCACCACTACATCGGTGATGCCGTCTCCATCGATATCTCCTGTCGAACGTGCGATTCGCAACCCGTCCGAGCTGTTGTTGCCATACCAGCCCAGCAGGGCTGCGGGGTCTGGACTTGTGGCGGTCCAGATGGATTGTCCATCGAGAAGCCAGAGCATGCCGACTCCATCGGACCCACCGGGTTCGGCTACGAAGAGGTCTTCTGTGCCGTTGCCATTGGCGTCGGGAGTCGCGCACAGGCTGTTGCCCAGGTATCCACGCTCATAGTTGCCCTGTATATGGGCGTCGGCCAGGCTGTTGGCATCTGCCATGTCGCTATTGAGGTGGCTGGAAATGCCCGAGAACAGATAGACGGCCCCGGCATCGTAGGCACCGCTTGATTCGTCGAGGAGTGCGGTCACGGCCAGATCAGGCAGACCGTCCCCATTGAAGTCCCCGGTTGCT
>JAYZDK010000221.1:0-12753 GCA_036337845.1 Myxococcota bacterium | reverse complement strand
AGTCGCATCCAGCCGAGCAGTAGAATCCACCGCATCCCCCAGCCAAGCCAGCACTTCCGCCATGCTCGCCGCACAGTAGAGCCCATCCGAAACCGGTATTGCGCCCTCTTCCGTCAACACCCGAGACACCTTGCCCTCCTGCACCTCCAAGCTGCGAATCTCGACACCAGTTTCAACCGTTCCCACCTGCCCCACCAGCGTCTCCCATCCCGCCGCAGGATCCTTCCCCAACCCGAATGCCTGTCCAGCCCCCTCCACTCCATGATGCACACGAGCAATGGAGGCGTTTAGGGTTTCCGGCTCCCCCCACCGAGCCCGAGCATATGGCGCATGCAAGGAATCAAAAGTCACTTCACCGAAGTGTTGAACCACCCAGTCTCGGTAGGAACGTTGCTCAAACCCACCGCCGATGAACCGTTGCGCCACAATGCGGGCGCGGGACAACACCTGATCCTGAATCGCGTGAAGGTGTTGGCCCTCGGGCAAAACATGCTTCACGCTCACCGGGGAAAGTGGCAAATCCACCAGCCGACCGCGAACCGAAAGCTGCCGGCTCATCGAATCCGGCGGCCGGACAGGGGCACCGCCATATAGCCTCTCAATGGCCAAGCGCACGTCCAGATTACCCCGCACCCAGCCGACATCCTCCGGTAAACCCGAACGTCCCCAGCCCCCGGGCAGGGAGTCCCGTTCAAGCAGAATCGCGTCCTCCCCAATTGAAGCCGCAGCACGTACTCCAGAGGGTCCACCACCAATGACAATAGAAGGCATGCGCTAACATTCGCCCGGCACAACCTCGGAGGCAACCCCGAATGGAGTACCGCAACCCCAAACCCACCGTAGATGTGGTCATTTTTGCCGGAAAACAAATCTTATTGATCCGGCGAAAAAACCCTCCCTTGGGCTGGGCTCTGCCAGGTGGATTCGTGGACGAAGGTGAAACCCTTGAAGCTGCGGCTATCCGCGAGGTCCTGGAAGAAACAGGCCTTGAAATCCGCCTCGACCACTTGCTGGGCGTCTACTCGGACCCTCTGCGCGACCCACGCCAACACACAGTCAGTGTGGTCTATACGGCGCGCAGTGATGATTTGCCTGAAGCTGGAGACGACGCCGCAGAGGCCAGGAGATTCACACTTGAGAACCTGCCCGAGCCCATTGTTTTTGACCACGCGCGAATCATCGAAGATGCCGTGTGCTTCGTCGAAAGCGGCACTCGCCCCGATCCCATGCGAGACCTCTGAGGCCCGATCAGGAGTCCGAGACCTCGTAGATCGCAAGTCCGGAATTGCCATAGGTGCGGTGTCTATTCAGTACCAGCCCACCCGCCTGTTCCTGGGGCTCCCAGTCGCTCTGATGCTCCAGTGCGAGCCGCTGGCCCACGTGCGGAGCAAGCTCCACCAACACCCGGTCAAAATCCATGGCATACGGTGGGTCTGCCAACACCAGATCCCAACGCCTACCTGCCGGCAATGCAGTTGGACACGGCCCCATCAACACCTCAATCTTCACACCGAGATCACCCGCCCGGCTCCTCAGGGCTGCGAGAGTTCGCGGGTCCCGTTCCACAACCGTGAGCGAGTCGGCTCCCCTTGAAAAGGCCTCAAAACCGAGCAATCCGGTTCCAGCATAGGCATCGAGCACACTAATTCCCTGGAGGTCTTGGCCCACTATCGAAAACAAGGCCTCACGCAGCCGGGCGGATGAAGGCCGCACACCCGGCCCTACCCGGCCTGGCAGTCTGCGACCTCGAAACCTACCCCCTGTGATGACGATTCCCACGGTGCCGCTCCTTCTTCCTGCCTGACATGCCAGACTTCGACTTGGGCATCTCCCTGCAACAGGTAGTCAATCCAGGCCTGTTGTGCGCCGCTGAGCGTATCACCGGGGCCCTTCACCTCCACAAAAACCACCCCGCTACCGAGCACGCTGGGAAACGCCCCAGAGACACGCTGTGGCTCTCCATCCAACACAAATAAATCCGGAAACCCACAACAGGCTTCTCTGCCCACCCGCAATATTCGGCAGAAAATATGGCGTAGCAGTCGACCTCCAACTCCCACCACAATCCGGCGCAGCATCGCATCGGAAGCCAACTCCCAGTTCACCCATCGCACCCGTTCGCCGCGATGGCGCAGGCCGCGCTCCAACACCGCCAGCACATTCCCCTCCCCGATTTCGGTCAAGCGCTCCAACACCGCCTCAGTGCGCGCCTCCATGAACGCCGGCGTACCGAGGTCCAATGGCCCCGAGAGCCCGGGGACGGGCAACATTCCAGGACTGGGCAGCCAATACAGATCGTAGAAGCAAAGGGAAAACAACGTCTTCCACAGCCCATTCTCCCCATAAAAAGCCGTTCTGGGGCGTACCTGGGCAATCACTGTAGCCTCCACAGACTGACCGCCCTTCCAGACCCACCGACCGTCGCGCCGCCGGCCGCCGGCCAAGCGGACCTCGCGACGGGTTGGAGGAATCGGAGGTGGCGCCGGCCGCCAGGATCGCTTCGCTTTTCTGGCCAGGCGGCGTCCTGTTCGCTCCAATTCCAGACGCCCAGTCAACCCCACTCGTGAGCGCCAGGCCGCACACAATGCCGAGCCTTGAGCCGTCTCCCCCTGCCTTTCCAGACACAGCGCCAGACGGCGCACCCAGGGCCCGGGATTACGCATAGAACCCGCCAACAGACGGGCGTATACCTGTGCCGCCTCCTCAAACAGCCTGTTTCGCTCCAGTTCCCGAGCGCGATTAGTCAGCTCTTTTTGCAACAACATGCGGGGATCTAAATGAGATAGCCAGGACTCCCTAGGCCCAATCCTTGACCAAGCCTTCAGAAGCTCCGTAGTGCTCTGCTCGTGGCTCCCGGAGAGTAAGGACTCGAAACGCAACAACGCGTCCCGACTGGGAAACAACGGAAACGCAGTAGTCGTCGCATAAGCCGGCCAACGTTCATGGCCGATCCGTTCCAGGACAAGGTCCGCATGCGAACGACCCACCCTACGAAAACAGAGCAGCTCAAACCGCTGGAAAAGGCGCTTGTGCCGCAACCGAATGATCAGCGACTCCGGAAGCCCGGCCGTGTCCAACAGGCGAGCCACCAAAGCGGCTTTGACCCCACGCGTGGGCAGGCCGTACGCACGGCACAGATCCCGAAGCTGATCAGCCCGCATACAGCCAAGCCGTTCTTCCGGCTCTAGAACCTGTTCAGCCAAACCGAGACCAACCAGGGCTCGCGCCGCTTGTACCGGGTGGGGAACATCCGAGTATTCGAATGCCTGGGCATCAAACACCTCGGACACCCGGCCCACCAATCGAGCCCAAAGTCTGCCCTCTGCTCCAGTTAGGGCCAACAATTCCCGAGCCACGCCAACTTCTTCGATCGACAAAAGATTCCCGTGCTGACTCAACACTTCCCCAACCACGCGCTGAATGTCGTGTAGCCGCCAGTCGCCAGGGGTAGGATCGGGGGGAGTCACGCTTTTGAAGTTACCGGCTCATGTCCTCCCACCCCGGACAGATTTCGTCCATGAGCGTTCGCCGCACCAAAATTGTTGCCACCTTAGGCCCAGCATCCAATTCGCCTGAAACCCTACATGCTCTCTTAGAAAGCGGTGTAGACGTTTGCCGAATCAACTGTTCCCATTCCACTCCCGAGTCTATTCGCGCCGACATTTCCCACGTGCGGCGCAAGGCCGCAGAGCTCCAAAAACCCGTCTCAATTCTTCTGGATCTGCAGGGACCCAAGATTCGTACAGGCCCATGCGACACCCCGCTGAAGGTAGATAGCGGAGATCTACTCACCATTGTTGTGGCGGAGGTTGCCGGAGAAGGCCTGCGTTGCGGCACCACCTACGCCCAACTCCACCACGACGTGCACGTCGGTGCTCGACTTTTCTTTGCCGACGGCACACTCAGTGGCCACGTCGAACGCATCGACAGTGAACTCGTTCCCCCCGAAGTACACGTGCGCATGGACCGCGGCGGACACCTCGGTAGCCGCAAAGGCATCAATCTGCCGGGTGTGGAGGTTTCCGCGGCCTCCCTAACCGAGAAGGACATTCAGGACCTTGAAGTCGGTGTGGCCGCCGGCGCTGACTATGTGGCGATTTCTTTTGTGCGGCGCTCGGAAGACCTTCTGGTGCTCAAAGAACATCTCGGGCGCATCGGACATGCGGAGATTCCGATCATTGCCAAAATCGAGAAACCCGAAGCCTTGGAAAACATCCAAGCCATTCTCAAAGAGTCCCACGGCATCATGGTGGCTCGAGGGGATCTGGGCGTAGAAGTTCCGTTCGAGGAGCTGCCCATTCATCAGAAATCACTCATTCGCGCAGCCAACAAGGCAGGCGTATTGGTGATTACCGCCACCCAGATGCTGGACTCAATGGAACGCCATTCCCGGCCCACGAGAGCGGAGGCCACCGATGTGGCCAATGCGATCCTCGACGGAACCGACGCGGTCATGCTCTCGGGAGAAACCGCTACAGGCCTTTTTCCCACCGAGGCCGTCACAGTCATGTCGGACATCGCCAAAGCGGTGGAACAATCCAGTTTTTTCCGAAGACCCGAAGAGTCCGAGCTTCCCATGACTCAGGAGACCTCTCAACTCCTCACTCGAGCGGCATGTCTGGAGGTCGCTGGAGCCGACAGGGACCTCATCGTCTTCACCTGGAGTGGGTACTCGGCCATCATGGCTTCCAAGTACCGAACCCGAGGGAAGGTGTTCGCCTTGACCCCGTCCCCTACCGTGTGTGACCGTCTAGCACTGGTATGGGGAATCACACCGGTGCAGGTACCACCCGTCAAATCCACCAATGAGTTGATTGAAATCGGAGAGCAAGTGCTCTTGTCGCGCGGACTGATCGAGCCCGGGCGAGAAGTGGTCGTACTCGCCGGCGCCAGCCCGGTAAAAGGAGCCACCAATCTCATGAAAATCTATCGAATTCGAGGCGGGTAAGGCAACGATGGCACCTTCCAAGAAGCCTTCTTTGCCTCAATGGCCGCTGTGCTTGGGTGGCGATGATGCCAACGGGCCGTTGTTTCTCACCTGCGAACACGCGACCAATCGTGTCCCCCCAGAGATTGAGGTCACTACCGAGGACTCAGCCTGGCTTCGAACCCATTGGGCCTGGGACAAAGGGGCCACCGACGTCGTGGAAGCCCTCGTGGAACAGACCGACTCCAGCGCCGTGCTGGCCATCGCTTCCAGGCTGGTGTGCGACACCAATCGAGTTGTGCAGCACGAGAACTGGATTCGGCAAGAGATGGAAGGCTACACGCTCTCATTCAACCGAAACCTCGACATCGATGAACGGGAACGGCGCCGCCTCGTCTACTACGAGCCCTATCATGCAGCCATCGACCAGACCCTGGCATCCCGGTTGGAACGAGGCGCTCCCCCCCTCTTGATTGCCATCCACAGTTTTACGCCCACCTATGCGGGTGAAAACAGATGGATGCAGATGGGGGTGATCTTCGACGAGTGTGTGCCGGAGGCACATGCGCTCCGGGACGCCCTCGTGGTGGAGGGCTACTCCACCGCACTCAACGCACCCTACTCCGGCGCACTAGGGCAAATGTATTCACCGAGGCGACACGGCCGCGCACACAGATTGCGTTACCTCGAACTCGAGATGCGACACGATCTTTTTGAAACCCCGGAACAAACGGCCGAAACCGTGGATAAAGTCAGTCGCGCGATTCGCTCTCTGGTGCCGTAAACACTCCCACGCCGCGGACAGACCAACGACAGCGCCCTTCAGTGCATCCGCATTGGTCTAATACCCGGTAGCAAGGCAGCACCTCACAGGAAGTGAGCCCCTCGGACTCGCCCACGGCTCCGCAAACCTCTCCGGAGCATCCATACGCCTTACAATCGGAATCCTGGACACATTCCTCCGCCTGCTCGACGCCTTCTACCCGCTCCTGGCAGCCCGTATACAACGCCAAAGCCTTTTTCGGATCCAGCGCAGACACCGCGCTGTTCTCTGCCTCCTGGGTGGCTTCTGGCGCAGTCACATTTGGCTCGGAACCGTTTGAGCCCTCACCCAGACAAGAAACCAGAATCAAAATCCACCAACCACCTAGTCCCCCCAACATTTGAATTCTCCGGTTTGTTCGTGGAATTTCACGACACGATTCATATCACAGGCAAACGGATTTGGTTGGCCATCTGGACGTGTTCCTCCGTACTGAATACTGTACGCGCCAGTTAGCTCGCTGTTGAACTTGGAGAGGTTCTATGCGTCTGTTTTCTTCAAAGCCCAATATTTCGGGTCTGGTCTCAAAAATGCTGAGCTTGGTATTTGTAGGATTCCTGACGGGTTGCGATGTGGACTGGGCCGACACGTCCGACTCCGCACCGTTTCGACGTGATGTTCATTCCCTGCTGCCTCCCGAGGAAGGAGAGCGGCTGGCTTCAGGCGTCGTAGCGCCAGAGAAGGATGAGCAACCCATTGAGTTCGATCACGCGATCCATGCAGGGAGTGTGGAAGACGGTGGAATGGCGATGGACTGCCAGTACTGCCACTCCAATGCTCGGAAGAGCCCCAATGCTGGCGTGCCCGCAACGCAAGTGTGCTGGAACTGCCACAAGATGGTCGATAGCACAGACCGGCCCGCTCTTGAGAAGCTGGCTGAATATTGCGGCGCCGGACCCGGCATGCCCACCTGCACAAACGATGAGCCGATTCCCTGGAACCGCGTTCATGACCTTCCCGATTTCGTCACGTTCAATCATGCCGCACATATTCGGCCGAATGCAGATGGCGAACCACAGGTGGCGTGCCAGGAATGCCATGGAGACATGCAAACCAAAACCGTCGCCGAACGAGAGAGCACCCTGCTCATGGGCTGGTGTCTCCAATGTCACAAATCTCATCCAGCAGTCAATGACCGGTACGGAGCCAACGCCGAGTTGCGCCGAGCCGAACTCAAAGATTGCTACACGTGCCACAAGTGAGCCGGAAAGAACGAATGGCAAAGATGAACCGCAGAGATTTCTTTAAAGTCGTAGGCACCTCCAGTGCAGCCGGGCTCGCCGCCTGTGATGCAAAGGTACCCGCCGAACAGATTTACCCCTACGTTGTCACCCCGGAACAAATCGTTCCCGGGCAGCCCACGTTTTTCTCGACCACATGTGGCGGTTGTTCCGAACAGTGCTCGGTCGTGGCCAGACACCGTGAGGGACGCGTTGTAAACGTTGGGCGCAATCCCGACTCAGCACTCTCCTATGGCGTGTGTGGTGCGGGTATCGCTAGCGTACAGGACACCTACGACCCTGACCGTACCAAAGCCCCGGCCAAGCCCTGGGCGGACCTCTATGCAGAAATCGGCGCAAAGCTTGGCGCTGGACAAGTGGCCTGGCTCGGTCGATATCGCAACGGCTCACTGGGACAGCTCATTGGTGACTTCGTGGCAGCGACCGGGGGCACTGCGGTTCACTGGGAGCCGATGGGCTACGACGCGCTTGTCACGGCAACCGAAGCCGCGTTTGGAACACGGACAGCACCTCGGTATGTCCTCGACGGCACCCATACTATCGTTTCGTTCGGTGCGGACTTTCTACACACCTGGCTAGCAGCCGGTGACCACAGCCGGGGCTGGAAGGCCGCACGTGACCCCTCAAGCGGCCACGTGGCACAGTTTTTCGCCATTGAACCCCGGATTTCAAGCACATCCGCCAAGGCGGATACCTGGTGGGCCAGCCGACCCGGCACAGAAGCCGGTGTCGCCAGAGCGCTCGCACGCCTTGTAGCCGACAAGAAGCACAGCGAGGTGGCCAAGGCATACCTTTCCGCTGTGGACGCTCAAGCCGCAGCGGATGCCGCCGGCATTCCTTTGGCCAAGCTTGAGCAACTGGCTGACAAACTTGCTGCCGGACCTTCTGTGGTCTTCCCGGGTGGCGTGACCACAGCCGGTACGGATGCTACCGACTTGGCTGTAGCCACCTTGGTACTGAATGCCGTGTGCGGCAATGTCGGGGAAACCGACAGTCACTCCGTGCGCATCGCCGGCTCTAGAAACCTGGGTAATGTCGCCAATACCAGCGAAGTACGGACGCTTCTGAGCGACTGTGCTGCTGGCAAGGTCAAGACTCTGTTTATCGACGGTCTGGATCTCGGCTTCAACCTGCCGGCCGATGCCGGCGTGGCCGACGCGCTCTCAAAGGTTGAAACCCTTGTTGTACTCGCGGCAAGTCTTCCAGAAGGCCTGCCCGATAGCGCCATCCTACTGCCCACAAGTTCCGCACTGGAGAGTTGGGGCGACGCCGAGCCCGTTCATGGGGTGCACCATCTACAGCAGCCTGCCATGGCCGTGCTCAACGACACCCAATCCGTAGGTGACATCGTTCTTGGACTCGCCAAGGCCGCTCAGTTGAAGACCCCCGCGGCCGCCTCAGAGCTCAACGAGGATGGCTCGCCGGTAGAGGGAGATGACATTCTTCCCGCCAGCACCATGTTGGGCACCAAGACCGCAGTAGCCAGTTTTGAAGCCCCCGATTTTCATCACTACGTCGCCGGCCGCTGGTTTGCGGACATCTTCCCCGGAGAAGGCACATTCGCCCGTTGGTGGAACGGTGCCTTGCAGAAGGGCGGAACGACCGCCACTGCAGCGCAGGTGGCAATCGAACTCTCCGGTAGCCTTCCGGCACCTACACCAGCAGCCGTGGTCGATGGCGCCAAGGCCCTTCTCATCTATCCACACCCCGGATTGTTTGATGGACGTCATGCCAACAAGGCCTGGCTACAAGAAGTTCCAGAGCCCCTGTCGGGCTACACCTGGGGCACTTGGATTGAGGTTTCCCCTCAAACAGCCACCGACCTTGGTGTCACAAAGGATGATCACCTGTCGGTGAGTGTTGGCGACCAGAGCGTCAGCGGTCAGGTCTTCATCTCGCCGGGTATGCGAGATGACGCTGTGGCAGTCGTAGCCGGAAACGGCCACGCCGAAGGTGGACGCTACAGCAAAGACAGAGGCAGCAACCCCCTTCACCTGCTTTCGTCAGGCTCACAAGACGCCCAAACCGGTGCGATAGCCTACTTGGGAAGCAGTGCCACAGTTACACGGGTTGATGGCGAAACCATCATGCGCAGCCTGACGGGTGGTGGCGACATGGATGGCCGTCCAGTGGCTCTGGCAGCGCACGTGGACGCCGTGCTTCATGCGGATGATCACGCAGAGCCTGGCTCCCTGGCCCCAACGCTGAAGATTCCCAAAGATCCCCGCATCGATCCAGACAAGTACGACATGTACCCGGAACCGGAACATCCCGACTTCCGGTTTGCCATGAGTATCGACTTGGATACCTGCACAGGCTGCAGCGCCTGCGAAGTCGCATGTGCCTCCGAGAACAACATCCCTGTGGTCGGCCCACTCCAACAGCAGCGGGGGCGCTACATGGGTTGGATTCGCATGGATCGCTTCTGGGAAGGTGAAGGCGAGCATCCCGATGTTCGAATCATGCCGGTGATGTGTCAGCAGTGCTCCCATGCACCCTGCGAAGGTGTGTGTCCCGTACTGGCGACCTATCACAACCTTGATGGCCTCAACGCCATGATCTACAACCGCTGTGTCGGCACACGCTATTGCGCCAACAACTGTCCTTACTCCGCTCGCCGGTTCAACTACCACACGTTCCGCTGGCCAGACTCCTACAACCTGATGCTCAACCCCGAGGTCTCCACCCGAGAGATGGGCGTCATGGAGAAGTGCACATTCTGCGTGCAACGGATTCGGACCACCAAGTATGAGCATCGCGCCAACGGCACGACGCCCAGCGACGGTGAACTCAGTCGCCTGACAGCCTGCGCAGATGCCTGTCAATCCGACGCCATCACCTTTGGTAATCTCAAGGACGAGAACTCCGAGGTCTACACCAAATTCCAAGATCCAAGGGCCTATACGCTCTTTGGCGAACTGAACACCAAGCCGGGAGTTCGCTACCTCACCAAGGTGCAGTTCCACGTGACCGACGATGGCCATCATGGCGGCGGGCACGGGGGTGACGCTGGAGGTGGCGATTCACACGGTGACGATGCGCACAATGGACACGGGAGCCCGTCGTGAGCCAAATGACCTACGGAAAGATCACCGCGGACATCCTTCGTCCGATCTTCAAACTCAGCGGCCTTTGGGGTGCAGCCCTGGCGCTGTCTCTCTGCGGGGTTGCACTCGGCGGATATTGCTGGGCAGTGCAGCTCGAGCAAGGAATGGGCGTAGGTGGTTTCAATCCACCGGTCATGTGGGGTCTCTACATCACCACATTCGTCTTCTGGATCGGAATCGGCCATGCCGGCACTCTGATTTCCGCCATTCTGTTCCTGTTTAGGGCACGCTGGCGCACAGGCGTATACCGAGCATCTGAGGCCATGACCATTTTCGCCGTCATGACCGCGGGGCTCTTTCCCA
Source organism: Myxococcota bacterium (assembly GCA_036337845.1). Taxonomy (GTDB): domain Bacteria; phylum Myxococcota_A; class UBA796; order UBA796; family CAJQPC01; genus JAYZDK01. The sequence goes on along the minus strand of JAYZDK010000221.1, from coordinate 2,352 downwards.
TTCTGCACGCAGGTCGCTGCTGGTACGCCTACTGGTTGTTCCCCTACCCCAATCAGCGTGAGTTGTGGCCCAACTTCAAGAGCCCACTGGTGTGGGACGTCTTCGCCATCTCCACCTACGTCACCATTTCGGCCGTCTTCTTCTTCATCGGTCTGATTCCTGACATCGCGTCCATGCGCGACAAGCATGATGGCATCATTCGCAAGATCTACGGCGCTCTGGCGCTCGGCTGGAGAGGCACCGCGAAGCAGTGGTACCACTACATGGCGGCCTACGGCTTCTTTGCTGCCCTCGCCACTCCCCTGGTGGTCTCGGTTCACTCCGTGGTTTCCTGGGACTTCGCGATGGCGGACACGCCCGGATGGCACTCCACCATCTTCCCGCCCTACTTTGTTGCGGGAGCAATCTTCTCCGGTTGTGCCATGGTGCTCACGCTTCTGATTCCCATGCGCAGCCTGTTCAAGTGGGAAGAGTATCTGACCATGTGGCACTTCGAGCGACTGGCTCAGCTGTGCCTGCTGACTGGCGGAATCCTCACTTATGCCTACGGCATCGAGTATTTCGTCGCGTGGTACTCGGACAACCCCTATGAGTGGGGCACGTTCTATTACCGACCCACCGGAGATTACGCCTGGGCGTTCTGGACGATGGTGACCTGCAACTGCATCATTCCGCTGGTGTGGTGGTCCAAGAAGATCCGGACGAACCTGAAATGGCTGTTCGTCGTTTCCCTGTTCATCAACGTGGGCATGTGGTTCGAACGATTCAACATCATCGCCACCTCCTTGGCGCACATGTTCGACCCCGCATCCTGGTCCTACTATTTACCCAGCCGTATTGAGATGGGAATCCTCACAGGCAGCTTCGGCTGGTTCATGATGTGGTTCCTCCTCTTCTCCAAGCTGATGCCTCAGGTAGCTATCGCCGAGGTCAAGGAAGGCGTGAGACCGCCTTTGAAGTCCGATGAGGAGGCCGCATGAGCACTAAAGTCAAAGGCGTATTTGCTCACCTCGACTGTCTGATGACCGGTATTGACCGGCTTCAGAGAGCCGGTTTCGAAGACCTGGGGGTCGCAGCACCGCTGCCTCGTCACGAGATTGAAGAGGCCCTGTTCAAAGGACGGCCCTCCCCCGTGCGTTGGTGGACCCTGATCGGCGGCGCGACGGGTGCCTGCTTGGGCTTCACGATTGCTTCATTGACCGGTATCGACTGGCCTATGGCCGTGGTCGGTGGAAAGCCCATCGTCGGCGTTCCGCCCAATGTTGTCATCACGTTTGAGAGCATGGTGCTTCTCGGCGGGCTGGTCACACTGGCCGGCATGTTCTTTCACTGCCGTCTCCCCGGAAACGACACAGACGAAGAGCTCTGTGACGCACGCTTCACCGATGACCACTTTGGACTTGTGGTCCGAGGCGCTCCCGGTGCCAAAGGCGCTGAGGCCGCAGAGATCTTGCGCGGTGCCGGCGCCATTGAAGTTTCTGGTGCCTCGACCAGCGCACCTCAAAGTCCGCCACCGGCGGCCTCAGACCCCAACTCCAGCGTGGAGGGCTGAAACATGGCCAAACCTCCTGTTGTACGCACAGCCATTTATGCCGCCGGCGGTATAGGCCTGGTGACCGGGGTGTACCTCGCGTTTACCAACTACACGCTGGGTACGGATCGCCAATGGTGGCTGATCGATATGTTCGACTCCGCCTCGGTGAAGCCCTACGAGGCTCCCATGGCCCCACTTCCCGAAGGCGTGGTTTCTCGCAATCGCTACGTCGAGAATGCCAACCGGTATTCTCCTGAAGGCCGGGCAATGACCAACCCCTACCCCGTAGATGATGCGGCCCTGGCCAGCGGCAAGTGGAACTACGAAACCTATTGCGCTCCATGTCATGGAGTCGATGCCACTGGCGGCGGACCCGTCACCGACAGCACCGACGGAAAGAAGCGGTTCATGGCGCCCGGCCCCGCACTGGCCAGCGGCTTGAGCAAGCTGTACCCAGACGGCCACCTTTACCTCACCCTCCGTAACGGCGGTGCGCTGATGCCAGCCTACAGCTGGGCCATGGACGACCAGGAACTCTGGTCCGTCGTGGCTTACCTCCGCACACTTCCCGACAGCACCTACATCGATCCCGCTGCTGCCAGCGGCGCCCAGGAGTAGGAAGGCCCTCATGAGCGCACAAGCCCCTTTCGATCCAGCCCCTCACTACGCACCCGCGGCGGTGCCCGGGAAGCTCGCGCTCGTCGCGAAGCTCCTCGCGGTCATCGGTGTCGTCTGCTACGCCATAGGGCTATCTAGCGACCCCGTTCGCACCCAGGGCATCTTCCTGGTCAACATTGTCTACTTCATGGGCCTCTCTG
>JAYZDK010000220.1:0-4606 GCA_036337845.1 Myxococcota bacterium | reverse complement strand
CCAATGTGGTGTTCGATTGGGAGCGCATGTTGTCGCTGGATGGAAATACCGCACCTTTTCTGATGTATTCCTATGCCCGGGGTCGGAGCCTGCTTCGAAAAGGAGAGGTGGAGTCTGTTCGGATGGAGCCTTTTGTTCCGGTGGAACCGCTGGAGCGTGCCCTGACCCAGCAACTGCTGCGGTTTCCGGAGGCGCTGCAATCCGCGTTGGTCAACTATCGGCCCAACCTGCTGTGTGAATATCTGTTCGGGGTGGCCACAAGCTTCAATCGTTTCTACTTCGAGTTGCCCGTGCTCCAAGCGGAACCGGATGTGCGGCACCGGAGAATCTTGATGGTAGAGGCGACTTCGCGGGTGTTGAGAAAGGGGCTTCAGATTCTGGGAATTCGGCCATTGGAGCGCATGTAGAGGCCTTGACGTGGGGCTGAGAGGCCCAGTCTTTACACGTCAAGAGATTTCAGTGATTTGGCGCGATGTATCTCCCGCAGTAGACTGAGTCAGCGGGCTTGGTAGAACATGAGCGTGGAACTCTCTGGATTGGAGGCGGGCGGTCGGGATTTTCCCGAACGATTGGGTCGTTACCGGCTCGTGCGGCGTATTTCGCGTGGTGGGATGGCCCAGGTCTATGAGGCTCGCCGGGAGAGCCTGGCCGGGGTCGCTCCTCGCGTGGCGCTGAAGGTGATTCTGCCAGAGCATGCGGAAGACGAAAACTTCCGGGACCTCTTTATCAACGAAGCCCGAGTGGGCTCACAGCTTCAGCACCCCAATCTCGTGCAGATCCAGGACTTCGATCAGCAAGGTGACCTCTACTACCTGGTGATGGAGTATGTAGAAGGCGTCACCCTCAGGCGAATGCTGTCTTTGAGTAAGCGGAATGGGTTGGCGCTCTCTCAGGCCGTGATCGCTGAAATGGGAAGGCAGATCTGTGAGGGGCTTCATTATGCGCATACGGCCAGGGCTGAGGATGGTGCGCCCCGTCACCTGGTGCACCGAGATATCAAGCCGGGCAATGTGATCCTCAATCCACAAGGGGTGGTGAAGATCCTGGATTTCGGTATCTCCAAGGTATTGGATGCAGCCGATGGCCAGGACGGCGTAAAGGGTACCTGGGGATATATGAGCCCCGAGCAAGCGGCGGGCGGGGCAATCAGTGGCGCTGCGGACCAGTTTGGCTTGGCTTCGGTGCTCTATGAGCTTGCCGCACTTCAGCGACTCTACGGAGAGACAGATCAGAAGAAGATTCGGGAATTGATGCGTCGGGATGAGGGGGCTCGGCGCACGGCTCAACTCGGAGGCAACTACCGAGATCTCGGCCCTGTTCTCATGCGAGCCTTGCAGCGCGATCCGGCCGCTCGATACCCCACAGCCATTGGTATGGGCCGTTCTCTTGCTCGGCTCATCGGAGACCCGGTATTGATTCGGGAGAAACTCGTCGAGTTGCAGAGTACCTACTCTCGGCTCGATAAGAGCCGCAGTCCCGCTCCAGAGCCTGTGCGCTCCCAGGCTACGCTTTCTCGTTCCCCTGGGAGTAAGCCCTATCAGTCCGGTATCCCCGTGTCTGTGGGCAACGCTCATCGCCCGATGAAACCTGTGGAGATCGATCCCGGTACGCGTCCTACGAGTGGAGAAGGCGCAGATCTGCGCAACACCATCAACCTCGCGGCGTTGGGGGTTTCGCTGCTGATATTGGCGTTTGTGCTGCTTCACTTGTTTTCTACGAGTGATGCGCCCCAGGAGGAGGCCTCTCTTCTAGAGGTGCCCGCAGAAACGATCGGACAGGACTCTCCATTGGAGCCTCGGACTCCGGCCACAGCGGCTCCGGTGAAATCGGAGCCGGCATCGAGTCCTGCGGCGCAGCCCGAGCCTCCCCCGACGAAGGCGGAGGCTCCCAAGCCCACCAAGCGCAAGAAACCCACCCCACCGAAGAAGCCTAAGCCCCGTGCGGACGTGACACCGACTCCGGTGCGTTCCTCGCCTCCCAAGCCCCGCCCACCCGAGCCCGTGGAGATGGCGAGCGGAAAGGTGACTATTTCATCGTTGCCCCGCTCCAGGGTGAGCATTGACGGTGTATTTTTGCGCTACACACCCTTGCTTTCTCACGAAGTGCCTAGTGGTTCTCACATGGTGGTTTTGGAAACCGATGATGATCGTCGGATTCAATTTCGCCTGGATGTAAAGACGGGAGAAGAAGTGAGAAGAATCTGGGACTTCGAACAGGGGTTGTGGCGAGACCCGTGATGCTGGGGGCTTGGGTTTTGTTCTCAACTCAGGTGTGGGCGGCCGGAGGCCCAATCGTGGTTCATCGGGCCATCGACAGCGAACAGCTTGAGATCCGTGAAGGGTTGGACTCCATGTTGGTTGAGCGTGGGTACGCAAAATCACAGTGGGTCACTTCCGCTGAGTTGGCCGGTAGCTTTGAGGTTTATCCCCTCTGGACTCAGATAGACGTAGCGTGTGAGGAGCAAGTAGAACTTCGCGTTTGGTTGGAACGTCTTGACCGCATGGAAATGCGGGTCCAGATTCTCGATCTTGATACGGCACAGGAACTGGGAGTCCGGCTGCAGCAGGAGCGAGTGTGTCTTCAGGAGGTGCCCGCCCGCCGAGATTTGCAGCGCCTCGCGGTGACTACGGGTAGGGCTCAATGGTTGCGCCTACAGACCGCGCCGACCGAACAGCAAGCGCTTGAAGCGCGAGAAGCCATGGAAGGGCTTGGACGTTTGGGGCATGACCTGGTGCTGCCGCCTGGCTTGGAACCTGAACTTCAGAAACTCATTCCGCGAGTGGGTGATCGTGCCGAGAGTATTGTCATGGGCGCTGGGCCTCAGGGACGTCTTGCGGTGGATGGCCAGCGTATTGCCTCAGGAGTGTTGCGGCGTCAGTCCGGCAAGCACTTGATTCAGGTGGAGGATGCGAACGGGGGGCGTGTTCTCTCCGCTCAAGTGCTGGACCTGCAACCCGGCCGAGTATTTCTCTGGGCGGGGGAGTTGGAAGATGGAGCGTTGGAGGGGGAGCTTGAGGCAGCTCTGGTCGGGACGACCATTGAGCCTGGATTACTCAAGGCCATTGCCAATGGACTAGGGAGCCCCCTGTTCTTTTTTTCGTACCAGGACGATGTGGCGACTCTTCGGCGGCACGATGGAAGTGTCGCTTTGGTCTTGGCCAAAGGAGGCCGTGCATCGATGGCTACCAGCGATGAGCTGAGGTCCGAGAAATGGGTCTTGGGTCTTGGGCCGTCGATTGGGGGGAGTGTCACGAATTCGATGGCACTGGAAAGTCCGCAAGGGATGGGCGGAGTGACCGGTTGGGTGGGAAGGACGATTCAGCCGGGAATGATGCTCGTGGGGAGCGTGGGGTACCAGGCTCGCCAAGACCCGTTGCCGGCCCGGCGAGAGGCTACCTGGTTGACTTCCTGGGAAGTGCCTGTCCGCGTTGGACTTCGGTTCCTTCCTCGGAACGCAGTCTGGGAGACCGGTTTGGAAGGGGAGTTGCGCTGGGAGAGCGGCATAGACGCCGGGGTACAGGCAGGGGGGCGCTTTGGTTTTAGGGCGCACGGCTTCTCTAGGTACGGAGGGGGTGCGCTTACGTACAGAAGTGCGTGCCGGTGCTGGCCCGGGTTGGCTGGGACTTGGGCTGCAGACCGGTGTGGAAATCCCCTGGTAGTCAGGGAGCCAGGTTGGGTTCAGGCTGGGCTTCTGGCAATTGCTCGATGAAGTGTCCGATGCACGCTGCGATCTCGTCACGAGATCGTCGGAACCGCCCCCTCCAGCCGCCGAGTGGGTCGGCGATTTCCATGCCACCGCCAAAGGGCCCCAAGAGTAAGATTCGTTCTTCGTGCTCTGGATAGCGATCCCGCAGTTCTGCTGTGTGAGCAAACTCCATGCACAAGACGTGGTCTGCCCAACTCATAAGCTCCGCTGTGACGGGCTGGGCGACATGCATGGAAAGGTCGAGCCCTTTTTCTGCAAGGACACGAACGGCGTGGGGGTGTGCGGGCTGATTTTCAAGGCCGAGAACAGAAGCGGATTTTGACTCGATAAAACGGCTGTGCTGGTCGGCGATGGCAAGGGCGAGTACTTCAGCCATCGGTGACCGGCAGATATTTCCCGTGCACACAAAGAGAAGATTGGTAGTCGAGTTCTTCATCATTGAGGCGAGGGTATCACTGAGTACTTCTCCTTGGCTTGTCGTTTGATGACGGATCCGCTACGGAGTGTGCCTTGGAGGTGACCATGTCCTTTTTTACCCGTGAAGCCGCAGATACCCCAGCCCCCGAAGTGCAGGAGATGATTCCTGGTGAGGGTGCATTGCACGCCCGTTTCAAAACCTCAAGGGGAGAAATGGTGGCGGAACTCTATGAGGAGCGCGTGCCGCGAACGGTGGCCAACTTCGTAGCCTTGGCGACCGGGAATGTGGAGTGGATGTCCTCAGATGGTCCCACGGAACGCCCGCTCTACTCGGGTACGGTCTTTCACCGTGTCATTCCCAATTTCATGCTGCAGGGTGGCGACCCGGAAGGTTCGGGTCGCGGGGGTCCAGGATGGCGTTTTCAAGATGAGTTCCATCCGGAGCTTAAGCATACGGGCAAGGGCATTCTGTCCATGGCCAAC
>JAYZDK010000219.1:0-4332 GCA_036337845.1 Myxococcota bacterium | reverse complement strand
CCAGCCCAGACAACAAGAGAAGCTTGAACAGGAGCAGCCGCAAAAGCCAGATCCCCAAGACCGAGCCGGCACCCTGTGGCCCCACAAGAAACACGCTGACGAGCCCAACTTCCAGCAGCAGCGAATCCCATTGATAGGCCAGGAACACGCCTCCCACACTGCAAAAGGAAAGATAGAGCCCCCACAGCAACAGCAGCACTCCCGGTGTATGAAACCGCCCCAAGAGAACCCCTGCACCCAAAATCACCCCAACAACACAGCCCGATGAGAGGGCCAGGTCACTGGCGTTGAACCAAAACGCGGTCGGCATCCGCCACCACCCACTTCGGCCTATTCGATCGTAGACAAACTCCAGCGTATCCACCGCTGGCAGAATCCCTTCCGAGCCAATCAACCCCAGGACCTGCACTCCAAGGGAGGCGAACGCCACCAAATAGACCAGCCCCAACCCACGTAAAACCAGGTTGGCGGTGTGCTCGATGGGCGCCCGGATCACGCGTTCTCTCCCTGGCACATCGGGCACCAATAGGTACCGCGCCCGGACTGCATAAACCGCTCAATGGCCGCACTACAGCGCGGACAAGGCTCCCCACCTCGCCCATAGATCCGAAAACCATTGTCCCCACCCTCCCCCACCAACTCCAGGGCACCACCAATATCAGAAAGCGTCACTCCAAGATGTTCCCACACCGCGGTACCCAAGTCCTCCCACGCCTCCAAACCGAGGTCTGACGCGCGTGTACGAGGGTCTACACCAATTCTCCAGCAGATCTCAATCGCCGCAATATTGCCCAGCCCGGCCACCAAGTCCTGTCGCATCAATGCATTCTTGATGGGAATACGCCTGTCGCCCAGCCTCTTCTTCCACCAGCCTCCATCGCGGCGCTCCGGCCAAGGCTCATCTCCGAGCTTTTTGTCGCGGAAAAACAACTCCACTTCATCGCTGGCGATCCGTTGCAGCGTTCCGAAACGGCGAGGATCAACGAAGGAAATGGGCTCTACCCCCCGAAACCTGAAGACCGCCCTGGCACGTTGATCGAGCCCCCAGACAAGACGACCGGTCATCCGGGGATGCAGCAACAGGGTGAAACCCTCAAAGTCCATCCGAATGTATTTGGCTCGGCGCCCTACACTCTGGAGAACTCCAGCCACACTGCTGTCCCCAGAAAAGAGCCGCTCATCGTGAACCTCCAGTGAATCCAGGCAACACCCTTGCGCTCTGTCGCGCAAGCCTCGCACCATCCATTCAACCTCGGCCAACTCGGGCATCGACAATCCGCCTTAGTAGTCGACCCAGATCAACACACCGCCTTCCTCGAAACCATCTACGGGCTGAACGATTCCAGGTGCACCCATGGCTATCCCTGTACGTCCACTTTCCCCCCAGTCGGAACTCCCCGCCACTGAAGTCCCCAACCGGTCATCCGCAGCCTCCCCAAGAAAGGTAAACGACGCATCTCCCGGCAAGATCACGTTCACGCCAGTAGCGGGAGAGTCCAGGTTCACCAGATAGACAGCCCCAGCGTCCTCAAAACCCGAATCAGCGCCGGGCGCTCCAACCACCAGTTCTGAGCTGCCATCGCCATCGGTATCCGCCACCCGTGCGATCGCCAGACCAATGCCCTCGTTGCCACTGCCCACAATGGCAGAACACGACGCCAGGTCATCTGCTTTGTCCGGTGTCCAAAAGTAAATGCTTCCAGCCCCGCCGGATGCACCCGGTGCGCCGATAGCCAGCATGTAAGTACCATCGTCAAGCTCGACGGCCTCCAGGCGTGACCCCAGCGCGTCACCCACAGCCTCCCCTTCAAGCTCGAACGTAGCGAAAGCTGTCGAAATCGGATGCATGGACTCGTTTCCACTCCGCATTTCGAGCTCGGACACGTCGTGAACAATGACACCCCCAGCGCCGCCTGCGACCCCCGGTGCTCCAATCGCGATGTACTCCACAGCCCCATCCGCTCCAGGAAGAAACGCGACATCCGTACCGAAGTCACCTCCATCTCCATCAAAGAACGTGATCGCATCGTCCATATAGAGTCCGCGAGCCTGGGCCACAGCTTGTCCCCAGAACAGCTTCACCGTGCCTCGACCATCCTCCCAGGGATCGGCCACACCCACTGCCAACTCATCAAATCCATCCCCATCGACATCAGCACTCGCCACACTGAGGCCCACGCCCTCTGCCTCTCCAAATCCCTGCACGGCTGTAAGCGAGGACGAGGGGCCGACACCTTCCAGCCGAAAATCACCCCCCGCTGCCAGCTCCAGTGAGGGCACGACCAACGCCAGACCTTTGCCTTCCGCATAGCCCGGCATTGCTATCGCCGTTTCGGGGAGCCCATCTCCATCCATATCGGAGATCAAGTCCAGGTCGTGACCTGCACTGGCAAATCCATAGGGAGAGAGCAAACGCGCCACGCCGGCTTCCTCGCCAAGCTCACTGCTTTCCCCCAAGCCTGAACTTCCGAGCAACACCGCTCCTCCACCTTCCACATCGATCACCGAGCTATCGACAGTCGCAACCAGGAGATCTTCCAATCCGTCACCATCAAAGTCGGGCATCAACACCATGCGCGAGCCCGCATAGGCCCCCGCATCTGTAAAGGTCCAACGATAACGAATCACGTCCCCGTCCTGAGTCAGAGAGGCCCAACCCGGCTCTCCGTCTTCGTCCCCATCATTGGGAGTGACACGGCAGGAGTAGGCGCCTCCGGGGCGAACATTGGCCAGCGACAAGGTGCTGGTTCCGCTCCCATAGGCTTGACCAAACTCCCACCAATCCTAGGTGTAGGTCACAGTGTCCGTGGGGTCGGGGTCTTCAGAGTCAATAAACACCGCACACTCCAACCCGGTGGCTGTGGACTCCAAGGTGACCACAGGTGCTGTGGGGGGAGTGTTTCCGGCTACGACAGCCTCAGAACGCACCGCTTCTCCGGTAACTAGGCCATCGGTTCCCCAGACTTCTACTTGGACGGACTGCCCTTCGTCGAAATACGCGCTTCCAAGAATATCCTGGTCCTCACCAACCTCCTCCTCATCCACCAGCCAACGGTAATGGACCTCAACAAAGCCCTCGTCCTCTCCATCGGGATCCACCACAGCACTTTCGACGCGCAGAATGTCACCTTCCACGGGATCGGCTGGCGAAATGCTGAGGCTTTCCACCACCGGCGCAGAGTTGCGAATCCAAACCACGTTTGAAACATACGTGGGCGAGCTGGCATGGTCCGATTTCACTCGGCAGGCCACCTGGTCTCTCCGATCGAACCAAGATCCCGAAAGAGTCTCCGAGTCCAGCCCCTCCAAGATCTGGTCGTTGATCTGCCAGGCAATCGTCGCCGTTTCCGAGCCCCTCAGGGAGTCCCAGGAGCAAGTCAGAGTGTCGGTTTCATAGGCCGGGTCGGGGGACAAGACGAGGCCCACCACCCACGGATCGCTCTCCTGCCCTTTCTCGGGGTCCGAGTTGTCACAGCCCACAAGGGAGAAAACCAGTATCCACGACCAGCCCATTGACGCACCTCCAGACCACAACCATAGCCGAACTCCGGGCCAAGAGCCCTGCCCCTAATCAGCGAGGGCTGATATCCTTCTGGTGAATGCAAGCTCTCCTGTCCGCGATGGAGCGAGATTCTCGACGCTGGCACGGCCTGGTCCTGTGCTGGTTCGGATTGCTATCCCTCCTGTTGACCTGGCCTTTGGTACTGCATCCACACAGCCAGGTACTCGGCTCGCCTGACTCAGACACCATGAAACACATCTGGACCCTCTGGTGGATGCGTGAAAGCGTCCTCGGACAAGGACTGTTTCCGTTTCATACAACACTGATCAATCACCCCACCGGCTGGTCCCTCTACCCAATCGAACCCCTCAATGGACTCTTTGCAGTCCTCCTGGGATGGCTTCCCCTCGTGCTCACGAGCAACGTGCTCGCGCTGATCAATCTCACCCTCACCGGCTACTGTGCTGCCCTGCTAGGCCGGCGGCTCTCCAGCGCAACCACGGCCCCTCTCGTCTCAGGCACCCTCCTCCAAACCGGTGCGTTTACACTCTTCACCTTTCACGTAGGCGTCGGGGAACTCCAACACATCTGGTGGCTTCCATTGGGTGTATTGGCCTGGCTCAATGTGCATGAACGGGCAAAGCCCAAACACACCCTGGGCCTCGCCGCAGTACTTGTGGGCTCGACACTTTCCTGCTTCTACCTGGGCTTCTTCCTGGCCTCGATCGTGTCGATTCTCTCGCTACACCGCCTGGTGATCGATTCAGACCGAGTGCGACTCTTGGCTCGATATGCCGTGGCTGCTGGTCTTGGCCTGCTCGTTCTTCTGC
>JAYZDK010000218.1:0-5595 GCA_036337845.1 Myxococcota bacterium | reverse complement strand
AGGCCACCAAGCTCACCGGACCAATCTCTTTGGGCACCAACAACTCAAAGTTGCCCGGGCCATTGAGCGTTTGGCTGTGCAGCATGTTCACGTAGCGCTTGTCTGCCTGCTGGTTCTCCCGAAGGCTGCGATCTGGGTCCGCCTTGAGGGTGACCACCTGAAGCAGAATGGAGCCGCTCTTCTCACCCGAGTACACCACGGTACCGCTGACTTTCACGCCATCTGAAGCCCCAACCTGAAACCGCTGGTTCTGAATCTCCTCCATGCTTGGCATCTCACCCTGACCACGCCCAATCTCGGGAATGTTGTCATCGCCACCCGCTGCTGGAGGTGGCGGTGCAGACCCACCACCTGCTGCCGGCGGCGGAGCCGCTGGAGGCGCTGGAGCGGGGGCTTCCGATCCACAGGCAACGAGAAAGATCAGAGGGACGAGGGATTTAAAAGTTGACATGAAGTCTCCGTAATCGTTCATTTCGCTATCCCTGCGGAGCGTCTCACGCCAACAGAGATCGACTCGTTATTTCACTGAACCGGCCGCACCAGTCGACGAATCGAAGCGCCACCAGGCAATACCCCCTCCATCATGAGGCTCTCCCAGGCCTACAACAAGGGATTTGTATCGACCTTGGGGGCGCCGACACCGCGCATGACAGACCAGGTACCTCACTCCACGACTCGCAAGAAAATCTCCCCCTTGTTGTGGGTCGCCCAACTCCAGGGCCGCTCGCAGCCAATCCTCCACGCGAGCTAGCTGCGGTAGCTCATCGGGCCGACTCTGCCGCGGCAATGCGGTTGTCGGGCGTCCATGTAGCGCCGCACCCAGCATATAGACGCCTCCAGCACGCTGGTCCGCCTCCAGGGGAAGGTCCACAACAGCACCTGGAACCGGGTCGTCCGCCCAAGAGCGAAAGAGCGCCGCGTTCTCAAAGGTCTCCACAGGGCGAGGCCACAGATCTGCTGTGGCACGGTGGGAATCCCAGAGTTGAGCTCCAAGCACGCCCACGCCAAGAAGTATTTGTACCCACGTGGGCCACCTACGCAGCCCCGAGGCCAGCCCCAACGCGAGGCCCAGGGAAGCCAACTGCACAAATCGGTAGTACATCCCGCTTTCCGACGTGGGATAGCCATAGGCATCGAGCCAGGCCGCCGGCAACACCACGCTGCGCCCTCCCAGGAGAACATACTGACCCGACATGGCCAGTTTCGGGCCCATGGCCAGAACAACTCCCACCACAACCAGCGCGATTCCCAATCCACGCCCCCTTGAAGACCAAATCGACAACCCAACAAAGGCCAATAAAACAGGCAATCCCAAATAGGTCACGTGCGCGGCCCGAGTTGGGTCGGGTCGGCGGGTATCGCGCCCTAAAAACAACTCCTGAGGTTGCGCCACAATGCTGGGTTCCAGAAGGGCTTCCTCGGCCGGCGGTGTGCCCGGAGAGAATGCAGAACGCATCCTCTGGTCCCCAAACTGATGCACCCCACCATCTGTCGGCGCACTACTCAAATCCCCGTAGTAGCCACGCACACCCCCCAGTGACATCGCCACAAGCCCCAAGGCCAGTAGTCCCACTCCAACCTCACGCCGAGACCGCCCTGTCTGCCAAACCGACCAGGCCACTTGCAGCCCTGCCGCAAAGGGCAAGACCAGGGCACTGGACGGGCTCGTCATGGCCGCTGCTACCACAGACAACGGCAATACCAGGAAGACCCACTTTCCCAAGGTCCCCCGGATGGCACGGTCCAAACCCAAAAGAACAAGCGGAACACACCAGACCTGCACCTTCTCCACCTGGCCACTCGCAAGACATCCAAGGGCATACGGACAGGCCGCATACACTACCGACCCCGCAAAGGCTCCAAACACACCGACCGAAAACACGCGCCTGAGCCACAGCCAGGTGATGAGAACACTCAGAGCCGGTCCGAACACCAGAGCCGCATTGAAGGCCTGTAGTGGACCCGCCCAGGCACGAATCGGAGCCGACAATATCGCCGGAACCCATGCAACCAATGGAAGCGCTACCGGGTCCGGCCAACCCAGCTTGTCTGTCGATCCGCTCCGAGGCACATCCCCGGAAAACATTCGAAAAATGTGATCAAAACACCAGACGTGGCTGTCATGAAAGGCACCAATGACTCGTTCGCCACGCAGTGCACCCATGGGATCCGCATGCAGACCCAGCGTGAACCCAACCGCCAAGACCATAGCGCCACCGGCCAATAGGGCGGCCCCCCAACGCTCAGTGATGCCTCGAAACCCAGTCTGCATGGAACCTGATCATGACCCATGCGAGAGCGGCACACCAGCCATACACGAGCTAGGTTGGGCCACATGTCCGATCGTTCCCGCCTTTTGTGGCAGCGACTCAGCGTGCTTATCCTAGTCGGAACGCTTGGAGTCGAGGCCGGGATACGCATGTGCTTTGAGGCGCTCCCTTCCATGGCCGCCAAAGATCTCGTACCCGAACCCAGTACGCCCTGCGAACCGGGGCCCGCTACTCCACTGCCCGTTCCCGCATGGTCCAAGACCTTCAACCCAGGCTCTTTAGCCTCCCTCGACATCGTGGTATCGGGAGACTCCATGGCCTTAGGCCCCGGCGTGCAACCCGAGGAGAGCTTCCCCTGGCTGCTGGGTGAGGAGTTGGCTCAACAACTCGATGCCCAGGTGACCCTCACCAATCTCTCAATCAACAGCGGTACCGGCTGCGACACCGTGGGGCGCCTGCTCAACTATCTAAGGCACCAACAAGTCGACCTGGCCCTCACGGCATTTTTCGCTGACGATCTGCAGCCCTACAAGGGGGCCTCACAACACGGAACACTCTACGTCGACCCACAACAAGTCGATGGCCTGCCGGCCCAATCACTGCTGACACATTCGTATGCCGCCAACTGGTTCTGGTGGAAAGTCATCCAACCCAGAAGTCCGGCAACCGGCGCAACCTTCAATGCCGAAAAAACCGCTCTCCAACTGGGACTCAACAGCCTGCACAAAGAAACAAACCGCCAAGGTATTCACAGCTTGAGCACCCTCTTGGCACCAACCGGCGCACCACTGTGTTCCACCATGAGGCCCGATAGCCGGCCCCTCCATGAATGTGCCCAACTCCAGTTCGGAAGCGAGACACTCCACGAATTACTGACTCAGAACGCCACCCACTTTGTGGACCTCAGCGAGCTGTGGAATGGCTCCGCTGTTGCTTTCCTACCTGAAGAACATGCCGCCATGAACGAAACTCAGCGCTTACCCATCCACCCCAACGCATACGGCCACAAATCGATTGCAACAGCCCTCTTTCCCGCCTTGTTGTCGGGAGTGAGCACCCACTAGCCTCCACACTGACTTCCAATCCTGCTCTAATCTACACAAGTTTCCCACTCCTCATAGAGAGCCAACGTGTCCACCAGTCCACAATCCAGGCAGTTTGAGTTTCTCAAGGAACTGGCCAGGGGTGGTTTTGGGAGTGTCTACCTGGTCATGGTTCACCATAGAAGCGGGTTCTCACACATCGCAGCTGTGAAGCTCTTGCACAGCAAGTGGACAGACAACGAAGAGATCAGCTGCCGCATGCGAGATGAGGCGCGCCTGCTGGGACTCCTGAGACACCGAAATATCGTTCATGTCATGGACCTCACCTCCATCGACGACCGCACAGCGATCGTGATGGAACACCTCGATGCCGTGGACCTGAAAACCATCATCGCCACACTTAGAAACGACGGAGACATCCTCCCAGTACGTGCCGCACTGGAAGTCGCTGCAGCCACCTGCGCCGCACTCGACGCAGCGTTCAACCGGCCGCCACACGAAAAAGCCGAGCCACTCCATGTGGTACATCGGGACATCAAGCCCTCCAACATCATGGTGGACGACTCCGGATTGGTAAAGGTGTGTGACTTCGGCGTCGCACGAGCCGAGTTTGCGGACCGAGAATCCGAAACCCACCAGCTTCAATTCGGCTCGGTCGACTACATGGCACCGGAGCGTCTCTTGTTCGAAGCCGAAGGGGCTCCCTCAGACATCTACTCAATGGGCTGCACACTCTTCGAAATGCTCTGCGGTGAAAAATTAGGTCGAGCCAAGCGGGTTTCAAACGACCACCAAACCTTCCTCACCGACCGATTGTCCTTCATGAGAGGCAATCGCTCCATCTCGGGGCGAGGCCCAGCAGCCCTGGAAGACTTGATGCATCGGATTCTCGCCTTTGAAGCCGCGGAGAGGCCCGAAGCAGGCCCACTGGCCAAAGAACTGCGAGAATTTGCTCGCTCCATCCAGGAGACCTCCATCGCGGAATGGGCCGAGGATGAAATTCCGAGAATGCTTCAGGCAAAGGATGCCACTCCGCCAAGTGGATCGAGTTTCGTCGGACGACACATCGACGAAGACGTCACCCGAGCCCATCCGATCAATGAAGAGGAAACGCGAATCAATTCCCTTCCCGAATCGCTCCCGCCCCCGGAGACTCCTCCAGCGAGCGCCAATCGACCGAACCTGGACCTCCTGCCCGACCCCAAATCACAGCCGCCCCCCCCCATCAATCGCCCGACACCGCCACAAGCGCCCCGGCCTCGAAAATCTTCCAGCGTCACCCGGTCCACCACCGCCGTAGATGTATTCGATGAGATGCTTGGGATTCTCGGAAACCTACTACTCCCCAAAGACGGCCCAAGCTGGATTTCTATCGTCATCGGCCCTCCACTGTTCTTCGCAATGGGGCTTGTGCTGAGTAGCTTGGTGCTGATGCCTTTTCTTCAACTGGTGGCCTGGGTCATGACCCTCACGGGCTTGGGCGACGGACAAAGCGGTATTGGAGACTTCCATCAGCGATACCTGATCACTGGCGGCGTGGCGTTTGAGATACCGCTCTTCTTGATGCTGCTCAACCAGACGCGGGTGGTCTACGCCTCCACCCTGGCGAGACACCGGGTGCTGCTGCTAGGACTATCTATGTTGCTGGCCTGGTGGGCCACGCCCCGTATCGATCTTGCGAGTGTCATCCCATTAGGCCTCTGGATTTGGATGCTTTTTGAGGTTGGAATCCGCGGTTCAAGACCGAGCGACCCAGGCGACTGAACCGCGCCGATTCCTCGCCATTACCCCTCTCAGCAGCGCTTTAGAAGGGATCTATGGCGTGAATTGTGTAGTTTGTGTTACGTTCCCGACGCGAATTCAGGTCAGTCGCTCCACAATCATGTGGAGCTTCGCCGTTTTCGGGATTGCATGGAGGAGAAACTGCAATGAAATTTTGGTCCCTATTTTTGGCCATGATGGTCACCCTCACCGTTGGATCCGTGTCTTGCACTGGCAAGGACGACTCTGGCGACACCGATACTTCTGTTGAGGCCGATGCCGACGCAGACGCCGATGCCGATGCCGACGCAGATGCCGATGCCGACGCCGACTCGGATGCCGACGCCGACGCAGACGCCGACGCAGACGCCGATGCCGATGCCGATGCCGATGCCGACGCTGACGCTGACGCCAGCTGCGAAGCCGAGTTCACGTTGGCCATGCCGGATGGCACCTCGACCACCCTTGATTTCTGCACCGAATACGCCCTCGAAGCCTTGTTCGAGTTTGATCCGGACGAC
>JAYZDK010000217.1:0-25498 GCA_036337845.1 Myxococcota bacterium | reverse complement strand
GTCTCGGCCAACCCGTGGTCCACTCCAGGCAAAGAACCATCGGCGGCCATACCCGAAGCCGTAAACACCAGAACTCTGGAGAGACCCAGCAGCTGTTCGAGAGGTCCCTGCCGCGTGTCTACATGCTGAATCCGATTGTGTGGAATGGAAGTACGCCTCCGAAAGAGAACCCCTCTCTGAACCAGCAGGTCCTGGTCTCGAATCAAGTACCCGAAATACCGGTATGCAAGCCCCGGCCAAAGCAGCGCCAACAACAACTGGAGGAAAAACCAGCCCGATGCGAGGAGTCCGGCCAATATCGCCGGCATCACCTGAGAGAGCCCAACTCCGATACCAATACTGACTGGAGCCCAGAACATCAGCACACGCAGCAAGCCTTGGAAACGCCAGAGCCAAACGACGCGCGGATTTAGTTTCTGTAGGTCCACATGAAGAGCTATCCTCGCGAGCGCGTCAAACCAAACACCAAGTCGCAACACCATTCGGGGTTCGGGTGTTACGAATGAAATGGGAGTGAGAGTTTGAACCGGGTCTTCTTCGGCATTGTCTTTATTGCCTTCCTGACCGCCGCTGCCACCGGCCAGATGGAAGCGGTCAGTACCGCTGCGTTCGACTCCGCAAAGGCCGCAGTTGAACTGGCTATTGGCCTTATCGGCTACATGGCGTTGTTTCTGGGCATCCTACACGTAGCTCAACAAGGTGGGCTGCTGAGATTGTTGGCCAGAGCCATCCGACCCATCATGGTTCGACTGTTTCCAGGTGTTCCTGAAGACCACCCGGCCATGGGGGCCATGATTCTCAACATCGCGTCCAACATGCTTGGGCTGGGTAATGCTGCCACACCGTTTGGCATCAAGGCCATGAAAGAGCTCAACAAGCTCAACGCCCAACCCGGAGTCGCCACAAACGCGATGGTCTTGTTTCTGGCGATCAACACATCCTCGGTAGCGCTTCTGCCAACAGGGGTCGTTTCCGTTCGCGCACAAGCAGGCTCCCTGGACCCTTGGGGCATTGTCGCGCCCTCCTTGGTCGCAACGCTGTTCTCCACCATTGTCGGAATCTGCATCGCCATCACATTGGGGCGCTCCCGCATGTTCGCCGTGAACAACGAGGAAGCCCCTTCAGAGGTGAGTAAACCCGAGGTCGCGGAGGAAGAAGACCCGGAGCTCCAGAAGATTCAGACTCAAGGTCCAGCCCCCACCTCCATGGGAGTGTTCATTTTGGCCTGTGTCTTGATTCTTGGCGTTGCCGTGCTGGTGGTCCCCACAGTCTGGTCGGCCTTTCTACCTGGTGAGTCTGCACAAGCCATCGCTCTACGTGGTTTCTCCGAGACCGTCGGCCACTGGGTCATTCCTGTGCTCATCATGTCCCTCTTGGGGTTCGGAATGGCCCGAGGCGTGCCCGTCTACGAGTCCTTTGTGGAAGGAGCCAAAGAGGGGTTTGATATCGGCGTGAGAATCATTCCCTTCCTGGTGGCCATTCTCGTGGCGGTCGGCATGTTCAGGGCTTCCGGGGCCATGAGCGCTCTCACAGGCTTTGTCGGACCCTTTACCGCCAGTCTTGGACTCCCTGGAGACGTGGTGCCCATGGCGTTGGTTCGCCCGCTTTCCGGTTCAGGAGCATTCGGACTGATGAGCGAGATTCTGCACAGCCAGCATCCCGACTCCTACAGCGGATATGTAGCCTCTGTCCTTCAAGGCTCCACGGAGACCACTTTCTACGTGCTCGCCGTGTATTTCGGGGCTGTAGGCGTGACCCGTGTTCGCCACGCTGTTGTGGCTGGCCTGTCTGCGGATCTCGCTGGTGTTATTGCCGCAGCAGTAGCCTGCAAAGCGATGTTCGGTCACCTGGCATCGTGATTCCCAAACGGCCCCACAGGTATGGTTGGCCTGTGACAGTTTGGCTTTTCACCCTCTTATTCAGCGGTTGCCGCATGCCGGACTCCGCTCCTACGGATCGGTCGGAGCGTCTGGCCTCTGCCTTGGGTATGGAGGTTCTTGAGCGAGTCTCCGTGCAGTCGCTCGAAGGTGAGCCGCTGAGTTACCCCGGCTACACCGTGCGACCCGTGCGACTTGAGGTCTTCAAGGACTTCCGGATCTCAGGGGCACTATGGCTACCGGACAGTCCTCCGCCTTTTCCCACATTGCTTCTGGCACACGGGCACTTCGGTGAAGGAAAATCCTCCGGCGAATCCCAGGCTCCGGCTCATGTGATGGCCGATCGAGGATGGGCGGTTTTGGCCATGGATACGCCCGGCGTAGAAGAAGGGGACCTCCCCGGACGACAAATCCACCATGCCGAAGGCGCCCACAACCGAGCCCTGCTCGCAGCAGCAAACACATCGGCGATGGCATTACAGGTTCACGGCCTACAAGCGGGACTCGATTACCTGGAATCTCGCGAAGACATTGGACCCATTTCCGTCGGTGGCGCCTCAGGCGGCGCCGTACAAGCCCTGTTCCTGGCTCGAATCGACCCTCGGCCAGAACGGGTCGTCCTAGCCTCCTACGTACCGATGCCACGAGAAGCCCAGGCCGGTGGCTGTGCTTGCGACACCGTTCCCGGCTGGCCGGGCCCCGACCCATCTCTGATCGAGGACATGACGAGACCCTCTCTATGGCTCTCCGAGCTCGAGCAACCTGCTCCAAAGGGCCTGCCTGACACAGCCACATTCGAGGTGCTTCCAAGCCCACACGGTTTCGCGCCAGCCTTGATCCAACGAACTGCAGATTGGCTCGACAAACAAGCGGCCAAGGGATCCTCAAAACCGATTCCCAATCCCATTCCTCACACCCCCTCAACCAGTCTCGCTTCCCTAGATCTGGGATCTGCCACCATCTTCAATCTGGTCGAGTCGGCCCCCTCCAAGCGCTGGAAACCCGACCCAGCCGAAATGGTTCCACACGTCGTGGAATGCTCCGGTGCGGGGCCTGCCATTCTACTTGCCGGTGGAACCACCACAGCACAACAAGCCATCTCAAACGCCGGGTATCAGACCTGTCGACTCGAGTTCAGCCCGGGAGAAACCTCTCTGGCTGCATCGATTGCCACCGAGTCCCCCCTGGCCAATAGAGCCGCTGGGGCGCTTCTTTCTGCCATGTCTGAAGTTCAAGCCATCGGTGTGTTTGCCACACGAGCCTGGGGTGTCGCCGCAGAAGGCGCAGGTGTGCCATACGTCCTTGGCGATCCGCTCCAAAAGCTGGAGGACATCAATCCGAAGATCGACCCGGCCTGGGTTCATGTGCCTGGAATCTGGTGGACCGAGAACTTCTACACCTCGGCGATGTCGGTTGGCACCAATCCAGATAAGCTCGTGGAGGCACTGATCCAACACGCCCAATCTCGTCCTAAGCCAGAAGCCCGCCCATAGATTCCCCGGAGAGTGGAGGACACGCTTCGAGCAAGCCCGTGAGAGAACGAGAGTTCAACGTGTCCACAAACAACACCTCTCCCCCGGTTCGGCCTTCAACAATTGCCCGTATACAAGCGGCCAAAGCCTTGGCGCTATAGGTCGGCTCCAGGAGCAGTCCCGCCACTTCTCGCGCCTTTTCTACAGCTTCCATCCCCTCAGAGGTCGGGTGGCCATAGCCACCACCGATAGCCGTAGAATCCACAATCAGTGTGTCGGCTCCAGGATGTGCCAGGACAGCCCCCCGAGCCCGAAGTAGCCGCACGGTCGCGCCGGCCAGGGAAGTCAGCGTAGCTCGCCGCACATATGGCCAGTCCATCACTCGAACCGCATGCACTCGCGTAGGCAAGCCGGCCAACGACAATCCCACCCACAATCCAGCAGCGGTACCACCCGAACCGAATGGAACAAAAACATCCGTAGGCAGGGGCAAGCAGCCCTGCTCAACCTGGTCCGCAATCTCAAGCCCCGCCTCCACCCAGCCCAAAGTACCCAGCGCAGAGCTTCCACCGGCCGGAATCCAAGTCGGTTCACCCTGACACACATCCCGACAGTGCTTCCAAGCCTGCCAGCCCACCCAAGGCACCACCATTCTCGAACGACACGGCCAAACCCGTGCTGCGTGGTGCTGGAGAATACGCGCATTGTCTCGCACGTGCTCCGTCACAGGCTGGGGCACTACAAGCGCCTGAAGATTCAGGCCAACAGATTCGCCGTGGAGCGCTGTCGCCAGCAGATGATTAGAGCCCGTAGCCCCCAGACTCATCACGGTGTCGCCTCTCAAACGAGCTTCCGGAAGCAGCCATTCAAGCTTCCGAACCTTGTTACCGCCATACATCTCTCCAGAAAGGTCTTCGCGTTTGCACCAGAGAGATGCGCCCTCCACCATATCCACGATGGGTTCAATCGGTGTCGGGAAAAGACCCAACGAGGCGTGTTCGAGGTCAAGGTTTGGAAACCGCTCGAGAAGAAAGGTCATGAAATCTGGCTATCCTGTCCGCATGGGTCTCCCAAACACCTGCATGCTGCCAGAGCTGTTCGCCGTACTCGCGGGAACCAGTACAGTCCCTCATCCCACCCTGCTGCAGCCACCCCCACTGGTTCAGCCATTGCCTCCACCCACCCCTGAGGCCCGTGGGCATCTCACCCAAACACTATCTGAGCACCTGGACTCCGAACACTTCTGTGTCACCTGGGAAACGGAAGACACTACCGAGGACGTTGCGGCCCGAACCCTGGAGGCGCTGGAACTGGCTTGGGATGCCATGGTCGAACGAGACGGCTGGGACGCCCCTCTATCCTCAGAGAACTGGCTCCTCTCCACCATGCTGGACCCCTCCTTAGATGGAACGGGATTTACTGGGCAGTACACCGACAATGCGACTGCAGTGGTCTATCCCTACATCTGGATAAACCCCCTCTACGAGGACATGCCGGAGTTCTTCAGAAGTCTGGCGGCCCATGAATTCAATCACGCATTGCAGTGGAGAAAACGCCCCTATGCCAACGGCTGGGAAGAACCCTGGTATTGGGAGGCTTCCGCAGAATGGGGCGCAGAACTTGCCCTGCCAGAGGCCAATGCCTACGCCTTACAGTCCTACTACTACGCTGAACATCCTGAATATCGATACTCTTCGATGCAGGATTATCACCAGTACGGCATGTTTCTCGTCAACGCTTTTCTGGAGGAGTACCGCACAGGTTCTGGAGGGATGCACCAGGTCTGGCTTCTCGGAGAGCAGCACCCGGAAAAAACCTGGGACAAGCTCATCACCGAGATCTCCGGGGACACCCTCGACACGTTCTGGCCAGAACTGACCACAAGCATTGCCCACAACACCCTTGAGGAGTCAGAACTCTATGAACAACCGGTTCGAGCCGGAATCCTTGGCGATGGCGAAGGCGGAACTCTGGACTTTCTCGGAACTCACTACTGGAAAGTTCAAACAGACACCTGGATCGAGTCGTTCGGCCGCGTCGTACTTGGCAGCCCCATGGGCACCGGAACCCAAGTTCAAGTCTCGGAAGGTGATTGGCTGACGGTCACCGGATTGTCCAACCAACCCACCGACTACACGTTGTGGTTTACCGAACCACCGGACAGTGGCGATTTCGATACGGGAGGAGAAAGCCCCGCGTTGGGCTGTGGCTGTTCCAGTGTGTCCCCCTATCAGGGGTTCGGATGGGGAGGCCTGCTTCTGGCCACTCTGCTCCAGCGCCGAAAACGCTCCAAGCCCACTGCTGATGGAACAGATTTCAGCCCCACCGGGCTATCCTGCTAACGAAATGGGTCTTTTTCTTCTTCTCTTCATTGGCTGCGCCAGCCCGCCCCCGGAAGCACCGCTGGTCGAAACTCCAAACCGAGAAGCCCTCCCCCCTCCATTACCCCCCCGTGCACCCGCGCCCGAACCCGACCGAAGCCCCGTGGGACAACCAGCGGAAGCTCAGTATTCGATCTTGTTGATTTCCTGGGACACCGTTCGCGCAGACCACACAAGTGCCTACGGTGGTCGAGCGGAAACTCCGCACCTGGAGAAACTGGTGGAGCGAGGCGCACTATTTGAGAACGCCATCACGCACATTCCTGAGACCGCACTGTCTCACTGGTCGGTGTTCACCGGAGTAGAACCCGAGCTCCACGGAGACGTTCCCGGCACCGGTGGCTCACGCTACCGCGGCCCTACTCTGGCCGAAATAGCAAAGGCCTACGGATACAACACCGCGGCCTTCATCGGTGGAGTGACGCTCGCGAAGGAAGCCTGTGGACTGGACCGTGGATTCGATGTTTACGACGACCGCCACAACTGGGAATCCACCGACCTGAAACGCCCGGGACAAGACGTAGTGGATCGAGCAGCAGACTGGATGAACAAACAGAACGGCAAGACGCTCACTTTCGTACATCTGTTCGATGCCCATACGCCCTACCGACCGCCACCTCCCTTCGACACCCGGTACGCCCCCGGCCAAGGCAATCCACCGGAAGGCTTCACACCTGGCCCAGCAGATCTGGAGTCCCAAATCGCCCTCTATGATGGAGAGATTGCCTATCTGGATTCTCTCTTGCCTCCATTGATCGAGGCTGCAGGGCCCGACACAATCATCGCGCTGTTTTCAGACCACGGGGAGTCCTTCGAGCACGGCTATCTCTACAACCATCGAGACTCGTTGTGGGACAGCACCCTCAAGGTTCCACTTGTTCTCGCGGGACCGGGGGTTCCCCCAAAGAGCGTATTCGATCAACAGGTCGCCCTGACCGACCTGTTTCCTACTGTCCTGTCTCTCTCAGGTTTACCCGGTGAAGCAAAGTCCCAGGGCCAAGACCTCCTAAACAGCGATAAATCACGACCACCCATCGTTCATTCCATCGCACGACCCTTTACCGAACACTCAAGCTTTTCAGCCCGCAGTAGGCAGTTCAAGGGCATCTGGAAGAGCCCTGGCACGACCCTGGGATACGCCCTGGAGACCGATCCCGATGAGAGGCTGGATTTGGGAGAAATCCCGGTGTCCCTGGCCCAGGAAAAAGAACGATATTCGACGCGGTTGAAGGAGTCTGCCAGCCTACAGCGCAAGGCTCTGATTCCAAGACCTATTCCCGAAGAAACAATCCAGCAGCTCGAAGCTCTCGGATACGGAGAACGCTAGCGCACACAGCGAAAACCCGATGTTTTTCGCCGAATTTCAGCCAGAAACTGGTGGCGCTCCCCTGCTGGATTGGGTCGTAGGTCATGGTAATAGGAGCCGCCCCGAACCACAGCATAGAGCCCTAGAGTACCTGTCCGAGGGTTCGCCGGAACCGCCCCATCATCCCATTCGTAGTCCTCCCAAGAATCCACCCGCATGTCGTTCGTCCACTCCCAGGCATTCCCGAACAAGTCCAATACGCCCGCCCGACTCGCTCCAGACGGAAAACTTCCCACGGGAGCCGTGGTTTTGTAGCCATCGGAGTCATCGAAGAATGGAGGCAGAAGAGTTCCGTGGTTGAACGCATCCGCACGGTAGTCATTTCCCCAGGGAAACCGAGATTCCGAATCGGCCGGCCCCAACGCAGCCAACTGCCATTCTGCCTCGGTTGGTAGGCGTTTGCCTGCCCAGCGACAGTAGGCCCTTGCATCATGCCAACTCACCAGCACAACCGGATGCTCCCCTGTTCCCTCCGGAGGCTGACCCTCCACCCAGTTCCACCCCTTCTCCGCCCACGCCTCGTCCACTCGTGGCGAGCGATAGCCTGTCGCCTCGATAAACCCACGATACGAGTCACGCGTCACCTCGGTACGCTCCATAAAGAACGTATCTACTTGAAATCGCTTGGGTTCTAAGCCTTGCAATCCCGGAGAAACTCCGGCTTCCAACCCGGGTACCGGCTCCTCGCCTGGCGGAGGTGGAGGCGGAACAAACCCAGGTACCGCTTGTGGAATACCTCGTCCCAACAAGACAATCCCCCCCTCTATCCGAACCATTCCCTCCACCATCTCCTTTGAAGAAGCAGCGGGTACATCCTTCGCTGTGACCGGACTCAAGCCAGGCAAAACCGGCTCTTCTACCGGCGGGTCCACCGGACAGCCCAACAGAACAATCAGAGCCAGGCGCATCGAAACCCCGTGGTCAAACGCGCATCGCCAGGCCTGGCCAGTTCGACTTGTTTACAGGTGCAGTAGCTTGGAAGATTGCTGAAGGAACCTCCTCGGAGCATCGCCCAATCTCCCACAGCTCCCTGTGTCCACTCCCAAACGTTTCCAGCGCCATGAAGCAAACCAAAAGGCGACGCATTGGCTTCACCAGAATGTACCGGCCAGGTAGAAACCGACTCAATCCTTCCGTATTTTCCCTCCGAAAACCATGAAACCTCGCGCTCCGTTCCTTCTCCCCATGGATAGGGTCCGTGGGTTCCACAGACCGCATGCTCCCATTGCGCAGCACTTGGAAGCACTCCCCACTTCGATCGACAGTACGCCTCGGCCTCATAGAAGCTCACAGCCACCACCGGGTGGTCGCCTGTTCGATCGGACAACCTGGCCCGAGCTCCCGCACCAGAGGTGTTCTCCTGAATCCAGGCCCAGCCCTGTTCACTCCAGAAGGCTCGCTCAAGGTATCCACCCGCCGAGACAAAGCTCTCAAACTCCGACACACTGACCTCGCTACGATCGATGCGATACGATGCAAGCCCATCGGTTGCAGGGATGTCCACTGGATCGCCCTGTGCCACAGCGAGCATCAGCCAACCCAACATGCAGAGACCTCCGGTTCAATCAAATCCGATCTCCATTCTGCCTTATGGCATGCTCACCCTTGTGTTTCTTCTGGCCTGTCCAGCAGAACCCGAGGCTCCTTTCGCCGCCCCAGGCGAGCAGGTGAACGGCCAGACAACACAACATCCCACCCCCTTGCCACAGGGACCTCCTCCTCCAGGTTCCGGCGGTCAGATGCAGGATCCAAGCGGGTTTCCAGGTTTTCATGACACCCCGCCTCCCCCTGGGCCCAAACCCCTGAAGACAACCGATGGAAACGGGTTTTCAACGGCCGTGCAGCTCTCTCCGAAAAAAGAGGGAGGCTATCGCCCACAAGTGGCGATTGGCCCCGATGATCGGGTGCACACGGTCTTCTACATCCGCCATAAGAAAGGAGACCTGCTTCGCTACCGCTACAGTGAAGACAACCTCCACTTCAGCAAGCCCGAATCCCTGGGATTCGAGGAGGCCCGAAACTGGGGACCCGATCTTGTTGTCCGAGACAATGGCCAGGTGGTCTTGGTCTTTGATCGAGCAGAGAAGAACTTCAATTCCCAGGGATGGCTCACCATTCGAGCCCCCTCCAGCGGTTGGAGCACTCCTGAACCCCTGACTCGCTCGGGAGCCTACGAGGTAGGCTCCGGACATATCGCCCATGGCACGGGCAACGACCTGGCCTATGTGTACATCGGTAAAGAAGTAGGACCTCAAAGTCGGTTTACCGCCTTTGGAAGGTGGCGTGGTGACCAGGGTTGGAGCCAACCCGTAGCCTTTACCAATGGAAGAGCAGATGCCTGGCATACCAACGTAGAGCGCCGTCCAGATGGTTCTGTTCTAGCATCCTACGACGTAGGACCTGGAGGCTCTGAAACCCGTTTGTTCCTGTTTGAAGGCCGAAACGGCCAGTTCTCCGACCCGGTGGACTTCAGCAAAGACGGGCAACCCGGAGAACGGGCACACTTTGCCTTTGGCAAGGATGGAACCGACCATATCGCCTGGTTTCACAAAAAGGCTGGAAAGCCACTTCATGTCTACGTTCGAAACAGAACACAAGGGCAATGGTCCCCCGTTGAAGAGCCCTCATCGGGCTTTGGTGGATACCACTTTGATCCCGACATCGAAGTCAACAAAGACGGGACACTGTGCCTCGTATGGGGATGGGACGGAGGTGACGAAGCCGAAATGGTCTACAGCCTCAACCACGGAGAGGGATGGAGTTCTCCACGTCAGCTTGCCAGTATCGGCTGGGGAAAACCCGGTCTGGCTTCGATTCAAGCCGACTCCAAAGGTCGATTCCACGTGGTCTGGAACCAAGGCGTCAAAGGAGAAAACCATGTGTACTACGCCATGCTGGATCCTAACGAAGACTAATCGTCACACTCTCGCTCTCACCCGGCCCCACCTCCAATACGTTCTCTGAATGTCCCATCAGCGGGGCGGCCACGGGTGCGGTAACCCCGACTCCTTTGCCTTCCAGCACTGCCATGAGGTGGTACTTGCCATTGGGCAGAGAAAGCCGAACCTGGTGAGAAGGCGAGCCATCCACCCCCACCACAGTCTCGGCAACCGGGGAACGCCCTGGAATCGGCGTTCCTCTCTGAGGGTGCAGGTCTTGCACATCAAAGGCCGACACAAACACCTGGCCTGCCCCAACGTTCTTGGGAATGGTGATGGACACACGAACTTCGCGACTCTGTAGCGCTTCCACCGGGTCGTGCTCTCCAGCACGACCTCCGCTCGCGCAGCGAAACCCCGTGGCAGAACCCTGAAGAAGAGAAGTAAACCGGTTGGATACCCGCATATTCGTAGAGAACGTATTCCAGGCGCCTCCCCTCAAAACTCGAATCTCCCCAGCTTCCGGACCGCGAGGATTCTCCCGTGGTGTCTCCGACCCATAGGTCTCGGGATGGTAGATGTCCGACACCCATTCCCACACGTTGCCGGCCAGGTCCAGATGTCCATAGGGACCGGCACCTTCCGGGCGGCTCCCAACCGCCAAGGGTTTGGCTTCACACGGTTGGGGACCTCGTTTTCCCACAAGCTGATGATTGGCTCTGCCACAACTCGGTGCTGCATTTCCCCACGGATAGATTCGCAGATCCTCCGAATCACAACGGCGTGGATCCGAGCCCAGTTCGCAGCCTCCACGTGCCGCCTTCTCCCACTCAGCCTCAGTGGGCAGCCGATACCCTTGTTTCTCACATGCGGCTGCTGCTGCACCGTACTCTACCGGCGACAACGGACGCCCGTCTGCCCCAGAAACCTCGGAGCGATCCAGGCAAAATCCGGCCACATTCACAACGTGTACAGGCCCCTCATCTCGTCCAGCCTCCAAGGATGTAGACCCCATCAGGAAAGGACCACCAGGGACAGCAAGCTGTCCCTTTGGGCAGTCAAACTGAACATCAGCCGCGAACTCTACGGCCAACTCCTCACTCCAACCTCGTTCATGCACTGATTGGTTTGCAACCGGTGCGACAATCGGCGCTCCAGCCGAAGGCGGTGGCCCCAACGGGACCGGTTCTGTTGCCTCTTCAGGAGCATTCCCACAAGACAGAAGCGTCAACCAGACAAGTACGCTCACTCCATGTCCAACAATGCATCCACTGTTTGCTGATCCGCGCCTGGAAACTCATAGTTCCCAAACTCTTCTGGAGGCACCCAGCGAACGGCCTCCACCCCCAGGCAATCAGGCTCACCGGACGAGATCTGCGCCCGGTAAACCATCAAATCCAGCGTATAATTTTCATATTCGTGAGCGACATGGAGAGACATTTCCAGCACCTGCGCCTGCACTCCGATCTTCTCTCTAAGCTCTCTGATCAAAGCATCCTGGTCTGTTTCACCACGCTCAACTCTTCCACCGGGGAACTCCCACAACAACGGTAGAACCGCCTTGGCCATTCGCTGGGTGATCAAGTAGCAGCCATCCCGCTCAATCTCCGCGGCAACAACTCGAACATGGGCTTTGGTAGTCATCTCAACCACACCTTTTGAGAGCGGGGGTATATCACAGGACTTTCACGGTCAAAACCCAGCTATCGGACTGCTGGCTCTCCTTCACTCAAAAAAACCTGTGGGACAGGTTTCAAGTCGAGGAGCCCTTCCTCCAGCCATTCTGCTACCGGATGCTC
Source organism: Myxococcota bacterium (assembly GCA_036337845.1). Taxonomy (GTDB): domain Bacteria; phylum Myxococcota_A; class UBA796; order UBA796; family CAJQPC01; genus JAYZDK01. Next base: position 13,724 of record JAYZDK010000217.1, on the reverse strand, counting down.
GATCCCTACTTTTCCAACAAAGAGATGTTCCACCGGATTACCGGCATCCAGCCAGGCTCGTACCCGTTTCAAGCCCTTGTAATACACCACATCCTTGGCATAGACACCTGGCTTTTCCGGTGCCTTCAACCCTCTCTTGAGTCGCAACGAAATCCCCCAGGCCAGACTCTCGCCCCCCGCTTCACAGATTCGTTCAAACAACTCCCGAAACCCCATCTCACGAGCCCAATCAATTGCGCGAACTACGACACCTTGTCGCCATCCGCCACCCGGAGCAGCCGTAGCTGAGCGTTCTTCCGCCAACAACGCAAGCCCCTCTTCCGTCTCCAACGCTCCGGGCAATCCTGTTCCGAACATCCGGAGAGGCTGCTGGTCTCCGTTTGCCGCCCGAATCGCATGCACTTCCACCTCATGAACAATGAGCTTGGCGACATCCCGCTCACGAAATCTTGCCCGGCTATTGACCCTGAGTAGTCGCTTGGCACCATCCACAAGAACACGAGCAGACATTACAGAGTCCAAGTCCACTTTCCAGTCAATCAATCCTCGAGTTTCCAGCGCATCGCGAAGATGTTGCGTCAGCTCCTGGGCTCCCAAACAGAACGGTGCCGTGTCTCGCTCGCGAACTTCAGCCTGTGCAGCCTGGATCAGAGATGCGTCCGGATACCAGTTGGCCCGAACCGCCAACTCATCGAATACATCCGCTGTGCGCAGAGAGAGTGCTTCCATGTAGAGGCGAGTGCTCGCGATGGCATCGATCAGTAGGATTCCAAACGGATGAGTCGCCGGGACCACAAGAGAATCCAGCATGGCGATTTCTTCTTCGGCCCAGTCTGCCTGAAGATATTCAAACGGCGGCGCCTCGAAGCCTTCCTTAAACGCTTGTCTCGCCTCCATAATATTGGTGGGATTCAGATACCTGGAAAAGGAAATCCGTTCATAGAGCCGATGAAGGGCCTGATCGGCTTCAATAATTTCGCTGGGGAGTTCCATCCGCCGGCCACTCCTGGCTATGCACCGCCGAAGCTTCGCGAGAACAGGTCCTCAATAGCTCTCTTACCGTGATCATCCAACTCTCGGGTGCCGGTACCACAAAACCGAGCGGATTCGATGACAGGTACCCCCGGGGCCCATTGTTCACCCACCCATCGAAACCAACCCTGCTGAGCGCTATCGTAGACCCACAAGTTCTTGCGCCACATCCGAGCGAGTTCCACAGCCCAGCCAGTGCCACCTGTAACTGTCTGGTCTTCTTGGATATCCCCCACCACGAACACCTGATCAGCCCAGCTGACCTGGTGCCAGATGGTCTGCAGCACCGACCGAATACGGCTTTCCTCTCGATAGTGCCGGTTCAAACGTCGAGACACATAAAGAAGAGACACGTCACCCGCGGACAACTCTCGATCGGTCAACAACCGCGTCCCACGAGCACGCTCTTGCGAGTGCCCCGGAAATGTAAAGTTGACCTCGTCCATTCCGTACCGCTCGGCGAGCTCACCAAAGAAGCACTCCGTTCCTTTGGCTCCTCCCGAATACAACGTGCAATCCGAAGCCGATTTCACACGCACTCCCGAGATCGGCTCAACCAGGTCCTCTCCACAAACCAACAAGGTGGTGGGGTCCAACTCCAGGCCCATGAGTCCCTCCACCCACTCTCCATGAACTTTCATGGCCTTTAGATCAATCCCATGCGCCCTGGGCATCAAAGACACGGTGGTGGAAAAGGGCTCCGACTTCAGGATTGGATCATTGGGGTCTAGCCGAGGGCTCTGACCCAAGGTCAACCAAATCGCCAGATTGCGCTCCTTACCGAGAGCTGCGAGCTCTTCCAACTCAGCCGGGTCATCCAACTCGTAGCCATCAATCAGCACGCACTTCGGCTCAAAATGCATGAGATCCCGCATCATGTCCAAAGCCGATCTCAACGGCGCCGAACTGAAGTCCCGGTTGAGATACGAATGAATCAATCGATGTCGCTCTACCTGCAGAGCAACGCGGTCCTCCAACCCCATCTTCAACACACGAGCGATTCCGTTGAAGATTTCATCGTAAAAAGAGCGCACATGCTCTGCAGCATCATGCAAAGACACGTGAAGCACACGCTCATCTCGCATGATCCGGTCCAGGGCAATGTGCACCAGCAGAGCACTCTTGCCCACACCTGCTGGACCCACCACAGCACCGACCTCGCCCGCAGCCAACCCCCCATGCAAGGAATCATCAAACGCCCGCATCGGGCTGCGATCATAGATCTCTGCTCGAAGCATCTGCAGTACCTCTCAGGCGTGTGAAACGCCGAGATACAAGCCTACTTCTTTTCTTGCGAATCCCGATACTCTTGAATCAACTCTTCAGAAACCGACATCGGCGCCTTCGCGTATCGCTGGAACTCCATTGTGAACTCGGCTTTGCCTTGCGTGGCCGATCGCAAAGCCGTGGAATATCCAAACATTTCGGACAATGGCACCTCGGCTTCTACCTCGGAATACCCCGCATTTTCCGTGGTACTGATGACCACACCACGACGCTGTACCATGGTGGTTACCAACGCCCCGTGAAACTCACTGGGTCCTTCAAGAGCAACGCGCATCAGTGGTTCCAGCACAATGGGCTTGGCACGAGGGTACATTTCTCGGAAGGCTCCGCGAGCGGCTTCCTGGAATGCATTGTCCGAGGAGTCCACGGAGTGAGAAGCACCATCATTGATGGTGACCTTGAGCCCCACGACCGGTGCACCCACCAGGCGTCCCTTGTCCAACATGGACTGGAACCCCTTGTCGACTGCTGAAATAAATTCTCGGGGGATTGCACCACCACGAATCTCGTCAACAAACTCGTACTCGCCATTCTCGGAAGGTTCGATAAATCCGGCCACGCGTCCATATTGACCCGAACCACCCGTCTGCTTCTTGTGGGTGTAATTGAACTCGGTTCGGGCCGAGATGGCTTCGCGGTAGGCGACTCGCGGCGGAGACACCTCCACCTCGGCGTTGTACTCACGCTTCATGCGCTCGATGTACACATCCAGATGGAGTTCCCCCATTCCAGAGATGACCGTCTCGCCGGTTTCCTCATCCAAGCCCATCCGGAAGGTGGGGTCTTCCTTGCCAAATCGGTTCAACGCCTTGGACATGTTGGCTTGTGCTTTGGAATCTACGGGAGTGACCGTCAAGGAGATCACGACATCCGGAACGTGGATGGATGTCATGGTGATTTCTTTCGACCCGTCCGTAAACGTGTCTCCAGAAGCACAATCCACACCGAACAGCGCCACAATATCCCCCGCACTGGCAGTTTCAATGTCCTCCATTTCATCGGAGTGCATGCGCACAAGGCGACCTACCTTGAGCTTTTTGCCTGAGCGCGTGTTGATGATGCTGTCACCCTTGCGAAGGGTTCCGCTATAGATCCGCAAATAGGTCAACTGACCATACCGGCCTTCTTCAAGCTTGAAGGCCAGTGAAATCATGGGACCTTCCGTGTCAGACGGGATCACCAGAGGAATCTCCTCATCCCCATCGATTTCGAGTCCTTCGTTTTCCACATCGGTCGGTGAGGGCAAATAAGCCACGACACCATCCAGAAGCGCCTGAACACCCTTGTTCTTGTATGCACTTCCAATGAAAACCGGGCAGACCTGCAACGCGAGCGTGGCCTCCCGAACCGCTTGGTAGATGATTTCCTCGGTGACACTTTCTTCCAGGAGCGCCTCGGTCAACTCATCGGAGAACATGGATACAGAGTCGAGCATCTCTTCGCGTACTTCTTGGGCACGCTCCAGGAGGTCCTCGGGCACCTCGCCCTCTTTAATGATCTCTCCGTTCTCCCCCTCGAAGATGTAGGACCTCATTCGCACCAAATCGACAACGCCCTGGTGCTTGTCCTCCAGCCCAATCGGAATTTGCATCATGATCGGGTTGAGAGCCAGCTTCTCCCGAAGTTGATCAGCAACACGGAAGGGGTCGGCACCCTGTCGGTCCACCTTGTTCACAAAGGCAACCCGGGGAACACCGTATCTGCGCATCTGCCGGTCAACGGTCAAAGACTGAGACTGAACCCCAGCCACACCACAGAGCACAAGTACCGCTCCATCCAGAACGCGCATGGCCCTCTCCACCTCAATGGTGAAGTCCACGTGTCCGGGTGTATCAATGATATTGACGTGATGGTTGCCCCATTCACAGTGTGTCGCGGCAGACTGAATGGTGATGCCACGCTCACGCTCGAGTTCCATCGAGTCCATTTTTGCGCCGACACCGTCCTTGCCACGAACATCATGGATGGCATGAATCCTGTCCGTGTAGAACAGAATCCGCTCCGTTAGAGTCGTTTTTCCGGAGTCGATATGTGCGCTGATTCCGATATTGCGGATCAAATCAAGTTCTGAGTTCACTTTGAAACCCCCGTTTGGTGCCTACACGAGAAGGCGCGCCAGCTAACCGATTGGTATGGGGGTTGGCAAGCCGTGAATCGTTCGCAGCAGCGTAATCAGTGTCAGGAATGCTGCGATAGTCGGCCCCCTTGCAATCTTTTTCCGCCCCTGTAGTATGCCCCTTGTGCGGCAATGCATGCATGCGACACAACGAGTGCGTGTGACCCACGGAGGAAAATCATGAAACGCTTGGCCCTGTCTATCGGAGTCGCCCTCACATTCACGGTTGCGTGCGGTGGAGGCGAGGAAGCCCCGGTCACCGAGGAAGCCCCGGCCGCCGAGGCAGCACCCGCTGCTGAGGAAGCACCCGCTGCTGAGGAAGCACCCGCTGCTGAGGAAGCCGCTGGTGAGGAAGCCGCTGGTGATGGCGAAGAAGCAGCCGATGCCTGCGGCGCCGAAGAAGCTGCTGGTGATGGTGAAGAAGCTGCAGATGCGTGTGGCGGCGAGGAGGCCCCAGCGGCCGAAGCTGCAGAAGAAACCGCCAAGAAGCCCATGGCCGGCCCGCCTAAGCGTGCACGTCCAGGTGCTGGCAATGCAGGCGGATCGGGTTCAGCCCCCCCGAAGTAAACCGGGAAGAGTTTCGACGCACAATCCCCCATACTCCGCGAAAATCTCGCAGAGTATGGGGGATTGCGTGCTCAGGGCACCAGGTTCTTAAGAGCCCGGGTGGTGTAAATTCCGGCCATGGCACGCCGCCACTGCGCATCCCCTTGAATCGCCTCGGAAGGTCGAGTTTGCTTTACAACAGCCGCTGAGATGCTCTCAATCGACTCCGCATCCAGAGGTCTTCCCAGGTAGGACTCCAGACCTCGAACACCTTTGGGCCGTGGGTTTACCGCTCCCACAACAATCTCCAGGCTGGAGAGGTCGGCTCCACTGAACGTCGCAGTGACTGCGAGTCCCAGTTGAGGAAAGTCGATCGAGTCTCGGGTTCGAAGTTTCAAGTAGGTGCCAGTGAACCCTTCCGGTTGTTTAGGGATTCGAACTCGCGTCAGAAGCTCGCCAGGCTGGATGGCAAGATGGTCCATTCCATTGAATTGGTAGAGGTCCCGCAAGGCCAGTTCTCGAGTGCCTCCGGTACCCACGAGCTCAATGCTGGCATCCAGCGCTAACAGGACAGGCACGGTGTCTGAGCTCTGTGCTGCAACACAGGTCTTGGGTCCTCCTACCACATGACACCACGTTCCCTCCTTCTTCAAGCAGTACCCCAGCGCGTCCCGCCAGAACTCGGTCTGGTTGTAGAACAAACAACGAGTATCGAGGAGGATGTTGCCTCCAATGGTCCCCATTCGTCGAATCTGAGGGCCTGCCACCAATCCAGCAGCTTGAGCCAGGGGAAACAATTCTTTCCGAATCCCATCATGGCTGGCCAATGCATGCAGCGTGATGCCCCCATCCACCAGATAGGCCTCATCACTTTCTACAATCTGGGGGCGCGGAAGACCGGTGAGCCCCACCACGTCCGTGGGCTCGAACAATCGATGCTTGAGGTTGGGTAATAGATCGGTGCCACCCGCAACGTACATCGCCGACTCTGCGTCATGCCACACAGCCACCGCATCCTCGACACTACTCGGATGGTGGTACTTGAATTCGGGCATTCGAAGCATGGCGTATCGTTCCTATTTTCCCGTGGACTCAAGTTCAGGTTGACCCTCAGCAATAGCGGCCAGCACGCGCTCTGGTGTGAACGGCATACGACGCAACCGGACCCCAACGGCATCGTAAATGGCATTCGCAATGGCTGGAATGACTGGATGAAGCGGCCCCTCTCCCGCTTCTTTGGCACCAAAAGGGCCCCCTGGATCAATGGTTTCGATGATTTCGGCCACAAGATCAGGCGTCTCCACCGAGGTTGGAATGCGGTAGTCCAAGAGATTGGGTCCGGTATGAAGACCGTCTTCTCGATAGACCTGGGCCTCCATGATCGCCTCAGCCCAGCCCATATAAACCGAGCCCTCAATCTGACCCTCGACCATGACGGGGTTGATCGCTCGGCCACAATCGTGAGCCGCCCACACACGCTCTACTCGGACAATACCGGTGTGTGGATCTACATCCACCTCAGCTACATGCGCTGTCGTAGAGTAGGCTGGGGAGGCTCCTATTGTTCCCCCTCGATAATCCCCTCCCACCTTGCGGGTCCAATAAGCCCCACTCTCCGCAATAGGCCCCCCGGCCGCTTCGGCAAGCTGCAGTGCAGCCTGGGTGGAAACCTGGCGTGCAGAATCCGACTTGTCGAACAGATGCCCTAGAGCGACGCCCACCTGTTCCGGCGGCACATCCCAGTGAGCCGCCGTAGACTCCACCATCCGCGTTCGAACCGCCAGTCCGGCCTGCTGAGCGGCAATACCCGCCATGTAGGTAATTCGAGAGGAATAGGCCCCGAGATCCACTGGAGTCAAGTCGGTGTCGGAAGACACCACCACGATGTCATCCGGATTTACACCCGTTTGTTCGGCAATGATGTAGGCCAGCATTCCATCCGAGCCCTGTCCGATATCCGAGGCTCCACAAAAAATCGTAAGCCGGCCCGAGCGATCCCCTTTCACGGTCACGGCCGACTGAGGCATCTCATTGGGGTACACCGGATAAGCCGTACCGGAGATGTACATTGAACACGCAACACCCAGGCCTCGACCATAAGGAAGCTGTCCCCAACGAGACTTCCAATCCGATGATCGCTCAACCGACTCCAGGCACTGCAAGATACCCGTAGACGGAACCGTCTGGCCGTTGATCGTGACATCACCATCCGACATGGCATTTTCACGACGCAGCTCGATGGGGTCGAGGTTCAGCGCACAGGCGAGTTCATCCAAGGCACCTTCAAACGCAAAACGTGGCTGTACCGACCCGTGCCCACGCTTTGGCCCACAACAGGGCTTGTTTGTATAGACCCTCTGCGAGTGAAACCGGTATGCCGGAAAATCAATGGGGCCCGGCAAGAGCTGACCCGCATAGTAGGTCGTGATCATGCCAAAGGAATGGTAGGCCCCTCCGTCAATCAGAATCTTGGAGTCCACGGCAGTGAGGCGTCCCTGCTCATCCGCTCCAAGGCGCATGCGCATCTCCATGGGATGTCGACCCCGATGGGAGTAGAACACCTCTTCTCGCGTGTAGAGAATCTTGACGGGACGACCGGCCTTCCGGGCAAGGTGCGCCACACAGAATTCCAGATCGAACGGCTCCGATTTTCCACCAAAGGCCCCACCTAAAGCCGGTTGAATGACCCGGATCCGGGACTGTTCCACATCCAAAACACGTGCCAATTCCCGGTGGAGATAATGCGGCACCTGCGTGGCCGACCAGAGGGTCAACTGGCCATCTGGAGACCAAGAGGCAACCGCACAATGCGGCTCTATCGGCGCATGCGTGGAGCCTTCATAGAACCAGGTTTCGTCCACCACTGCAGCCGCCGACTCCAGCCCTTCATCCACCTCGCCAAACTCCAGGGACACAGTCTTGCAGACATTGTTGGTGCGCTCTCGCCCCTTCCAATCCACCTCGTGTATCAAGGGTGCGTTCTCTCCAAGGGCGTCCCTTGGCTCAACCGCAGCGGGCAACACCTCGTATTCCACCTCGATAAGGCCCAGGGCTCTGTTGGCGGTATCCTCGTCAACAGCCGCTACGGCTGCCACACCATCTCCGATGTATCGCACCTTCTCCGGTTCGAGCGCATGTTCATCCGGCGTCCAGGGAATCACACAATAGGGAGTTGTCAGTTCCGAGCCCGTCATCACCGCAACCACGCCTTCCAAGGCTTCCGCTCGAGAGGTATCGATGGAAAGAATCCGTGCATGCGCATGCGGCGACCGAAGAATCTTGCCGTGAACCATTCGGGGTAGCTGTATGTCATCCGTATAGATGGCCTCCCCCGTCGCTTTGGCGATGGAGTCGGCTTTGCGTCCCCGGGCACCCAACACCAGGAAGCCATCCGCCGCCTCGCCATAGACCGTGGGAACCTGTCGTTCCATACCATCCGCCGCCTTGCGAACCGCCTCAAAGATCTTGGTGTACCCCGTGCATCGGCAAAGGTTCCCGCCCAAAGCCTGGCGAATCTCTTCATCCGAGGGTTTGGGGGTTTCATCCAGCAGTGCACGTGCCGACAACATCATGCCCGGCTGACAAAACCCACATTGCAACGCACCACACACGTCAAATGCGCGCTGGATAGGATCGGGGCCTTCCGGGCTAGCCAGACCTTCGATGGTCGTGATCTCTGCTTCTTGCACGGCGTAGGCCAAAGTACAGCAGGAAAGAACCGGGTCTCCATTGAGCAGCACAGTACAAGCGCCACAGTCTCCCTTGTCACAACCCTGCTTGGAGCCCGTGAGTCCCATGTCGTAGCGCAACACTTCAAGCAGTGACCAGTGCTGGTGTGCCGCCACCTCTTTCGTCTCGCCGTTGATCCTGAGCGTCAAAAGGGACTTCATGTGCCCTGTCCCCTCCATGAGCCTGGTTAATTTGAGCAGAATCGCCTCAACACTCCATACCCTCGCTAAAACAGGCCTCTCCAACTCAACGACCCTACCAAAGGATGGCGCTGCAGGTGCCCTTACCTTGAGAAACCACAACATATCCCGCCCCACACGGGTGTTTGAGGCAAAGACCGTTTGGGTTCAGTAGTCTGGAAGAGATTTCTCTTCACTCTGCGAGCCCAGCGCCAAATCCAGGGTTTTTTTGATGGCATGGCGTTCGTCATTGAGTCGATAAATACTCCGAGCCACACTCGTGAATTCCTCACCAAAGTTGCCTTGCGCATCGAGACGACGCACCTGATCTTCTGCATCCCAGAGCGCCTCATTGATCCGTTGAAGGGACTGCAGGTGTGGCTTGAGGTGTTCAGGTAACTGGAGCCTTCGTTCAAGCTCCAACAAACGCAATTCAGCCAACGCACGATCCTCCGGACCGTCAAGACGAGTCGACTTGATCCGCAAAATCGTAATCCGGTCTACGACCTCGCCGGGGGAAACAGGAATCTCCAACACGGTTCAACCTCACATGCCACCGTGAGAAGTGGTTATCCTCCAAGAAGGCCCAGGCCCAACAGAGGTATTCATGGCACGCACCGCCATCGTCCTGGCCGCTGGCCGGGGAACCCGTATGAAGTCCACCCTTTCCAAGGTGCTTCACCCCCTATGCGGACGTCCAATGGTTCAGTGGGCCATAGAAGCCGCCCAAACAGCTGGCTGTGAGGTCTGTGTGGTGATCGGCCACCAGGCTGACTCCGTGCGAGAAGCGCTGGCAGACAACAACATCCAACACGCCCTACAGGACCCTCCGCGAGGAACCGGGGATGCCGTCCGCTGCGCTTCCGGGTCCGTTGCACACGAAGGCACTGTTCTCGTGCTCTCCGGCGATACCCCGCGGGTACGTCCCGAAACCCTACAGCAACTCCTGGAGCAGCACGGAAACGCTCTCTGCAGTGTTTTAACGATGAGTATCGACCCCCAAACGGCTGCACAAAGTGCGTACGGCCGGATTGTTCGGGACAATCAAGGACAGGTCTCAGGCATCGTCGAAGCAGCAAACGCAAGTAAGTCCGAGCTGAAAATCTCCGAAGTCAACAGCGGAATCTACGCATTCAACGCCCGTTGGCTGTTTGAGGATGTACTTCCACAACTCCAACCCCATCCTCCCAAAGACGAGTATTACCTGACCGATGCCGTCGCTGCAGCAGCCCTCGCCGGAAGCCTGCAAGCCATTCTGCACGACAATGCAGACGAGCTTGAGGGAATCAACGACCGGGTTCAGCTCTCTCAAGCCGAGGCTGCCCTCCGACAACACATCCTCGAGAAGTGGATGCTCGAAGGCGTGACCATCCGCGACCCTTCCAGTACCTATGTCGATGCCACAGTGAAGTTGTCCATGGACGTCATCTTGGAGCCTGGCGTTGTCCTGAAAGGCAACACTGAAATCTCAGAGAAGGTGCGCGTCGGGCCCCACTGCGTGCTGGAAAACACGCGGGTCGGACCCCAAAGCGAAATCAAGGCGGGCTCGGTTTGTTTGAATGCCTCGGTGGGCGCTCAATGCACCGTAGGCCCAATGGCCCGACTTCGAGAAGGCACAGTGCTCGAAACAGGCTCCAAAGTCGGAAACTTCGTGGAAATCAAGAAAACCACGCTGGGAGCTCAAGCCAAGGCCAGTCACCTCAGCTACCTCGGAGACTCCATCGTAGGTCCAGGAGCCAACATCGGTGCCGGAACCATTACCTGCAACTACGATGGGCACACCAAGAGCAAGACCCACATTGGCGAACGTTCGTTCATTGGGTCCAATACCGCACTGGTTGCCCCCGTTTCCATCGGAAAAGACACCATTGTCGGTGCGGGCAGTGTCGTGACACAAGACGTGCCCGATGGGGCATTGGCGGTCTCCCGCGCCCCGCAGAAAACCCTCAAAGAAAAAGCCAAGACCATCCACGATAGAAATGCCCGAAAAGCCGTGAAGAAATCATGAACCCTCCTCTGCCCGACCATCTTCAAGGCCTCAATACCGAGCAATTCGATGCGGTCACCGCAATCGACGGCCCTCTCTTGATCCTCGCTGGAGCCGGTTCAGGAAAAACACGGGTCCTGACACGGAGAGTCGCTCACTTGCTGTATTCCGGTGTTGAACCCTGGAATATCCTCGCGGTCACCTTCACAAACAAAGCGGCTCAGGAGATGCGAACCCGCGTGTCCGATTGGGTTGGAGACCGGGCGAGACATCTGTGGGTGTCTACCTTTCACGCCGCATGCGCCCGATTGCTCAGAATTGAAGCCGAAGCCGCTGGCTACACAAGCCAATTTGTCATCTACGATGACGATGATCAAAAGCGCCTGCTCAAGACCATTCTGGATGACCTGGGAATCGACCGAAAGCGGTACCCACCCAACAAGTTCAGGTCCCAGATCGACCGAGCAAAGAACGCCTTGAAAACGCTGCAAGTCGTCACCGATGAATCCCCACCCTCTTCCAAGCTTCCCAAGGTATTTGAAGAGTACGAAGCCCGTCTCAAGTCTGCAAACGCAATGGACTTCAACGACCTCATCAATGTGGTTGTTCGGATGTTTCAAGACAAACCGGAAGTCCTGGCCCGTTGGCAAGACCGGTTCCGCTACCTGCTTGTTGATGAGTACCAAGACACCAACCGAGCCCAATATGAGCTGGTGCGCCTGCTCGGATCGAAACACCACAACGTCGCCGTTGTAGGTGATGACGACCAGTCCATCTACTCCTTTAGAGGCGCCGACATTCAGAACATCTTGGACTTTGAGAAGGAGTGGCCAAGCGCCAAGGTGGTTCTACTAGAACAAAACTATCGCTCTACTGGTCACATCTTGTCCGCCGCGAGTGCCGTGGTGAAAAACAACCGAGGGCGCAAAGAAAAGACCCACTGGACCGAGGCACACGAAGGCGAGCCAATCCGAGAAATCGTAGGCCAGACCCAGGAACATGAAGCGCAACAGATCATAGAGAAGATTCACCGCACCCGCTCCAACGGGGTTTCACTCCGTGAAATCGCCATGATCTACCGAACCAATGCGGACTCTCGCCCTCTGGAACAAGCACTTCAACGAAGTCGGCTTCCCTACGTGATCGTAGGGGCTCGCAGGTTCTACGAGCGGCGAGAAGTCAAAGACATGCTGGCGTATTTACGCCTGGTGGTGAACCCTACCGACGACATGGCGCTGCTCCGAGTAGTCAACGTGCCTCGACGCGGACTGGGCCCCAAATCTATCGAACAGCTTCGCCAGACGGGTCGAGACAAGGGCATTCCACTCCTGGCGGCCGCAGAAGAGATTGCCAAAGGAAAAAACCGCACCGCCCGAGGCCTGGCATCATTCACCGAACTGGTGCGCAACTGGCAAGAGGAGTTGTTGAACCTGGACCCAGGGGACCTGGTACAGCGAATCGCTGAAGACAGTGGCTACGTGGAAATGCTGCGAGCGGAGGAAACCGAAGAAGCCATCTCCCGTCTTCAGAATATTGACGAATTGTGCAGGGACGTCGCCACGGAAGAACCCGGCATGGAGGAGCTTGAGCACCCCTTGGAAAAGGTTCAGGCTTTCTTGGATCGAATCTCCTTGGCCGGTCAAGCCGATGAGTTGACCGACGAGGCCGGCCGGATCACCTTGCTTACCGCACACCTCGCCAAAGGCCTCGAATACGAAGTCGTCTTTGTTGTCGGCTTGGGAGAGGGCTCCTTCCCTCACTCTCGAAGCTCCATGGATGAGCGTGATCTAGAAGAAGAAAGGCGCCTGGCCTATGTGGCCTTCACTCGAGCCCGAAAACAACTCTTCCTGTGCCGGTCCAAGAGCCGACGAATCTACGGTGGAGCGCCAGAACCGGTATCTCCTTCAAGGTTTCTTAAAGAAATCCCCCCGGTTCATATTGTCCGCGCACGAGGCTTGGGAATCGGTCCCACAGCAACCATTCCGAGCGATGCCCGTTCAAAGCTGGATGACTTCCTGAGGAAACACACGGCTTCACCGACCCCCAAAACCGAACTCGCACCACGAATCGTTATGGAGCCAGAAGACGGTAATGCCTTCAAAAGAGGCACACGAGTCATGCATGGAGAGTTCGGAGAAGGAGAGATCAAGAACGTCACCGGAAGCCCTTCGAACCCCAAACTGGTGGTTCATTTCCGCCAAGCGGGTCGAAAGACACTACTCGCACGATTTGCCGGCCTGGAAATCCTGGTCGACTGAAAGCGATACACCATTGTCCCCGTACCTATAGGAATGGTAGCGTGACCATCGGCTCTGCCTACAAATTTCGTTCTACATCCTCCCGTTCTCAATCCAGGTGAAGACATCCCCGATCCCAAGCCAGAAGAACTCGTCCTAGACGAGATCGAGATCGATCTCGGAATCGACGACGACGAGGACGAGTGGGTCGACGAAAAGTCACCCGAGTCAGAATCAGAAGTCTCCGACGAAAGCTTAGAAAAACTATCTTCCAAAGAACTGACCGAACGATGTCGTGAACTCGGTTTGGCTGTAGGCGGAAACAAAGCCGCCAAGCTCGCTCGATTGCAAGAAGCGATTCAAGCCGGGTCAGACAGTGAGGTAGAGATTGACGTCGGTGAAGACCTGGCAACCATAAACGAGGCGCCAGATGGAGCCCTCACAGAAGCCTTGGCTGAACTGGCAGAAGAGGAGCCCGAGGCAGAAGAAGAGCCCGAAGAGGAGCCCGAGGTAGAAGAAGAGCCCGAAGAGGAGCCCGAGGTAGAAGAAGAGCCCGAAGAGGAGCCCGAGGTAGAAGAAGAGCCCGAGGCTGAACAGGAGCCAGAACTCAC